>JBMOME010000042.1:0-21485 GCA_049323095.1 Thermodesulfobacteriota bacterium
GAGAAGATCCAAACCGTCGGCTACATCTGAACGTTCGGCACTAAATGCTCTCTTCAATTCTTCCAGCATACGTTGGGCAAATGAAGGGGTTTGCTCATATCTGAACTCCTGATTGATCTTGATGGGTCTTTTCTGAACTCCGTCCTCTTTGCGAGCCTCATCCCCATGAGCAGGGAGAGCCGCGATGAGAAACAGTATACCGATCAGGACCATGCCAGTATGTCTGAGCGATAACGTGATCATGATTCCCCCTCGTTGCCTGGAGCGAAGCAAGCCCACCGGAATGAAAGCTGGAATTATGCGGCGGTCTTGCCATTCTACCCGTTTGGGAACCCCCGAAGGCCAGAGGGATCGCTCCGCCGAGCCCGAAAAGGCGGGGGGAGTGTCCCGTGCGGCCTGAAAGAGCCAAGACCGTCGTCATGTTGAGGAAAAAGCTCTTTGTGTCCTGTCTCTGAGCGTAAATCACCTTGCGTCATTCCGTCAATCGTTTTTCCCGCCGAGCTCATCACCCGAACACAGCGCGGGTCAGCCCATGTCGAGAGGAACAGAATGGCGCTCGATCTGAAGACGTGCAAACCGTGATTGCCTATACAGCAGAGCTGGCAAGGCCGAAACAAAGAAGCGTGTGATTCGGAACAATCCTTCCAAACACAACCGGTATCAGTGACTTTGCTTGCCTGAAATCTGAAAAAGTGCCGCAAGATGGAGCATGATAAATATCGGCACGAGAAACGCCGGGATAAGCACCAGCGGCAAATGAGCCATTGGGGCGGTCGTGACTGGGCCGGCCAGGCCCGGAGCCAGGCCGGAACTGAGTGCACCGGTGCTGACTGCAACGACGAGATCCAGTATCCCAAAGAGATTCCAAATCACATACAGAAAGCTGCGCTTGAAGTCAGGCCGCCGGATGAGGGCAACTATGACCCAAGGAGCGGTGACCCCAATGGCGATGTCCCCGAGACCAGCGGGCCACGCGAAAAGACCCGGCAGCACTCCTTCGGCATAGAGAGCCAGAAATCCGAGCCCGGCAAACCTCCAAGCCTGAATCCCCGCCATGAGACGGGGGTCCGCGATCAAAACGAACTCCCGAAACGAGCGTGACATTCCGAACGCGACGAGAAACACGAGGATGGGTGTCGTAACCGCAAGAACGATCGGAATTGGAATAGTTCCCGGCGGCCTAACGAAGCCTCCGATCGCCCCCAGGATAAAGACGAGGGTAAGCCAAACGGCAAGCACAGCTCCGACGAGCAACGTCAAGCTCGAATGATGTTCTGAAGCTTGAGCAGGCGGCATGGTGCACCTCCCTCAATAAATTAGTGCACGAGAACAGCAAAGGCTAGACTCTTGTTCCCGCGCCTATCCCCTTGCAGTAATATAGTCATTCCGTTGGCCGAGTTATGAATCAGGAATGAGGCAATGTGCAGGCCAGGAAGTGACTCAGTCGTTCAATTTGTCCACTCAATTTTTGGTGTCCCGACGGGACACCCAGATAGTAGCCCGGCAATTCATTGCCGGGTAAGGCAAGCCCAACAAACAACATCTCTGAGTCCCAGAGGGACGGCAGAGCTACTCAGGAACGTAGGCCCTATCATCCGATATAATTTTGGCTTTCTGTCGTCCCTCTGGGACTCTCAAAACGGCAAAAGTTGGGGTTGGGCTTTCCCGGCGATGAATCGCCGGGCTACTTTCTATGGCCCTTCCGGGGCCCGTGAGGCCAAACATAGTGACCTTGTTTTGACACCCACGCGTCTTGCCCCTTTACTGTAGGGGGATGGGGAGATCTCAAGGGCCTCCCCGGTTCCATTCTTAACCCGTTCACACTCTCTCGTCGAGCTGTTCGATGAAGGCTTCGATATTAGTTTTGGCCTGTTCTTCCGAATAGCAGCGCAGATCGTTCAGGTCACCATTGATCACCAAAGTCGGCAGAGTCAAACTTTCGCTCATCCTCTGAGGCATACCGTAGCGGCTGTTGGAATTATTGGGGCATGTTTTGGCGTCGTGGAATATAATTCCGTCAATAGCAAATGTTCGTGCCCAATCGCGAATGTAAGCTTCTTTGTATGATTCGTCGCGGACGATGAAAAGCTCGGTATATGCCCGTGCCATGGACTCAAAGGGCTCTTTGGGGTCGAACGCATCAAAGATCCAACTGTTGCAGTACGTTGATGCAACAATGTTTGTGTGGAGGGACGAAAAGAGATCGCTAAGGTTGCGCAGTTTGCCCCAGATAGGCATGCCTTCCCAATAAAGCCTGTGCCGTTCTCCTTGCACCGCGGCAACGCCCTGCGCAATGCGTTCTTGAAGTTCTTGCAGCAGACGTTTGTAAAACTCCACCGCCTCAGGCAAGCCCCGCAGCACCACCGCAGGCGCCATAAGAATTGTAGCATCGAAGAAAGTAAGGGGCGCAGGTTTGGCCGCGCCGCATTCCAGCACCTGTCGCCACAGTCTTGTACACTCCAGCGAGAGGCGCACGGTTTCCCGAAGGCGGTCGATGTCGAACTTATTGCCGGAGACTTGTTCCAGCGTGGGTATCATCTCCCTTATCTGGGTTGCCAGGTCTGCGATATGGTGCTTTCCCACAGACTTGATGTTCCGATGAGTGTGCACGCCGACCAGGGGAACATTCCATTCTCTCGCGTAGAAAGCGAACCAATCCTGCACGTCACGGCACTGGTTGGTGTTGTACACCAGCACATCCGCCTTGGGGATTGTCGCGAGACCGTAAGCCTTGGTAAGTGGGGTCTGGCCCTTGAGATACGCTCCCACGTCAGCAGTAAGGTATGAACAGATATCAGGAGAATACCCAATGGCATTGGCCACGGGTATGAAATCCGTAGCCATACGAGTGGCGCCGAGGAGCGCTCCGTGGTTTTCGGGATAATAAACAAGGAACCCCAAGGAGTGGAGCAATTCCGCGGGTCCCACAGACGTGCACCACGCCACCTTGGGCCGGCCTTCCTTCTTGGCTTGGTCCAGCGACAGGAAGTGATCGCTCACGAGACGTTTCATTTCGCCGGTCGCGGCTATGGCTTTTCGAGTGGAAGCGGACTGCTCGGACATTGTATCTCCAGCTGGTTCGTTGGCGCTGATATCTCAAATAAACTTAGTGAAAGCTGCTGTTGAAGTCAAGTTGTGCGCATGTGGCCGGCAGGGACGCCGGCCCTACCAGAGAAAAGGCCGCGACCGATGCAGTTCCCCCGCGTTCCGCGGAGTCACCACATCCCATGGCGCTAGGCTTAGCAACCGCTTTTGTGCAACACCAAAATGCGCTGATGGTGATCGCCGAGATCGCTTGCGAAGCTGAGCTTCTATATCGCGGCAGGCGGACGCTCGCAGGATAGCGTTTTTTGAAAGGGGTCCGGGGGAAACTTTTTTGTAATCAAAAAAGTTTCCCCCGGAAAATCTTCAACAACTCTCTTCCGCTCACGGGCCGAAGCGTCGCCATGCTCGGCGGTAGTATTTTGCCAGGACCTGGTCATCGAGTCTGTTCGGTTGGATTGTTGTCTTAGGCAAGACGTCCTGTGGAAACACGAAAAGGGTGGGTAGAATCAGGTTGCTGAGGAATCTCAAGGGGATATTTCCGGTCAGACTGAGATCGCGAGGCTCTATGACTCGTCGGGTAGCCATTACAAAGCCCCAGTCACCGAATGACGGCACATGGACGTGGTACGGATAGACCTGGAAGCGTCCTGTTTCTTCAGGCCCAAGGGGCGTTTCTTTCAGGGTTTCCACGATGCACCAAAAGGCTTCCGGCGCGTAAAAGGGGCTCGTGGCCTGAGTGACCAAGACCCCGCGAACTGCGAGGCGCTTCGCGCAAAGCTTATAGAAACTCTTGGTGTAGAGCCGTGCCAGCGATAGGGTGCTGGGGTCCGGCAAATCGATGAGGATCAGATCCCACGAATCGCGGGTTTGCTCAAGGAATTTCCCAGCGTCGCGGATATGCACCTTGACCCTGGGATCGGACAGGGCGTTTCCGGAGAGGCTCGCGAACATAGGCCGGTCTCTGAAGAGGCGGATCATGTCGTCGTCCAGATCCACCAGGTCGATCCGTTCTACGCTCTTATGCTTAAGCACCTCTCTGGCGGTCATGCCGTCTCCGCCGCCCAGGATAAGCACGGTCTTTGCCCCAGGAGAAGCAGCCAAAGCCGGATGAACGAGCGCTTCGTGGTACCGATGCTCATCCACGGTGGAGAGTTGAAGATGGCCGTCAATGAACAGGCGAACGTCGTCTTGCCAACGGGTAATAACCAGGCGCTGGTATTTAGTCTGCTTCGTCAGAATGATCTCATCCTGGTAAAGGAGGCTCTCGGTGAAAGACGAGAAGGTGTGTGAGGAAACAAGGCCGATCGCGAGCAACGCGGCTGAAGCGGTCGCTAACAAAGTCAACCGCGGCTTCTTCGTCAACATGTGCCCCAAAATGCGGATCGACACGCCCGCAACCGCAATGTTAATGAGCCCAAAGATGAAAGCTGTACGGAGTAATCCCAAATAAGGCACAAAAAACAGAGGAAAAGCGCAGGATGCAGCGAGAGCTCCGAGGTAGTCCAGTGCCAAAACATTGGCCACGGTGATGCGGAGGGCCTCGCGGGACCTGAGGATTCGGATGATTAGCGGGATTTCCATTCCCACGAGCGTGCCGGTGACCGATAGCACGCTCAGGAGCACAGGCAAGAACGCGTCCAATGCCGCAAAGGTCAGGAGTAGAATCGCAGCGGAAAGGCCTCCGGATAGGCCGATCCCTATTTGTATCATGACGAATGCGTCCACCAGGCGAGTGCGAATGAAGCGGGTGAGATAAGATCCCACTCCCATAGCCGTCAGGAAGACGCCTATCACGATAGAGAAGTGCGTAATGAGCCCACCGACGAGGTAACTGGAGAGAGATGCGGCAAGGAGTTCGTAAATTAGCCCGCAGACGGCAATGACAAACACCGCGACAAGGAGAAAGACACCCGGCAGCCGTTCAGCAGTCATGATTATGCCTTGAGCACAAGCCTGGCCGGCACAGCAATGCGTTGCAAGGAACGTCGCTCATCGCGCGGGATCTTTCATAGACCGCAAGGTAGACCAGTATACGGATCAGGTAATCGCGGCCTGTATGATGATAGCCAGGGCGATGAAGATTGACCCGATGATGATAGCCAAGGCAACGTTCTGGTCCTCTTCGATCTCTTTCCGAATGGAGAACGGCGTCACCTTGGTTATCACGAAGAGCGCCAGAGCGAAGAGCCCCAGTCCCAGAAGGGCATAAATGATTGAACTCAGAATAGTTATGGGCCTCAAGTAATGCCATGCGAAATCCATAGCGTCTTCCTCCAATGATCGGGAGCCGACCAGGTTAACCATGAACGTAAGTCACGCCGATCGGAGTTCGTGCAATGTGAATTGCTGCTTGGTACCCTGTTTCATAAGTTCGGTGACGCACTCGGGTGCCACTGACCCGGCGTTTCGCTGGGTCAGTGCTCTTCTAGGATGAGCCTCCGGCACTGACCTGAGGTTGCTCAGGTCTGTGGCACCCAAGTCCGTGACGGTATCTGTGAAATGCTGCACTTAGTCGAGTAACCTATGCTCCCTCAGCAACTCGTGGGTTCCTCGTCCGAGCCGCGTCAAGGTCATTTGCCGCCTCGATAACCTCCACCCATGTGAGTACGACCACCGATGAAATAGTATCCGTACCCGTGAGTCCTGGCACGGGGCGAGTCATCTCTAAGGCTCACAGGCTTGTCCAGGGCCTTGGGCAAAAACCACCCGTAGAACGCGCCGCCGTACGCTCCGATCGTGGTTCCGACCAGCACACAGATGATAAGAATTTTGGCTATCCAACCAGCCACGTTACATCCCTATGCGTGCGGTTTCCGAAGTTACGCAAGAACTGGCAGGGAACAGGTCTGCCAGAAAGTTCTTTCTGCCTCCTAGTCGAGAAACGTGAGTGTGAATACCGTTCATCTCGCGCGCCCAGGCCGACATAGCTTGCCTCGACTCGGGCCGGCAGGGACGCCGGCCCCTACCAAAGCGGTACCGTTCCCCTCGCATCCTTCTTGGATCTGGGAGTTATTCCCGTCTAGGGCTAAAGGGGCGGTGGGCCATGAAAGCAAAGTCATCCTCGCGTGCCAGCTCTCCCGGTAGGGACCGGCGTCCCTGCCGGTCCATTGCGTGTCTATGTCACAACGGCAAACCATATTCGACCCACCCATATTCCTCGATGTTCGGCCATCTTTTCACAGGGTTATTCGAAATATAGCCCACCTTCTCCTCTAGTTCACTTTCGTCCCGGACAATCCTGTCGAAGTATTCCCTCTGGCAAACCCTCCGAGTTCTACCGAAGTCCGTTTGCAATCGATGGGCCGTAAAGGATTTCCAACCATGGACGATTTCCTGCAGAGAAGATCCCTGCTCAGGAATGGCCAGAACGTGGACATGGTCATCCATCACAACGTATGCCAACAACGCATATCGTTCTCCGGCGAATTGTCTGATTGCATCTGCCACAAGGGTTCTTTCTTCCGGTCTGAGAGGAAACTGCCGAGGAGCCAAACGCCACGTGACGAAATAGCATGAGCCGTCCATTCGCCAGTGGGGGAGCCTTCTTTTGTATATGGTAAGAATCGGGGTCTTCATGGCAACCCGTATGCGTCTTGGTTTGCACTCGGTCCGGCAGGGACGCCGGCCCCTACCAAAGCAGTGTCGCTCGACCCGCGTCTCGCTTGGCTCTGGCAATTACTCTCGTCCTGGTCCATAGGGGCAGTGAGCGCGGGTAAGAGCAAAGGCATCCCCGGATCGCTGCGTTTCCGGTAGGGACCGGCGTCCCTGCCGGTCCATTGCGTGTCTATGTCACAACGGCATAGCATTTTCATTCCGCTTCTAGTCATCGTCGTCGTCGTTGTCGTCGCTGCTGGGCATTACCGGTCTCCATCTCCGGAAGTTGAACAACTGCCGTGCGAGCATCTCCAAAAGGGCCACCATTAAGGCCAGTACGATCGGAAACGTGTAATAGTAGGGCATGGTTGCGCCCGATTCCAGGGTCAAGTAGAAGGGTTCACTCTTCGAAGGACCGCTCAAACCGCTCCCACCCTTGCCGTGCACCAACAGTCGATATGCGCCGGGTGAGTCCATCTTGAAATAGGACGTGAATCCCTGCCCGCCCTCGGACCAGTACCCTTCGTCGTCCCTTCCTTCATAGAAGGATGCCTCATTCCAGAACTCGTCGATTACTTCGTCCTGAGCGTTCACAATACCAAAATCGAGGGACAGCCAGGAATTCTTCACCGGGGCCTGCCCCTTCAAGCGCATGATGGTGACGGGCTGCTTCACTTCGAAGGGATTGCTCAGGTGTTCCTGGGTGTACTTGTCCGCGGTTATCTGCTCTCGGAGCACTACGCTGCTTTTATCTTGCGCCATTGTGTAAAAGAGCAGCACCAGATTGAGCACAAAGAAGAAACCGCCGATCAGGGCCATCCCTTTGAGCCATGTGGGTGCCACGTATGGCTCACACATGTACACGCCTCTGCGCCATGGGAGTTTGACCGTAGCCGGCACCGCGGCCTTCATCTCTTCGGAGCTCACATATCGGCCGCGGAAAAGCTCTCTTTCTTTGCCTGTGACTTCCCGATCCACATATTCCGGGGGCTTGATTACGGTTGCATAGCGCGTCTGCTCACCCACTTTGGCTGTCCAGGGAATCGCGCCGTCTACCCATCGAAGGGTGAGCAATCCCTCTTCGTAGAATTGGAATAATTCCTGGCCGATTCGCACCTTTTCTTTGGGACGCGGGCTGGAAGGAATCCGCACGTTCACGTGGATAGGCTGACTTACGGTAAAGTGGCCGTCTTCTTCGGACAGCCAGAGATAGCCCTTTTCAGGATGGAAGAGCACGTATTCGAAAGATAGGTATTCCTTGCCTTCCTCTCGCTGCACGTAGAAGAGGCGGCCCATCACTTCGTACGGGATCTTTTCCAGGTTGACCGGGGTTCCTATGGCCAGAGTGAATGGCGGGGCTTTTCCTTCGTTCTTGCCCACCACCACGATCTCGGCCGGGTCCAGCTTCAGGGCGGAGCCGCACGCCTCGCACACGACCATCTTCGTGGTATCGACCCGGCGCCCTTCATAGGGCTTCCCGCATGACACGCAACGGATCGCTTCTGCTGTGCGCTCAATGGGCTCTTCACGCATGTCGGCCTTGACTGCCGCGTCCTTGAGCGAGACAGCCGTGCCCACAAACGCTCCGGGCTCACCCGATTCCGCGTCATATTCAAGCCCGAATACGAAGCTGCCGTCTTCGCTGCTTCCGTCCGCATACGGGTACGTTTCACCGATCTCCACCACAAAGGGGATTTGCCCCTCGCCCCCGAGACATTTTGCCTGGCCCAATTCCTCGATCACGCCAACTCTGTCATTGAGCGTGATGGTCATGCCAGGTTCCAGTTTGTCGAATGACGGCACGGGAGAGGTCAGCTCCAGAGGAGTCTCCAGGAAGATTTCCCCTTCGTCTTCCGAGAGCCATTGGATCGTTCCGTCTTGCATCTCTACGAACCACTCATTCCAAGTCCCTTGAGCGTGGGCGTATGATAGGCGTCCGAGCACGGTAAATGCTCGACCCTTGATCTTGCCTGTCGCGCCAACCCGGAATCGAGGAGAAGACGGCAGGTCCATGGATTTCCGGCCCGCTCGAAGTGCTGATTCCTTGTCCCAATAGATCGCGGTCTTGCAGTAATCGCAGACCTTCATCAGCACTCCGGGATTTGTCACCACGTTCCCGGCGCCGCAGGATGGGCATTGGAATTGGCGTTCCATAACATTTAAAGATACAACAAAGAGCTCCCGGAACTCAAAGCAAAAAGTTGGGCTTGACACGCATCCCTCAGGAACCCATCTTCCATTCTAAGGCCCCCTGAAAAAAGAAGCTTTGGGCCATCGAGAGGATGAGAGTGATGACTGACACAATCAAATGGGAATCTGAGCTCGATCTTGCCCTTTCAATGGCCAAAGTGCAGGAAAGGCCGGTGCTGCTTGATTTCTCCAACCCTGGATGAGGCGCGTGCAAACAGATGGATGCGGTTTCGTATCCGGACAGCAAGCTGGCTGACTTCGTTCAGAAGTATATGATTCCATTGCGCGTTCATACCAATGCCGCGCCGGTATGGTCACGGCAATTCAGCATTCAATATACCCCGACCATGCTAGTCCTTGACGATGCAGGGAAGGAGCATCATCGTTCCGTCGGGTTTCTCCCGCCTGAAGAATTCCTTGCCACACTAATGCTTGGAATTGCCAAGCTCCACAAAGACCAAAGCCGCACCGAGCAGGCTCGTGCAATGCTCAACTGGCTCCTCACGGCCTATCCCGGAACCAAAGCAGCAGCTTCCGCGCGTGAATTGCAGGCCGGCCTGAACTGATCGCGATTCGGCTTCCTGGCTACCTTCTATAGTCCACCATTGATTCAGGTGCTCCAGGGCTACCCAAAAAAACGATTGATTTCCGGAACAGAATCAACGTATTGAGGGTGCGTCGTGTCGAGGCTGTGACCAGGACTGGGTCAGCGCGTTTGACCGTACCGAGAGGCCAAATCGGACCGTTCTGGAATCACTCAGTGCGATTGGCCCAAGCACAGCGGCCTGTGTCTCAAGGTATAAATGGAAAGGGGTAGAGGGTATCGGCCGCGGAACACGGCACGTTGCGCCGGATGATTTCGGAATCAAGGGGGAACTCTGCATGGATAGCGTATCGATCAGGCCGGTGATTGCCGATCACAGCGTATATTTCGTAAAAGGCAGTAGCCTCTACCGCTTAGACAAACACGATGGGCAAATCGTATGGACCTTTGACGCTCGAGACGAAATAACCACGGTACCTCAGGTCGGCCAGGAAAGCGTATTCCTCAGAACCAGGGACCGTCTCTACCGGCTCAGCAAGCATACCGGCGAGATCTTGTGGCTGGCTTGAACGGGCCCGGACCCTTTGTGGTACATGAGGCATCAAGCCAGGGGTCGCCAAATCCACACATTCATGCGCGGTGCCACTGATGGCCCGCCGAGTAGTGTATGGGGGGGAGAAACAGAGGGGCGTTACGCAACGCCCGCCGCTCTCAAGAATATAGTTCGGCAAGTAGTGTAGCGCCATGGTACATTCTCTCGCTAGTAAGAACCATTTCATGAAAATCTATTGGAATCCCGCTACTGACCCCACTCCTGGTCGGCCATGCATTTAGTGCTTTCTCAAAAACAAGACGAATGTAGTTGGTAGCCACTTTTTCCGCCTCGTCGGCGCTCTGACGGATCAGGTCACGATCTACTTCGTTTAGTAGATTGCTCCTGCCATGTGCAATGTCGTGCCGGAGATCGTAAAGGGATTTCCCGCTCGTGTTCTTCTGGAACAGAAGCTCAAAAAAAGCGGAATCCGCGGGAAGAACGAGCTTCAAATGGCTCTTTAGCGTATTCGTCAGGGATATTACGCAGTCGAAGTAGGCCCTTTTGATGGCTTCTGCAGGATCGGAATCGAGCCACTTACTAAGGGTGTTGTCTATACACTTTTTTCGCTCCAGATCGGTGATCTTGGTGGTACGCAGAATCCAAAAAGGAGACGCTTCCTCCGCTCTTTCTTCAATGTAAATGGCCAGGGATTCAATTGTAAGTATGGCATAAAAGAAGCGTCCCACGACGTCCACGGATCGAACACTCTGGGAGAGCCAGGCCAAGCTTCGATAGATGGCGGACCGGTCTACCTGCGCCAGGTCATCGATTCGGCGGCAAAGGCGTTCCAACTCAAGAAGCTGATGGTGGCCCCAAAAAAAGAACGGTTTCGGGCTCGTCAGGGCACGGTATTTGGGCTCCCACTCAAAATAACAGCCCCTCACAGAGAACGCGGACAGGGCCTCGCTTACGCTTTGGACTGCATTTCTGATGCTCACGGCATCCCAGGCAGTAATGGGCACCCAGCCATCATATACAAAACGGCCCTTCTTCTGCATTCTGATGGTGTACCGGAGAATGGGATCGCCCTCTGGAATCGTCTCCCCTTCTCTTGCAAAGCATGGAAAAAGCACTACGCCACTGCTCAAATGCACTGCATCTACAAGTCTCGCATTTGAGAACCCAACAAACTCAAATCCTCCGCACCCAGTCAGTTCTCTCGCGTATACTGCTGACTGCTCCGACGCAGACAAATCAGGGGACTTAGCCTTCTGCTGGGCAATGGTCCAACGCTCAGTATCTGCACAAACCAACGGACGTTTATGCCCCCATGGGTTGTACCTGCATTGCTCCATTTCCAATAACTGCTTCTGGTCCATTTACGCCTCCTAGACGTGTCTCCGGCTTCTTCCAGCTGCATTGTGCTGTCCTCCACCCGAGCACCTAACGTCCCGGGTGGGAACAGTCAGCAAACAAGCAATAGCAGCATGATGCCCTCACTGGCCGGCAATTCCTGCCTGCATTTCACGCCAGTCAGGCAGGCGGCCTTACCTCCCTCATCCGCCTGCGGCTTCACGCCATTCTGCATCCACGTAATCCTGATCGGGCGCCGGTCTGGTCTGCCCGCCGCAGGTTCCACCCGCGCAGCCGGCGCTTTGCTGGCCCTGATAAGCGCTCTGACCGGCATGGGCCTGTCCTGCGGAAGCTTGTCCGTACAGAGACTGCGCCATCTGATGAGAAGCACTGTTGAGCATATCTATGGCGGATCTGATCCGTTCGATCTCACCGGATTCCATTGCCTGCTTGGCCTGAACTATGGCTGCCTCCACCGCTGAAACGTCGCCCGGATTCAACCGTTCCCGGTTCTCTCGTATCAACTTTTCCAGATTATAGACCAGCGCATCTGCCTGATTGCGCGCGTCCACCACTTCCCGTCGGTGACGATCTTCAGCTGCATTGCGTTCCGCATCGCGCACCATCCGCTGAATCTCGTCTTCGGAAAGTCCGCTGGACGCAGTGATCGTTATGTTCTGTTCCTTGCCTGTGCCCAGGTCTTTGGCAGACACATTGACGATCCCGTTGGCATCGATGTCGAAGGAAACTTCAATCTGCGGGACCCCTCTTGGAGCGGACGGAATTCCCGCGAGGTGAAACCTGCCAAGCGTGCGGTTGCCCGCGGCCATTTCTCGTTCGCCCTGGAGCACATGGATCTCCACCGTGTCTTGGCCGTCTGCTGCGGTGGTGAAGATTTCGGCTTTACGAGCCGGGATAGTCGCGTTCCGCTCGATGAGCCTGGTCATGACGCCTCCGAGGGTTTCAACGCCCAGAGAAAGAGGAGTCACGTCCAGCAGAAGCACATCACCCATGTCCCCGGCAAGGACCGCACCTTGAATGGCCGCTCCCAGAGCCACCACTTCATCCGGGTTCACGCTTCGGTTGGCTTCTTTTCCGAAAAGCTCCTGCACACGCTTCACAACCAGAGGAATACGAGTGGAACCGCCTACCAAAACTACCTCATTGACATCCGAGGGCTTGATGCCCGCGTCCTGGAGCGCTTTGCGACACGGCTCCAGTGTCCTTTCCACCATATCTTGAACCAGGGCCTCGAACTTGCCACGGCTGAGCTTCATGTTGAGGTGCTTGGGCCCGGACGCGTCGGCAGTGATGAACGGAAGATTGACATCCGTTTCCATCGCGGAAGAGAGCTCGATCTTGGCCTTTTCCGCAGCTTCTTTGAGCCGCTGGAGCGACATCTTGTCTTTGCTCAAGTCGATGCCCTGGTCTTTCTTGAACTCCTCCACCAGCCATTGGATAACGCGCTGGTCGATATCGTCCCCGCCCAGATGAGTATCACCGTTGGTAGCTTTCACTTCCACCACGCCGTCACCCACTTCCAGGACCGAGATGTCAAAAGTGCCTCCACCGAAATCATAGACCGCGATGAGCTCGTTCTTCTTCTTGTCCAGACCATATGCGAGCGCGGCCGCGGTGGGCTCATTGATGATTCTTTTGACGTTGAGCCCTGCGATTCGGCCCGCGTCTTTGGTGGCTTGCCGCTGCGAGTCGTTGAAATATGCCGGCACGGTGATAACCACATCGGTTATTTTTTCGCCCAGATATTCCTCCGCCGATTTCTTGAGCTTTTGCAGGATCATTGCCGAGATTTCCGGTGGCGTGTACCCCTTACCCTGGATTTCTATCCTGGCATCGCCATCGGATCCGCGAACCACTGAATAGGACAGCGCTTCCTTTTCGCTCTGCACCTCGTCATAACGGCGGCCCATGAGGCGCTTGACCGACGTGACCGTATTCTGAGGATTGGTTACGGCCTGACGCTTGGCAACCTGGCCAACGAGCCGCTCCCCGTTATTGCTGAAAGCCACCACAGACGGCGTGGTCCTGGAGCCCTCCTCATTGATAATCACTTGAGGGGTTTTCCCCTCCATGACAGCCACCACCGAGTTGGTGGTTCCAAGGTCGATACCTATTGTTTTCGGCATGTTGATTACCTCCCGTTACGGCTGCCCGTAACGCGCAGAAAGTTTACCAAACAGGTAATCATCGCCTCTCAAGTGTCAACCCCCTTTGTTTCGGTGCGCCCGCGGCCCGAACAACTTGACTTTCCTGGCCAAAAGGTGCTAATAAGACTATGGTTTCAGGTGATTGCAATGAACAACTCCCGACAGTTGCTCCTAATGGCCGACCGAAAGACAACATGTTGCCATGTTAGTTAAGTTCTGGGGTGTACACGGGAGCCTCCCCTGTCCCGGACCCAAGACCTTGAAATACGGAGGTAACACTCCGTGCGTTGAGGTGCGCTCGGACCAGACGCTCCTTATCCTCGACGCGGGCACGGGCATAGTAGAGCTCGGAATGGACCTCCTGCTCCGCCATCGAGCCCCAACAGGAAGTATCACCAAGATCCGAGGGCACATACTCCTTTCACATTTCCACTGGGATCACGTTCAAGGCTTCGCCTTCTTCCGCCCATGCTACGTGAACGGGAATGAATTCCACTTGTACGGGGTTAAGAACCTCGAAGCGAACGTCAGGACCACGTTGGAGCGCCAGATGGCCGAGCCCAACTTTCCCATTGGGCTTCAGGACATGGCTGCCAGCCTCCATTTTCACGACATCGAGCCCGGAGATTCCTTTCCTGTGGGCGACCTCCACATAACCGTGGCAAAGCTGAGCCATCCCGGTGACAGCTTCGGGTATCGCATTGAGGGCGGCGGGAAGGTGATGATCTACGCGACGGATACGGAGCACATGGATGACGAGATGGACGAGGCGCTCCTGAAGCTTTCCGGAAGAGCCGACTTGTTGATCTATGACAGCATGTTCGCGCCGGAACAGTATTTGGGCCTGTGGGACAAACTCCCGCGCAGAAAGTGGGGCCACAGTACTTGGGAGCAAGGCGTAGCCTTGGCACAGGCTGCTAACGTGAAACGGCTCGCACTGTTCCACCACGGCAACGAAGACAGCGTAATTGAAGATTTGGAAAAGCAGGCTAAGGACCGCTTCGCCGCTGCTATAGCCGCTTACGAAGGCCTGGAAATCCAATTGTAGAGTGATTTCACTCAATCCGGTGAAATGATCTTCGTGGCGGTATTCATGGATTCGATCACTTCGTACATGCTCGTTACTCTTCCCACCTGAAGCTTGTCCTGAAAGCCGAAATGTTGCAGGCACGTCCCGCACGACAGGATATCGACTCCTCGATCGTGCAACATGGCAAGTGCTTCCGTTGCTTCATCATCAACAGTGGTGAGGTACACACCTGAATTAAGAAAGATCATCCGCCAGGGCAGGGGTTCGGAATCAATCCAGGTGCGCAGAAACCCTCGCATGAGTTTCTGACCGAGTTCGTCGTCTCCGCGGCCGATGCGATGATCGGTTATGTACACCACGTTTCGAGGCGCGGACGCAGGTTCGGATGTTGCGCACGGCAAAAGCTCTTCCTGTTCCGACGGTTGGGGCGCATTTTGGCCACGCTCAATGACGATCTCAAACTCGTTCGCACCCCGCTCCTGGACTTCCACCCGGCACCCCTGGTTGCGGGCGAATCTGCTCACGTTCTCACGGGAACTGACGTTGTCCACCAGCACCCTGAACAGGGCTCCGAGTTCCTCTTCAAGCGCCCTCTTGGTTTCAAGCACGGGCTGAGGACACGCAAGTCCACGCGCATCCACGGTATATACACTGTTCATAATCTATCTCCTTGGCGAGGTCCGTCACTGCAAGCATTCGGTTACCAGCGGCGAAGGACTGTCATTGCGAGCGCAGCGAAGCAATCTCAGCACTTAACAACCGAGATTGCTTCGTCGTTTCACTCCTCGCAATGACAGAGTGCAGCAAGCTCTCTCCCGTACCCGAATCCTTACACGTCACTTTATTATTTCGTGGGTGGCCTCGGGAATCCGTGTTAGTATTCCCATAGTCTGAACGCGGATTCGGGTCAATAGGTATATTCTATGCCTTCCATAGAATATACCTGTTCAATGGCTCCGCAGTCAACCACTCGCAGGAGAGCATCGTGAGCATGATCAGCATCATCGGGGCAGGCAATATGGGATCCGCTCTTGCCAGAGGATTGATCCGCTCGGGCAAGGCGAACGGGAAATCGCTGGTCCTTTTTGACGTGGACACTGCGAAGA
Source organism: Thermodesulfobacteriota bacterium (assembly GCA_049323095.1). GTDB lineage: Bacteria > Desulfobacterota > Desulfomonilia > Desulfomonilales > Desulfomonilaceae > VGSG01. The sequence goes on from JBMOME010000042.1 coordinate 15,566, forward strand.
CTCGGTCTCTGGCCAAGGAGTTGGGCACACAAACTGCGTCGAACCTTCGGGATGCGCTAAGGCCGAAGACGGAGATTCTCATCCTTGCAGTAAAACCGCAGATGATCGGCGAGGTGGTGGAGCAGCTTGCCCCGAAGATTCGCGAGAAGCCCCTGGTGGTTTCCATCGCGGCCGGCATAACCACTGGAAGCATCCTTGCGCGGCTCCATGCGGACGCGAGGGTTATTCGTGTTATGCCCAATGCCGCGGCCATGGTGGAATGCGGAGCTACCGCGCTGTGCAAAGGAGGCGGCGCTGACGAAGATGACCTGAAGAAGGCCCTGGATCTCTTCTCATCCGTAGGACAGGCAGTAGTCGTAGACGAAAAGATGATGAATGTGGTGACTGCGCTTTCGGCCAGCGGCCTGGGCTACCTTTTCGTGATCATGGAAGCCCTGACTGATGGAGCGGTGCTCATGGGTATGGATCGTCCCACTGCCAGAAGCCTCACCGTACAGACCGTGCTCGGAGCCGCGACCATGGCCGCCGCGGAAGGCGCGTCATTCAGTGAGCTCAAGGACAGAATCACGTCACCTGGCGGCACTACCATGGCGGGTTTGCGCATCCTGGAGCGTGCAGCAGTGCGGGGAGCGATCATGGAATGCGTAGCCGCAGCCACTCGCCGCGGTGACGAATTGCTGGCAAAAGGCTAGAAACGAATTGGAGAACCTGCAGGAGACTTCATAGACATTTGAATGGTCGATCAAAAACTCAGGACAAACGAGCCACCCAGCAACAGCTGGTTCCAATGAATCGAGGTGGCGACATCCGTGGCTACATTGGGCGAACCCAGAGAAAAAGGAGCCGGGAGACCAACACCGCCGATCGTGAATAGATTCGTGAAATCGGTCAGATCAGTGAAGGAGGCGTGAAGCACGTCACCCTTTACGAAGAGTGACACAAGAAGATTGCGTGCCAAAGAACTCGAGTACTCGGCCTTGAATTCGCCAAAATACCCGTTCTCTCTCTTTAGGTTAAAGCGGGCGCCCTGCGTGAAGAAGACAGAGGGGAAGCCCTTCACCTCAAGTGTCAGCGCCGCGGACGGGCCACCTATCGACGTGCGAATGCCCAGATATGGAGATAGGGTGTGCAACTCGGTAACAACCGAGGCTGCCGCGGGAATGCTAACACTGCCTGCTGCCGCGCCGGCAATGGTAAGACTCCCACCGCCAAAGGCGGTGGCGATGGTAAGACTACCCGCGGCCGAACCGGACCCCACTTCAGGGCCTATGGTCGTATCCAGGTGATCGTACCTAACACCGGCTAGAACAGACGTCCCTCCCAGCAAGCCGGAACACGCCACTTCCGCGTCGAGGACAACCCATCGCTTCTCCACTGAGGCATCCAATTCCAACTCACCTTGTCCGGTACCCGCGGCCGTCACTGTGCCAAAGGGAGTCCCGAAAAAAAACAGGGTCGACGTAGCCTGACCCGCGCTTCCTCCATTCAAGAAAGCTGTGATGCTGCGGCTGGACGGGAAAAAATACTCGCCTCGTGCACTCACTGCGAGGGCATCGCTGAGGCGTATGGGTATGGTAGCTCCCAGCCAAAGTCCTCGCGTGTCAGACTGAAGCTTGGCCTCGCCATTTCCCCCTATACCGAAATTCCCGAAGACGCCGACGGCCCCGGGATTTCCCGCTCCAAACGACTGACTGACACCGGCTGATGCACTTGCGCTGGCGGTTATGGAACCCAAGAATGCCCAACTAGCATGAAACGTTGGCGCGCCGATTATCCCCCAAATTGAATTCTCCGGTGATGTCCATCCCTGTCCGGGACGGTCGAACAATCCAGGTGACGGAAACTGACAAAACCCCACAGACCCGATAAGTAACAAACCGCCCAAGATCAGGGCGCATACGATCTTACGCATTGACACGACCTCCTGAGCCTGGCCGAAAGACCAGGAACCCCTGACTGCGCAGGGGACACATCAAGCCCCTCAGGCCGGCAACTTCCAAGGCCCGAGGAGCAAAGCCAACTGACTTCCCGGATAAATGATTACGAAGGATGCGCCCATTTTACGCTTCGCTCTCCTCAAGTCAAGAAAAATGCCATAAACAGCGGGTGGGAAGATGACGTCCAGACGGTTCCCTTTTAATTAGGGCCCACCAGCTAAGCTGTTAAGCCGAATCAGACCCGGATTCTCAGCTGAGCCGACGCAGAAAGCCTGAGGAAAGCGTTGACCGTAGCCTTTAGCGTGCTGTAGGACGGTAGCACAAAGGGTGCTACGGTACATGAACGCTTCGGCGAAATCACAGCGGCGGTCCAATGCGCTCGGGCAGGCGATCACCGCTAGTACGGTGGGCAATGTCCTGGAGTGGTTTGACTTTGCCGTGTACGGTTATATGGCGCCGTACATCGGGCCGCTCTTCTTCCCGTCACATGACCCGGTGGCATCGACCATCGCAGCTTTCGCGGTATTTGCCATCGGCTATATGGCTCGGCCTTTGGGAGCCCTGGTCCTTGGTTGGGTGGGCGATCGACTGGGCCGAAGGACCATGCTGGTCATTTCCATTACCATTCTCGGAGCGTCAAGCTGCGCCATAGGCCTCCTGCCCACACACGAGAGCATCGGGAACCTCGCGCCTGTCTTGCTGGTGATCATGCGCCTGGCCCAGGGTTTTTCCGTGGGCGGCGAGTATACGGGCTCTATGGCATATGCTTCCGAAGTGTCCCCTCACGGGCGCCGGGGTGTTCTGAGCAGCCTGGCTACTACAGGAACTATGATGGGGATTCTACTATCCAGCACGGCAGTGTGGGTGGTGCGCTCTCTTGTCGGCCACGAGGCTCTCGCAGCGTGGGGTTGGCGGATCCCTTTCCTTCTGGGACTGGTCGTCATGGTCTTTGGCCTCGTGATACGAACGAGGATTCCCGAGACTTTGCATGGCGACGATTTCCGCGATGAAGGCAAAATGCATGTCATTGCAGCGTTGCGGAACTATTGGCGCGAGTTGATCCAGGCCATCGGCATCGTAACAGGCGCGAATGTTGTGTTGTACCTCATGTTCGTGTTTGTCATCCACATAGCCGTTGAGGCCGGCGCATCACACATTGAAGAGATGAACACAATCGGGCTTGCGGTAACTATCCCTGCTACAGTTTTGGGAGGCTGGCTTTCAGACCGTTTTGGACGTAGACGGGTATCCTTAATAACGAACCTGGCTATGGCCGTTTGTGCTGTTCCCGCGTTTTCTCTGAGTGTCTGGTTTGCGCTGTGGCCGGGTGGTCCGTCACTGGAACCGACAGCCGCGTTCCTTGTCGGACAACTGCTTATGGCTGTACCCATGGGGCTTGTATTTGGAGTACAGGGCGTCATGATAAGCGAGATGCTCGCCAGAGACGTTCGTTGCACGGTTTTTTCAGTCTCTTACAGCTTGGCAATGGGCCTGTTTGCAGGAACCGCGCCTATGGTGGCCGAGTGGATGCTCAAAAGGGAGAATTGGCATTTGGGGCCGGCTTTCTATATGGTGGGTTGGCTGGTACTGGCGCTGTGGTTCATCAGCCGTCGTCGGGAAACTGCGTATACAGCCCTCGATTGAGCCTCACAAGACACGTCAGACATTATGCGCTTTATTGCAGTGTGGTGCGCAGGCGGCCACCGCGCCGCGGCGATTTTGACACAGAGAACCAAGTTGTCCCAAAACGCCAGAATAGATGAATTTCCAGGTAGGGGCGCACGGCCGTGCGCCCCTACGGGAAATGGTGTTTCGATTGAAGGCCAATTCCATCACTTCGATCTACAGACCCCCTGCGGAGCATAAGTCAGACCGTAAGTTTGTCCCCTCTTGATGGATTACAGCTTGTTGGATTTAATAAGTCTTTCCATAGTGGTAGTTTGTTCAAATTCCTCTACGCTTCTCCCTGATAACTGTGCGAGCAAGATGTTCAGTCTTTTTACGTCATCCGTGTAGGCCAAGTACTCCAAATATGAGATCCCTGTGAGATTAAAAAAACTAGGTACCCACGCCAAATATGCGTTTGTGTTGCGATCGGATATGCCTTTTTTGCCGAGACCCGACGACGTCATGGCCATGCTCCTTAGCCGTGCATCTGCCAGTTTGATTTCTTTTGCCCCGAGCAATCTCCACACCTTGATCACCCTGTCGCTGTGGAGCCGTATCTCGCGAAAAAGGAGCAAATCGATCAGAAAGGAAAGATAGAGCAAAAAGATAAATACGCTTAAGGATTTTAGAGCTTGAGCGTATGCACCGGTTGCTGGAGCGAAAAAGGCTACATATGCAAAAAAAAGCACACAGCAGAAGTTCCCGAAAATGAGCGCGAATTTCCTGAATCCTCGGCGGTACCTCAGCACAAACAGCGGGTCATCGTTCGGTTTGAGATCCAGTGTGATCTGATCGTTCATGATGGTCCCCGCTTGACGTCCTCGTTCATTATTGCTTACCCTCTCCTGGGTAGCAACTATCTTACGCGCTGGCAATACGGGAGTTTTTGGGGGAGGGGTCCGGGGAAATCCCCCCAGCCCCCCTTTAGTAAAGGGGGATACAGGGGGATTTGAAGGGCCTCCCCGGAATCTGCCTTTACCGCCCTCGCACTGCCTGATCGAGATATTCGATGAGGTCGTTATCCTTGCCCATTTTCATGTCGAGGGCTCGTTCCCACACGTAGGGCGATTCCATGCAGAGGTAGATGCGTGTCTCTTGGGAATGGGCCCGGATGCGGTCTGCGAGCCTTCGATAGATGTTTATGCGGCGCTGTACAGGCAATCGTTGTTTGCCGTCCAGCCCTCGAACAAAGCCGTCGTGAAAGTAGGGCAGGGGCCCAAAACGTGCCCGAACGATCTCCTTGAGTTCAGGCACGAAACGCAGGACTCCCAGAGAGAGCCACGCGATACGTTGGAGATCCACAGCACGAAATATCCGATCGATGGTGCGACCATAACCTTGTTCCCATCCTGGGAATGGAATGATCGGGTCGAAGTGGAATCCGAGCAGATACCCTTTATTCTGCGCCTGAGCAGCGGCCTGGAGCCTTCTCTTGAGGGAGGCGGCCCTCCTTTCTTCAGCCCACGCAATCTCCGCGGCATTCATGGAGAAACTGAGCACCACCCTGCCGCGTGGATCAAGCCCAAGGAGCGGTTCCACGAAGTCGGTCTTTGTCTTGATTTCCAGGGACGCATTTTGTCGCTGGGAAAAGAAATGAACCAGCCTGGAAGCCAAACCAGTGATGGGATCCAGCGCGAGGGAATCGGTGAATTCACCTGTGCAGATGCGGTGAAGACGGTTGGGGTCGGCAGCCAGTTTATCTCTGAGCCCATCGAGCATCTCGTCCACATTGACGAAGACCTCCAGCACAGGCCGATTGAAGTATGCCTGGAGCGCACAGTAGCGGCAATCCATAGGGCATCCCTGGCCGATGTGGAGGATCTCCAAGCCGCAGCAGACATATTCTTTCGTACCAGGACACGGCTTCACGAATGCGCCACGATGCTTCATGAGCCGAAGGATTCGCTTGCCTTGGCGAAAGGGGTCTGAATCCAGGGTCAGCCGCTGATACGCGTCAATTGCGTCTTGCCCGGTGCGCACGCGGCATGAGGGCAGCCTGCGCAGAATTTCGCCGGTTAGCGGCTCATCCCGCGCATCGTCGTCTATCCAAACTTCGTCAATGGGAAAGCGCATGTGTGCGCGACCATTCATGCCAATGCCCTTCAAGAAAGTAAGACGGGGAGAACCTTACTAATAAACATTGCTTCTTTTGCTCCGCAACCCTCGAGGGGTTACTTCCTCATCTTAGGGCTGCCTGCGTCCAGGATGGACGCCCCGATAGTAGCCCGGCGATTTATCGCCGGGAATGAGCGGTCCAGAAAAGGTTCTTCTTCCCCAGGTGGGGGGGGGGGGGGGGGGGGGGGGGGGGGGCCGCC
>JBMOME010000043.1:0-18777 GCA_049323095.1 Thermodesulfobacteriota bacterium
GAGGTGATCACCCTCTTCGCTCCGGTCTTGCAGATCGCGGCAACCTTAGCCTCAAGGATTTTCATCGAGCGGTCCCGGTGTGTGATGTTGTAAATGCCCGCGGATCCGCAGCACTGACCTTCATCCGGGATATCCTGAAAGACCACTCCGGGGATCCGACGCAAGATATCGCGGGGCTCGCGACTAATCCGCTGCGCGTGGCGCAAATGGCAGGGGTCGTGGAAGCAGACCACCTCGTGCATCGGTCCGAACACGGTGTCAGGACCGAGCGCGGTGCTGAGAAACTCGGAGATATCGCGTACTTTGGCCGAGAATTGCTCGGACAACTCCGCCATCCGGGAGCGCCCCGCGAACATTTCACGATAGGCCTTCAGTTCGCTTCCGCACGCGGCGCAATCCGTTACAATGGTGTCGAGATCTCTCTCAGCAAATAGCTGCATGTTATGTTCGGCCATTTCGCGGTACGTTGTCCGTTCGCCCTCGGCAATATTGGGCGCCCCACAACACTGTTGTCCCTTGGGGACAATCACCGTGTACCCGGCCCTGGAGAGTACGTCCACCGTAGCGCGGCTCACTTCCGCAAAGATCAGGTTCATTGCGCAGCCAAGGAACAGGCCCACGCGGCCTTTGACCGCACCGCGGGCGGGAATCTCTTCGGGAATCGTCTCCGTGAGCGGACGGGCAGGCAGAGGCGGTAGGAGCGCTTCCATGAACTCCAGATCTTCGGATATCAGCTTGAGGATCCCGTATTTTCGCACCAGCGAAGGAACTCTCGCAGCCTGGTACCACCTCAAGGGCGTCAAATACCGAGACATCCTGAGCTGATCCTTGATTGCATGATGAAGGAGAAACCGCTTGAGGCCAGGCTGCGGTCGGTTCTCCTCGATCCGATGCCGGGCTTCTAGCACAAGCTCGCCCACCTTGACGCCCGCAGGACACACGCTCTGGCAATTGCGGCAATCCAGACAATGGTACATGTGCTCGATGAATTCTTCCGATGGGGACAGGCGACCGTCTATGACGGCCCTGATCATTGCCACACGGCCCCGCGGAGACTGGGTCTCGATGCCGTCGGTTCGGTACGTCGGACAAGTGGCAAGGCACATGCCACATCTCATGCACTGAATTACGTCGCCGTAATCGTGCACGTCCAACGTGGCAAAAGCCTTGGATATCTTCTCAGGATCTATAGGTTTTCCCATGGGGCTTACGGACTTTTTTCCAACAGAATTTTTCCAGGATTCAGACGGCCTTCGGGATCAAAGGCTGACTTGACGCGCCTCATCACCTCAATAGCCTTTGGGCCGACCATATGAGGCAGATATTTGGACTTCGTAACCCCTGTTCCGTGTTCACCCGATATGGTGCCGCCAAGGCTTATGGCCTTGTGGAAGATCTCGTCAAAAGCTTCTTCCACTCTGCGCATTTCTTCTGCGTCGCGCTCGTCGGTGGGGCAGGTAGGGTGCAGGTTTCCGTCACCTGCATGGCCGAAGGTCCCCACCGTGATGCCGAACTTCTGCGTGATCTCTCTGATAGCCGCCATCATCTCCGGAATCGCCGGCCGAGGGACCGTCACATCTTCCAGGATCGTCGTGGGTTTCAAGCGAGCCAGCGCGGATAGGGCGTTCCGACGTGCGGTAAAGAGCTTCTCCGATTCTGCAGCGTCCGCGGCAACTCGCAGCGTACGAACTCGATTCTCCTTGCACGCTTGTTCGATTCCCGCGGCTTCCTCACGAACCACTTCGGGATGGCCGTCAGCTTCGATGAGGAGCAGCGCAGCCACATCTCGTGGAAGTCCGATGCCCACGTAATCTTCCACGCAATTGATGGTCACCGAATCCATGAGCTCAAGCGTCGAAGGGATGATCTTCCGAGAAATGATCGCGGACACGGTCCGGGCCGCGTCAAGAATGTCGTCGTACAAGGCCAGGAAGGTGATCTTGCTTTGAGGCTTGGGAATAAGCTTCAGTGTTATCTTTGAAAAAATCCCCAGGGTACCCTCAGAGCCCACAAGCAGCTTGGTAAGATTGTATCCTGCCACGTCCTTCACGCACTTGGTGCCGTAATGCACCTTGGACCCGTCGATGAGAAACGTGTCCAGCGCCATCACGTAGTCGCCCGTGATCCCGTACTTCAGGCCGCGTAACCCGCCGGAATTTTCCGCTACGTTTCCGCCGATCGTGGAGATCTTCATGCTCGCCGGATCAGGGGGATAAAACAATCCCTTCTCTTCAACCGCGGCGTGAAGCTTCGCGGTGATCGCCCCAGGTTCGACCGTGACGGAGAGATCGTCCGCATCGATTTCCAGGATACGGTCCATAGCGGTGGTGAGCAGAACGATCCCACCTTTCACCGGCACGGAACCGCCGCTCAAACCTGTGCCGCTCCCTCGTGCCGTTACCGGAAGACCTTCAGCCGCGGCGAATTCCAGGGCAATACGAATGTCGTCTTCAGAAACTGCCCGCACCACGGCGTCAGGCCGGTGGGAAACCCGCGGAGTTGCATCGTAGGAATAGCAGAGAAGTTCGGCTTCGGAAGCGAGCACTTTTTCTCTGCCGAGGAGTTCCTGAAGTTTGCGGAGGGTATTGTTTTCCATGAAACGTCTGGCGATTCGCACGGTCCTAGAGTGACTATAAGGTAGCATGAACAGCCGTTAAGAGCAATCCCGCAACCATCGCTCACTCGGCTCCGCGACGGTCCCGGTTGTGGACCCGGGATTCGCGGATTCGCTTGGGGCATTTCACTTGCGGGCGATGGTAGTGTCGGCGCACCGATCGAACATAGTCCGCAAGGCCTCCCCATCCATTGCCCCGGCCGCCCCAATGGCCACAATCTGAGTTCGCCTCAAACGGCCTTCCCATGCATCGCCCAAAGAGATGTCCACACGCCTGCCCACAACCTGTAACACCATGCGACGCTCCGGAACGTCTAGTGTGTGGATTATGCCCTTGGCCCGGTAGATGCTAGCGGGCAGAGCCGAGGCCACCTCGCGCAGCCCCTCCAACGAGAGCGGTTTCTCGGTTTCGTAGCTCCATGTGCTGAACTCGTTCGAATGGTGAACACCGTTGTGCTCGTTGTGACAGTTCGGGTGGGCACAATGACTTCCTTTTAGAGGCTTTGCATTCCCGTTGAGTCTCGTCGCGTCAAAGCGGCCGACTGACAACAAGACCTCCAGAGGAGCATCACAGTGCGTGGCTTCGACAAGCCGGTAGCGGTGGAAGTGCTCATCGAGCCATACTTTGATCTTGCTCAGCTGATCTTTGCTTACCAGGTCCAACTTGTTGAGCAGAATCATATCAGCGCATGCCATCTGGAAGAGCTTCAACTGCATCGTCTCCTCAGCTGCGAAGACCTGCTCGGCATCTACCACGCAGATGACGCTGTCGGTCCGAAGCCGATCACGCAAGCTGGGATTGTTGAAGGTCTGCGCTATGCTCAATGGCTCGGCCACACCGCTTGCTTCGAGCAAAATATATTCGGGCCGCTCGGCGCGGTTGATCGTCGCGAGCACTGTTGCAACGAGGTCGTCGCGGATGGTGCAGCAGATGCAGCCGTTGGCCAGGCTGATCACATCGTTCTCCACGCCCACGATCAATTCCGCGTCAATGTTGATCTCGCCGAAGTCGTTGACCAGGACAGCGACCTTCAAGCCGTGGTCGCCATTGAGAATGCGGTTGAGTAGCGTGGTTTTGCCCACGCCGAGAAATCCCGTGAGCACCGTAATGGGAATGGCTGCGCCATTGTCGTTGAATAGTTCCATGACTGCTGATCCTCGTGTTCTTCCGCCGCGCCCGTTCTGCCCAACTCGTGCGAGCCTAACGGCACAAGATCGGCGTACCAGTCTATTTCGGCGCGAGGGCGCTCATCAAGGCAGCCGGGGTCATGTCCGCGGGCCACGAGCGCTCTTCCTTCCGAAGCTGATCCTTCGGTGTGTAGAGCTCCGGTTTGATCTCCAGGTCGCGGACGGCCCGCTCCTGGTTTTCCTTGACCGTGTAAGTGAGCGGCGGGAAGGCCGGCGGAACCATACCGCCGAACTGCTCTTTGAGCATCCACTGCGGATTGGGGCGGGCGACGTTGGCCGTCTCCGGCAGCGCCGCCTCGCGGATCCACATGCGGTCCTTGGTGACGTTGACGACGGTATGGTCGATGCCGAACGCGAACATGCCCTTGTAGTGCATCCGGACGCCGGCCGTCATCTCACCGATCAACTCCCTGTCGAACGACACGTGCGAGGCCATGGCGAGCCGCGGCTGGACCAGATTGGCGAGATAGCCGAAGCCGTAGTGTGGGGTATGGTGGATGTCGATCGTGAGCGCGCCAAAGAGCGGCGGGATTCCCTGCTTCATCGCCCACAGGTTGACCATGTCCACGGCCATTTCGGTGACGAACACGTCGCAGCCCTTGGCGTACTTCGCGGTGAGTTGATCGGGCTTGCCATCGCCGGTCCAGACGAAGGAGAGCCCGTTCCAGTCGAGCCGATAGGCGCTGGCGCCGTCCATGGCGTGCGACCGCCGCCAGTGGGTCACCTTCACCCCGTCCTTGTCGTAGCAGACTCCGCCGTCGTCTTTGAAGTCGAACTCTGTGACTTCGATCTCGTAGCCGGACTCGATCGGGCCGCAGCCACTGAAGGCCTGCATGTGCCAGCGGCCCATCTTCTTCAGGTGATCGCACATGGCCTTGGTGCCCAGCTCCGGCGTGCGGCCTGAGGGGCCGATGACGCGCAGCGGCTTGAAACGCGCCGAGATCGGTGCGAACGCCCACAGGTACGGTAGGTCCGCGTAGTGATCCACGTGCAGGTGCGTGATGAAGATGTCGTTGATCTCCGGCACCGGGACTTGGTTGGCGATGATGTTGCGCATGCAGCCGGAGCCGAAGTCGAAGAACAGCCGCTTGGCGCCGCCCAGTTCCACCATAATGCAGGTGCCCGCCTGGTCGAACCGGGGCGGGAACGGCTGACTGCCCATGAAGGTGATCCGCATCTCGTCCGGACCGAGTTCCTCGCTCTGCGGGAAATAGTTGTTGCGGTTCTTCACCGAGGGCGTGGGCAAATAGTTGGGTGGAAGCGATACGCCGGAGCCTGGCGGTGCGCCATACGGGTTTTTCTCGTCACTCAGTGGATTCCCGGATTCTGCGGCCTGTCCCTCCGGCACGGCCGCAGCCGCAATCCCAGTGACGCCGGCGACTGCCATCCCCATGGTCTTGAGCATTTCACGGCGATCCATGTTTCGTACCTCCTCAATTTTGGAGCTTGGGCAAGACCTAGTCCGTTCGTTTGCCTCTCACCCATTCTGACACGATATGCTAACTGTGCAAGTCGAAGCGCAAAAGAGAGCCTAGTCGTTGAGGTAGTGGCTGTCAATGGCTCTCGCTGTGAGAGCGCAATTCCGCTTGCATTCCTCTGGAATCAGTCATGCTCGCCATTGGGTCTAAGATGTCGCGACGCTGATCTATCTGCCTCAGCAACGGAAAACCCGTGTCTGAGGTAATATTTGCAGCCTGAAAATCGAACATTGATTGCAGGATTGAATTCGGCTGAATCGTCTCTCTTTTCTTTTCACCGCACCCATCTATCTGATTACCCTAAACATTAGCCTATTTCCTTCACCGTATCAGATGGTTGAACAGAAGAACATACTTTTCCTTGTTTACCCGCCGAATAATCCGGGTGACAAGACAAACACCGGGCCGGCCTACCCTGCTCGGTCCATACAATCTGAAAAAACCGGAGGTCTGTCCAAAACAATTAGAGAAAATCACTCAATTTAATGTGAGAAACAACACCTGGATGAGAACTCAAGTCCGATCTTGGTACGGCTCAAATGACCGGCGAGATAAAGATGCTGGGTTCTCCAGCATCAACGAGAAGAAATGTATGCTCCTATACCGGTTGTCAAAATGCTTGGTTTCTTGAACAGCCCGCGCTTGCACAAGACCGGTAGGGGCCGGCGTCCCCCGGATCAGGTCCGGGGCAGGCTCTGCCGACCCGAGCTGGTTGATATTTTTAGGAAAATTGTGCCGGCACGGAGGCCGGCACCTACCAAAGCACAAGCGGCAATCGGACATTATTTTTGACACTTGCTATAATGCTCTGTCCCGGAAATACCTGGACCCAAAAGGCCGTGCCGGAGAACAGCACCAGAGCGTTTTCGGGTCGAGTCATTTGAGGGACAAAGCACAAGGCGCATCAATCTTTGACTCGTTGCATCGCGCTGACATCTACCTCAACTGTCTGTGATATGCCTGTCCAACAGTAAGCTCAAAAATGCCCTCTTGTGTGAAGTGAGCCTTCTAGTCTTTCTCCCCACGACAGCTAGATAATCCGGCTCAAAATAATGATCTAAGGGAAGGAATTGCAATTTTCTTTTCTTGAGAATTGGGAGGTTCCGGACAATCGTAGCGAAAGCTATTCCCAGTCCTTGCTCCACATAAAGGGAACTCAAATCCACGTTGGAAGATTCCATAATCACATGGTAAGGGAGACCAAGCTTCTGGAGTCTTTCTTCTACGTTGAGGCGGCTCTCATGCAGCGGCTCTCTTGGATTTATTATGAGGGGATATTTGGCAATCTTCTCGAAAGTCACGTCCGTTTCCTCAGTCAGAGGATGCTTCAACGGAGTCATCAACACCGTTTCCACTTTCTTCCACGGTGACACGAGGAGATCCGAGGGTGTCATAGACTCCAATGCGAACCCGAAATCAACATCACCGTTCTTAACAAGACTGATCGCAGTTTTCTGAGGACGGTCCAGAATTGTGAGGCGAATCCGTGGATATTGAACAACATATTCCTGAAGAATTCCCGGGAACAAATGATAGAGAGTTGTGAAAGGGGCAGCGATGCTTAGGCTCCCTTTCTGACTTCCTTGAATACCATGCAGTGATTCGGTGAGAATTTCATAGTTTTCGAGGACGCCTTCAGCAAATTTGAAAAACTGCTCCCCTGCTTCGGTCAGGCGGAGTTTTCGCCTTCCAATCCTCTCGACAAGCAGACAACTCAACTCTTCCTCGAGCCCTTTGACTTGCTGGCTCAGCGCGGATTGCGTCCTGAATGTGGCTTCCGCAGCCCTCGTGAAGCTTCCAAGTCGTGCTACATGGTAGAATCCTATGATTTGTTGCCATTCCATTAGGCTATCTAATGAAGTTCATGAGAATTATGAATTGGATTTATGACCATATCATCCTTTAATGTTCAAGAGGAAGGGAAAATCAGTGAAATGCGAGGGAATCTATGAAAGACTCATTGATCGCAGGCTTGACATGGCGGTTTCGGTCCAAGGTGCCTGAGAATAGGACCGTACCTTACCTGCTGCCCGAATCCCCAGAGTTCCAGTTGATGCCAAAGGTTTTGGCTACAGGATTCCTAGTAGGATTAATTGAATGGACCTGCATCCAAGCTGTCAATCCTCACCTCGATTGGCCGAGGGAACAAACGGTGGGCATCGGAGTGAACCTGACTCATTCCGCTGCCACACCCCCTGGACTTGTGGTTACAGTGAACGTAAGACTGGAACGAGTGGAAGGGAGGAAATTAACCTTTTCCGTCCTGGCGGAGGACGACGTTGACCAGGTTTCCAGCGGAACCCACGAGAGGTTCATAATAGACGCCGAGTTCTTCAACAGCAAAGTCTTGGGTAAAGCAAAGCGTGTATGTGCGCTGCGCCGTTGAGAATGGCCTGAGATGAGGATACGGTAGATGGAAAGCACGTTTCAATTCCTCGGGTCTTCGAGCCTGGGTATATTCGGTGCCGGGTATCTAGGCCGTGCAATCATACGTGGCTTGTTGCAGGCTGGTTTTCCGAAACAGCGCCTGGTCATCTGTCATAAGGGATCAAGAGAAACTCGTCAAAAGCTGGCCGCGGCAGGTCCGTCTGGACTAGAGGCTGATCGACACGAAGCCGTCCGTAGGTCAAAGATCGTGTTCTATTTGGTTCGGCCGCAGGATTACCTGTCAATGGGGGGTTGCACGATGAAGGGGGACAGTCTGTTCGTTTCTTTTTTGGCTGGTGCCTCAAGAACCCAGCATCGAAGATTGGCCCGTGGTATGCCGCCAAGTCTGCTGGAGAGCTACTTACCCCTGAATGGACCTTCCGATACGAAGATCTAAGGCGTTTTCCCGCGGTGAGGTGTGGAGGTGCTCGAAGCCAAGTCGGGCATTAGCGCGAATTCGGGCGGAGCTTCTCTCGCGAATCTCGGACCTTTTCATATGCAGTCTGTATGTCCTGAAATTTCTCTTTAGCAAATCTGACGAATTCTTCAGGCAATCCCTTGGACATCACCTTGTCGGGATGATAGTCCTGAGCGAGCTTCCGGTACCTGCTTTTTATCTGCTCGTCCGAATCACCTTTGTTGCAGCCGAGTATCGCGTAATAGCGGTCAAGTTCCGTATCAACATTCGTGCTCGTGCCCATATACATAAAACGAATCTGACGATACTCTTCCGAGCTCAGATGAAAGATGCGCGCTGCATGTGAAATCATCGCTTCTTCGCTGTAGTCCACGTGCCCGTCGGCCATTGCAACCGTGAAAAGAACATGGATCATCCCCACGAGCGTTTGTCTGTCTGTACTGAACATGACATAGAATTGATTTGCGTAATCTTCGAATGCTCGCACAGAATCTTTTGCATTCCGGAACACGTTGATAGCTTGTGATCTTGATCCATGATCCAGTCCCAGGTTTACAATCATGAAGCGCTCGACAGCCTCGATTTCTTCCGGAGTGACAGCACCGTCGGCTTTACTTAATTTTGCCAGAAGAGAGAAGGTGCATTCGAGGAAATCCTCTCTTGTACGCACACGGGTGTGTGCAATGTTCAGGTGATGATAATACAAATCGAACAGATGCCCCAAAACAAGACCTACCACCAGGCCCCAATAACGAGCCACCAGATATCCGATCAATGCTCCGATAAATTTTCCGATCCAAGTCATGGGGTGTCAAAGCCCTACCACAAAGGCTCGGTTGAAACGCCCGTCGATGATTGCGTCGTGAGCCCCGTGCCCGCATCCGTGCGACGATTTTCCATGCACCGTACTTTCAAGAGCCCGATCATAGCAAGCCACGTGGAAATTTGCACCTTTGAATGAAGCTTCTTGGTTCAAATCTCGATGCCGCTCATTATAGATCCACTCGTCTCTTATTTAAGCTCGTCCCATTTATAATCGATAATTTCAGTCAACACACCGTTCAGCTTCTTGGGATGAATAAACGCGAACTCGCAGTCACGAAATGGACGTGCAATCTCGCCATCAGAAGCTGGTATGAACGGGTAGCCTTTGCTCTGCAGATCTTTGACAGCTTCACGTGTATTATTCACATTAAAGCTTATGAGCATTATGCCCTCGCCCCGTTTCTCGATGAACTTGGCCACATCGCCGTCAGGGGTCGTTGATTCCATGAGTTCGAAACCGACCTCTCCTACCAAATAACGGGCAACTCTGATCTTTTCCGAATCATCCACATAGGTATTGTCAGGCTTATCTTTGCCCAGAAGCGGTTCCCATACCTTGCGGGCTTCGTCGAGATTCTTGACTGCTACGCAGATGTGATCCACCTTATTGACTTTCATCACCACCTCCTGATTTGCCCGCCTCATCATATCATTTGCTTTACCAAATGAGCATACATTTCTTTGTTTACCCTCCAATTAGTCCGAGCTGACGATCCCGGCTTACAGGTCTTCAAGTTGTGATTAGTAAGGTTTCGCCCCCAATTTGCCACAAACCCGAATATTGCTATATCAACCGGATCGCGCATCATTGTTATGGTCGGAATAGAGACCTGACTTCGACCCGACTATTTGGTATGATTGGCGGGACCACAGATGAGAGCTTCCTGCGGCTTCTTCCAACTGGTGGAGTACTGTTTACCGGATTTCTCAGCGCTTTTATGCCCGGCATACGGAATGAGCCGCTGGTAAACGCATTCAGTGTGAGGAGTTGAAGGACTTGTTCTTTGCCCTCACCTGTATTCTCGATCGAAGCCGGTTCGGTATGACGGGGCAATCATGAGACCCAGACCCATTGTGGGGCGCTTTCTTCTCAGGATTGGCGGATTTATTCAGTCCTTGGCTCTCATGGTCATGAAACCTGAGGATCTGATAGCATTTAGCCGCGAAACCTATTCCAGGTCTGATGTAGTCGATGGTTGGAGTCGATTGGATAGATTTGACGCCAGCCTCTTTGCCGAAGAAGAGGCTGCTCTTGGCAAACTGCCCGTTGAATCGGGGAATCTCCTTGTTCTGGGACTTGGCGGCGGGAGAGAAGCGATCGAGCTGGCTCGAAGAGGCTTTCAGGTTTCGGGGGTGGATTTTGTCCCTGAAATGGTGGAAGAGGCCCTGGAAAACGCCAGGAAGAGCGGCGTTGAAATCCAAGGGCTGGTCCAGGAAGTTTCCGAACTGGACGTCCCAGCATCGTCTTTTGATGTGGTGTGGATTTCCGTCTATTCCTGTATCCCCACGAAGAGCAAGAGAATTGAGATGTTGCAGCGCATCCGTCGCGCCCTTCGGCCGGGCGGTTGCGCTGTGTGCCTCTTTCTGTGGGACGCGACCGGAAGGCCGTCCAGGAGAGTCCTATTGGCTCGAAAGGCTTTTGCGTTTCTCACCTGGGGCTACCGATCTTATGAGCCGGGCGACCGTCTCTGGAGCAACATGGAGTTTGTTCATGCTTTTTCCTCAGACGCGGAATTGAGGTCGGAATTTCGAGCCGCCGAATTTGAAGTGCTCGATATTACAGTATTTGAGGAGACTATGAACGGCACCGCTATGTTGAGGAAGGCTTGACGATGAGGCCGCGCGCTCTGCGCCGGTCGCGTTGTCACGGCGACCTTACCAAGAGTCGGGTTTATGGATGTTAGTCCCTGGGATTGGATTGGGCAATTGTGCGCGCACAAGGGCCCCTTTTCTCACCCGCCTGACGAAATCCGCATACTTGATAAGTTCCCGTGCTGGGTGTTTTTCAGTAGGGGTAATCAGCCCGATCAGTTTGTTGAAATCCTGCTTGACCAGCCTCAGCGCCTCAGAGAGGTCGCTATCATTCGATACAACCACCGCGCAATCATAGAGATTCTGGCACGCGTCCCGATAAAGGTGCAGAGCGAGGTTCACGTCCGACCCCTTTTCTTCCATCTTCAGAACGGACTCATACCTGCGCTGAGAGGTGGGGTGAGCCAAAGGCATCCGAGGCCTCGAGCGTAGAAAAAAGCCATAGTGAACGCTTAGTTCGGGAAGGTAAGCTTCAAGGGCGCGAATGTAGGTTTTCTGCCGAGTTGGTTTGTGGGGGTCGTCCTGCGTGGCAGAAACCAGGGCGGTGAAATACCGGAGCGCCATGATTTCATGCTGCGGTTTGAGGATAGCCCTGAAGAGCGCCCTGAGATCAAGCCACTTGTAAGGCGTGCCCTTGACGGCCCCATAGTAGAAGTTGAAGCCGTCCACATAGATGATTGTCCTCACCAAGGCCCCCGGAAACAAGCAGGGCCCCCGAAGGGGCCCGCGACCCAGGATCGAAACCCTGGGGGCAGTCACTTGATAAAAGAAAGCCCGGAAAGCCTTCTGAAGTCAAGCACAATCTTACTATCTTTCATTGATTTTGACAACGGGAGAGGAACGGAAGATCCATGCTCTGGGCACGTAAGCCAATCCCTGGACACTAAACGAAAGGGATTGGGGAGGCAATAAGTGATCGATAGGCACACTTGCCCACGGACCGTATCGGATGTGTATAGAACATATTGCTGTTCATAAGGCTATACTGCACGCTTGATTTAATAGCCTTTCGAGGTTTTGGCTCTAACTCATAGGTCTTGCCACCCCAATGTAGCCCCCCAGGGGCCCGCCTATACAGCTAAGGCATTGTGACTGCTAAGACACCTTGAAATGCGTGGACTACCACCGCGTCGCTCTGTGCTAATGAAAAAGGATTGGTTCACTGTGGGCTGTTTGCGTGCGAGGGATAAGGTCACCGACCGGATCGACGCGGGATTCTGTCTCCCGCTTCAGAAACCACTTGCCTTGCCGTGATAACGCGATGGTCGTGAGATCGTGCGGAAAGTCTCAGAATTCTAGTTGACCCTCGGCTGAAACCAGCGTATCCTATATTCTGAAGTATTTCATATAGATCCATCCTGCTTTCTTACCGGTTGCCTCACGTTGGCCGAGGATGTCATGCCTCTGGTCTCCGCACTTGCCGAAAAGGTTTCCTGGGGTCAAAGCTCAGGCCCCGACCGACTTAATGGGATAGAGTCTTCGGTCGATAGGAGCTTCTCGATCAAACCTGCATATCCTCAATAGCAAGGGCGTGATCATGGGCTCAACGCATAACGAAAGCGCAGCAGCAAACAATAAAGCCGTCCTTCTGGTCAAGTACCTCATGGAGTTGGCGAGTATTGACGCCAAGATCGTCCGAAAGATAGAGGACTACGAGAAAGACGACGACGGGAAAAAGCTTAGCACGCATGTTGTCTGGCTCCACGAGATTCCACATGTACCGAAGTATTGCTTTGCACGCGCCTGGGGAGAAGAGCATGAAGGATATGAGGACATTTGGATTGAAGTGAAGAAATGTGACGAGCCGTTGCTTCCTGAAGTTCCTGAGGAATGCCGGAAGTGGGTAAATTCTCAGGCACTGCGGAACACTACTGAACGCCCAAAGCTTAACCCCACAATCGTTGAAGTGCGAGAAGATGAAGACCCAGAAACCGGGGAAGTGTACAAGCACGAAGAGATTCTCAACTTGAATGACTTTCCTCGCAGCAAAAGAGCCTGGGATGATTATGTACGCTTCAAGTGGACAATGTGGCGGGATCTTTATGTCCGTTACCACGATGTACAGCAGGTTTATTCAAAACTCTTTCAGATTCACCAGGAACAGCAAAGACTTGGTGAACAGTACGAACTCATCGTCTGCCTGGGACTACTTACGTGGTTAACCCCCTCCGGGCACGCAGTGCGCCGACACCTTATTGCGGCCAGGTCTGAGCTCGAATTTGAGGCTAGGATGGGGAAGTTCACCGTCCGGCCCCCCACGGAGGGTGCACAGACCGCCGTGGAGTTTGACATGCTCGAATTGGAGCACCGCCCAGTAAACGCGA
Source organism: Thermodesulfobacteriota bacterium (assembly GCA_049323095.1). Taxonomy (GTDB): domain Bacteria; phylum Desulfobacterota; class Desulfomonilia; order Desulfomonilales; family Desulfomonilaceae; genus VGSG01. Next base: position 13,087 of record JBMOME010000043.1, read on the forward strand.
AGCAATTGGCAGAAAACGGGAGCAAGGCTCTACAAGAGAATCCCTGGGATCGTTCAGCGCTAGATCCGCTTCTTCATGCAATCGCGAACTCTTTCCCTGGCGGTGGGGAAGGCAAATACTATCACGACAACCTCGAACCGATGAATGAACCAGCTTCCACAAAGCCAATTGTGGAATTCGCACCGGCCCTTGTCCTCCGAAAGAGGTCTCTCCGCGGTCTTCAGCAGGTACTTGACGGAATCAGCAAGCAGATATCCGCAGATGGAATTATTCCTCACGGATTCCTCGATCTCTGCGAGACAGTTGAAGAGAGACCGGCATCAGAGCCCGGCGAACCTCCGCCTGTGACATCACCCCCTGATAGGGAGCTCTATTTTCCTCTTCAGGTGAACGATGAGCAGGGTCGCATTATCGAGTTTCTTGGGCACCGTAACGAAGTATTGGTGCAGGGGCCACCCGGTACCGGCAAATCACACACCATCGCAAACCTTATCTGCCATTTGCTAGCCACGGACCAGAGGGTCCTGGTCACGGCAAAAACCCCTCGCGCTCTTCAAGTGTTGCATGGCAAGCTTCCAACAGAGATAGGACATCTTTGCATCAACCTGCTTGGGAGTGGGACTGAGGAGCGTAAGTCCCTCGAACTAAGCGTTTCCCACATTCTTGCCGAGCAGGATAAATCAGCCGCGGTCCATAGACCAAAACGCATTGAGGAGCTCGAAAGGCGAATTCGTGAAAAGCGGGAGTCCAAGGCGCAAACTGATAATAAGATCAGGGCAATCAGAGAGAGCGAGACCTGTAAACACGCTGTTGCAAATGGATCTTATGACGGAACTGCTGCTCAGATCGCAAAAAGACTGAGAGAGGAAGAGCCGAACTTTTCCTGGTTTGAGGACCGGATCGCGCCTGACGTTGCTCTACTGCTGTCAAACGAGGAACTAGGGTGCCTTCGGCGAGTGTTGGAGGCATTCGACTCCGATTACGAGCGGCAACTGACCTTGTCCATCCCTGATCCTGACGCTGACTTACCTGGTGCTGATACCATTCGGGATCTTTTCGAGCAACAGAAGGTAGCACAAGATCAAGTAGCCTCGACCGCTGATCTCCTCAAGACGCCGGAAGGCCAATTGCTGCTGCAAGCGGACTTTGAAGTTGTGGAGAACTTGGCCAGTTGCCTCAAGAAACTTTCCGCCGCGGCAGAGACCCTTCGGAAGCATGCAAGGACTTGGATCAAGAAGGCGGTTGATGACGTGCTTACTGGTGATATCAACCCTTGGCGTCAACGCCTTACGTTCTCCTCAGAGGACCTCGACGGCCTCCGCAAATCTGCCTCGGACATGGAGCACTTCAAGGTCACTATCCCCAAGGGTATGGACAGGTCGAAAGCACTAAGCGAAGCTCTCAGAGACGCCACTGCCGTGAAAGAGCATTTGAAATCGGCTACCATCTGGTCCCGTATCTTTCCGAAGAAAGAGATCCGGCAAGCGTGCCAGCGCCTCAAGGGCATCGAAATGGATGGGCTACCGTGTTCGGACGTTCCGACCCTTGAGAAGTTGATCAAGTACCTGGAGCTTGAGCAAGAACTCAATAAATTCTGGTCGCGTTGGTCTACCGTAGTGCAGCGGTCCGTGGCTTCCCCTCCCATACAGGTTGAGCAAATAAGCGAGCTCCTCAAGAAACTCAAGAAGGTTTTGGAACTTGATGATCTTAGGCGCGAGCCAATCCATTTCATCCACAAGGTGAAGGGACTGACCGCCCCCAAGTGGGAAGACAATGAAGATCTCCTTCGCTTTATCAAAACCTGCCGAGCAGTGCTGTCGAAGCATACGCTTGACCGCATGGAAGAACACCTTCAGAAAGAACGGCAAAGAATTTCGGAGTACGCGGCATGTAGCAAGTGCCACCCTATAGTCGTTGATATTCGCAAGGCATTCGAGAAAGAGGACATTGGTCAATACCGAAACCTCGTTGAAAAGACAAAAGACTTGCGCCGGGACGCAGAGGAAGTCGGCAAGAAAAGACAAATCGTTGAAGACATTTGTAGGACCGCTCCAAAGCTTGCAGCGTCCCTGACTGAGAGCGGTGACAGGGAACAATGGGCTGAACGATTAAACATTCTGCGGGAGGCATGGGCATGGGCACAGGCGACGAGGTGGTTAGACGATTACCTCAATGCCGATCTGGCAGCCCTGGAGCGCGATTCTTTAAGCCTCGCTGAGGACATCCGCAAGGACATAGAGAAGCTGGCTGCCGAATGGGCGTGGCATTCTTGCCTCGACCGGATGCAGGATCATCATCGCCAGCATCTCGAAGCGTGGCGACAGGCCAGGAGTAAGTATGGAAAAGGGACAGGCAAGCACGCCCACGTTCATCTCAAGAACGCGCAACGCCACCTCAACGAGTGCAAGGATGCTGTGCCTGCCTGGATCATGCCGCTTCATCGAGTTTATGAGACCGTCGAGGCAAGGCCGGGGACGTTTGACATCATCATCGTTGACGAGGCTTCCCAGTGCGGCCCTGAGTCCCTGCCCCTACTCTACTTGGGCAAGCGCATACTGGTGGTCGGTGATGACCAGCAAATAAGCCCTGAGGCGGTCGGCGTAGACAGGACAATTGTTCATACGCTAATGGGAGACTACCTCCGTGATTTCCAGCATCGAGATTCCTTTGACGTTGACAGAAGCCTGTTTGACCACGGTCGGATACGGTTTGGGAATCGCATCACCTTACGGGAACACTTCCGTTGTATGCCGGAGATCATCAATTTCAGCAATGATCTGTGCTACTTCGCAAACCCACTCATACCTCTCCGTCAGTATGGTCCGAGCAGGCTTGAGCCGATACAAGTTGTCCGGGTTGAATCCGGCTACAAAGAAGGAAAAGGACAGCAGGTTATAAATCGTCCAGAAGCTGAAGCGCTAGCAGCCCAGGTTGAGCGATGCTGCCGGGATCAAAAGTATCTAAATGACAAACACGAAAAGATGACTATGGGAGTCATTGTTCTTCAGGGACAGGCGCAGGCGTACGTAATTGAAAAGTTGCTACTGGAGCAGCTAGGTGCTGAGGAAATGGCACAGAGAAAGCTCATCTGTGGTCACCCTTACAGTTTTCAGGGCGATGAGCGCGATATCATCTTTCTTAGCATGGTCGCCGCCCCGAATGAGCCAATAGGAGTACTGAGCCAGGCAGCAGACCAGCGTCGTTTCAATGTCGCGGTAAGTCGAGCCAAAGATCAAATATGGCTGTTCCACTCAGCAACGGTGAATGATTTGAGTGAGCACTGCTTGCGGAGGCGGTTGCTGGAGTATTTCTACAACCCCAGGACTCCGAACGGCCCGGATGGGCTGGAATGGAATATGTTGAGGGAAAAAGCGTTGCGAGCCCAGAGATCGGCTGAAAGACCGCCGCAACCCTTTGACAGTTGGTTTGAAGTAGATGTCGCGCTGGATATACACAACCGAGGCTATACGGTCATTCCGCAGTTTGAAGTCGCGGACAAGCGAATTGACCTGGTCGTTCAGGGACACCGGGCACAGCTTGCGGTTGAATGCTATGGCGACCACTGGCACGGCCCCGACCATTTCGAGGCTGATATGCGGCGACAACGTAAGCTGGAGCGCTGCAAGTGGCATTTCTTTATCGTCAGGGAGAGCTTCTATCGCGCCGCGCCAGAGAAGGCTCTTGAACCTTTATGGGGAGAGCTAGAGCGGAGAGACATTCGGCCGGTTTGTGTTGGGAAGACACAGGAGTCTGGCGTGCCGGAAGCTACTTCAGAAGGTGGCGCTGGAGCGGAAGGAAAACGCCACGATGAGGAACACCAGGAATTTAGTGCTGATACGCACCGGAGCGAATCAGAGGACACAAAGACCGCTGCTCCAAGCGCGCAAGCCTTGACTGAGGGTTGGCCAAGCACAATTGAGGCTGCTCTTACTACAAGAAGGGAAATGATTAGCAGAGCCATAATCGAAATTCTGCAACAGAGGCCGAACAACTCTTGCAAGAGAGCCGAAATGCTAACTCTTATACTCCAGCGCTGGAGCATACGAACAAGAGGGCGCCCGCGGCAGAAATTCGCCAAAAAAGTGGACAAAATGATCGCTGAAATGGAGCGCCAGGGGTATGTAACCGTTTACAAGAGCAAGAATATCCGGATAAAGCCAGGCCCGCAGGCTTATCCACGGATTCAAATGGCATAGGGGGTTTCTTGGGTGGCCGCCCGCGGGGAGTTCCATTTCTTGTTCCGCCTGGGTTCCGAAAAATGATCGGTAGGGGTAAGGGGCTAATATTGCGTGGGAATCAATTCTCGATGAAGAACGAGCGTCGCCAATCCTGCAAGCGCATTGGACGAGTTGAGATAAGCTGAAGGAATACTCCCAGCAGGCCTAGAAACGATAGAAAATCAAGCGAGCCCGTCAAGACTAGCGTTAACCAAAGGAATGGCATGACTCTAAGGGTTCGCGCGGTGAGATGTGAGTTATTGGGAGGAAAGGAGTCACACCTTCCAATATTCCATGACCTGGGTTACGTCACGCGAAGCAGAATACCAACAAGCCGATAACGTGCTCCCAGAATGGGCTATGGGAATTGTCAGCCGAAATGAGGCATTACCAAAGATTTGAGTAATTTACTGCGCGTTTTTCGGGGGTCGTTTTTGAATGATTTCGCTAAGATAAGTGGTAGCGGGGGGAGGATTTGAACCTCCGACCTTTGGGTTATGAGCCCAACGAGCTACCTGGCTGCTCCACCCCGCGTCATGTCATCCGCTTAAATTACAAATCCAAAACGCGCCTGTCAAGAAGCGTTTGCGTCTCGTCTGAAAATACGGCCTTTTCGCCGTGTCACTGAACAACTTTTCGCTCTGGGACAAGAAACCCGTGAGGTTTCGGCCTGCCTCCGCGCGTCTGCGGCTCCTCATGCCCGCGCAAGGAGTCCCAAGAGCAAATCATGCAAGAGTCCGTTGCTGGCCACGATGCTGGCGGTTTCCACACCGGTCGGAGAGCCATGCCGGTCCGTGATCTTGCCGCCTGCTTCCCCAACGAGAAGCATGCCCGCGGCCATGTCCCAGGGTTTGAGCTTGAGCTCCCAGAACGCGTCAAGTCGACCACATGCCACATAAGCGAGGTCTATTGCGGCTGAGCCTCCTCGGCGCAGTCCCTGGACTTGAGTCACTATACGGGAAAATTCCGCAACGTTGTTGTCAGGCGCTGTGGCCCGGTCATAAGGGAAACCCGTAGCCACCAAGGTCCGGTTAAGACTTTGCGCTTGCGACACTCTAATCAGGTTGCCGTTAAGGAAGGCCCCACCGCCACGGAGCGCGCAGAAGCTCTCATCCCGCAGCGGGTCACGCACGATGCCGGCCAGAAGCTCGTCCCCTTCCATAAGTGCGATCGAAACCGAGAAGCATGGGTAACCATGAGCAAAATTGACGGTTCCGTCGAGCGGATCCACGAGCCACTTCCATCGCGAACCTGTGGTCAGAGGTGTGCTCTCCTCTGTGATCACGTCATGATCGGGAAATTCCTTGCCGATGGCCCCCAGGATCAGTTCCTCTGAAGCCAAATCCGCATCAGTGACTATATCGATGCCGCTGGAGCCCACATTTTTGGCATCCACGTGGAATTCGCCGTGGTAATAAGAAAGAATCAGATCCCCTGCCCTGCGGCTCACATCCTCAAGGAAGGGGATCAGATC
>JBMOME010000043.1:18787-21413 GCA_049323095.1 Thermodesulfobacteriota bacterium
GTCCAGCTGATTCTTTTCCAGTTGGATCAATCGAGGCTCGGAATCTCGTGTTCCGGTTACGGTGCAATCAAGCTCCCCTCGGTGAAGCATTACCTTCACCTTCTCATCCATAGAAACAGTCCGGGCCTCTTTGATAACCGTGCCGGTGTCCGGCCATACGGTGATGGAGTACCCGCGGGCGAGGACTGCCAGAGGGCTCAGATTGTTCAGCGCTGACGCAAGGTGCTCCACAGAAGCCCTTGAATCAGCCACTGAAGCCCGCATGAATCGATCCAGATTACGAATGAGATAATCGAGCTCCTGGCGGCCCGAAGCAATCGTCCTGCGCAAGATCTCGGGACGCACTCGCGAGTATAGCCCCGCAGCATCGTCTTGTGATGCTCTGAGCTTCCGCTTGATGGCATTGGTCAAGCGCGCGGAGACATCGTCGAGCCACTGGCGACGATCCTGGATCTTGCGCCTTGGATCGTAAAGCCTTTTCATGGTCTCTTGGACCGTCCGCGTCCACCGGTCGAGAGACGAGAGCATTCGATTCCTGAGCCGAGCGGTGAGGTGGAAGACACGATCTTGGACTTCGAGTCGGTCTGGGACGACGATTTCCGCGGCCGCGGACGGAGTGGAAGCTCTCACGTCAGCCGCGAAATCGGTCAGAGTGAAATCGGTCTCATGTCCGACCGCGCTCACAATGGGAACCGGACACTGAGCTACCGCGCGGACCACCCGTTCGTCATTAAACGCCCAGAGATCTTCGATGGAACCTCCGCCTCTCCCGATGATGATCACATCCACATCGCCGGCGGCGCAGAGCCTGTCCAGGGCTGCTATCAATTCCTCCGGGGCGCGGTCGCCCTGAACAGAGGCGGGACTAAGCAGTATGTGGAGCGATGGAGAACGTCTTCTGGCGATTCGCACCATATCTCGCACCACCGCACCCCTCTTGGACGTGACCAGGCCGACGGTTTCCGGAAAACGGGGCAGCGTCTTCTTCCTAGCCTCATCAAAGAGGCCCTCTGCGGCCAGCTTATCGCGGAGCTGCTCGAACGCGAGCATCAAGCTGCCCAAGCCGAGAGGCTCCATGGTGTCCAGAATCAACTGGTACTCACCGCGTGGCGAATACACCGACACGCGACCCCACGCGGCCACGTGGAGCCCGTCCTCCGGTCTAAACTTAAGGAAGCGGCTCTGCGGCTTGAACATCACGCACCGGATTTGGGCTGCCTCGTCCTTCAGAACCAAATACAGGTGCCCCGAGGGAGCAAGGCGCACGTTTGAAATCTCGCCCTGAACCCAAACAGACCCGAATTCGCCCTCCAGCAGATCCTTGATTTCCGCGGTGAGCTCCGACACCGTGTAAATCTTGCGTTCCGGCAGCTCCATTGCGCCCTCGTTTCTGGAAACGTAACCATTCAGGCCGGGAGTTTGAGGCTATCTGTCATTGCGAGGACCCCGGACGTGATCCGGGGGACGAAGCAATCTCGGTCCTTTAGCGCTGAGATTGCTTCGCTGCGCTCGCAATGACAGTTGTTGGCCGCTGGTAAATGAATCATAACCTGGAAACAGCCCCAAAGGCTATTTCTCCCGTCCGACAAACCGACTCGGTGCCAGCATCTTGCACGGGCGGCATTCTATCGGCGAGGTGGAGAATTTGCAACTAGCCGCACGGTACGTGACTTTGGAGCGACCTGTGCGAAATTTCAGTTTATTTCTTGTTCCCGGAAAGGTTATAATCGGGCCGATTTGTGTGCCCGTTCATCGGATAAGGGGAGGAAATCTTGGCGCACCTCGCTGTCCGAATAGCTTTCTGTGCCCTGGTTCTCGTTGCGGCTCCCGCAGGGGTGATGGGGGAGATGCTGCCCTGGAATATGACGCTGGATGCCGCGTTAAGAATGAACTTTTTCATCGGGGAGCACGTCGCGAATTACGATCCGAACCCGCCCGCGGAGGCTCATCCCTATCGTGTAGCGTACGACCCGCGTCTGCTGGTCTTTTCAGGAGTGTGCGAAGTCTCGCCCGCTACCTTTCTCTCGGGGAGGCTGGGTGGCTCACTGAGCGTTAATCCAGGCGGTTTCTCTTACTTCCACACCACTGGAGTGGCAAACCCGCTGGACGACTTCTGGGAGATGAGACCTGAATATAAGAGCTGGGAAGTCGCCGGGTTGCTGCACCTCTGGAGCGAGCTTGGCTATCGCTTTAGCTTCGTGGGAGGTTACCGCGAAGATTTCTGGATTTATCGTGGCCAGCCCCAGTTGAGTCAAGGCGCGGAGGCGCAATGGCAAGACGAATTCGTCCACCGCATCCCGTTCATCGGCTTACAGACGGCCGCCTTTTTCCCGTGGTGGAAGGCACGATTCGAGGTTATAGGCTCCTGGTTCGTGAACGAAAGGCTGCTGAGCAGGTTCGACCGCACGGACACCTTTCTTCAGTACGAAAGCAAATTGGACAATGGTGGGTTCATTCAGCTCGAAGCCCAAGGAAACGTCGCGCTGACACCCGCTATTTGGCTGGGGCTTTACGCCCGGTACAGCTATCTGGAATTGTTCGGTCTGGGCAATCGCACGCGGCCGGATGGCATCGTGTACTACCAGACTTCTCTGGATGAAAACGTGGGCGTGATCGGCCTAGACCT
>JBMOME010000044.1:0-21376 GCA_049323095.1 Thermodesulfobacteriota bacterium
AGGGCCTCCCCGGACCCCTCCCCCAAAAACTCCCCGCTTTGGCAAGCGCCGCTGGCGCTTGCTACGGTTCTTCTAATCGAGTTAGAAGGATTAATGACGGTGCGCCGTCAGACAATGAATAGTCCTCGAAATCAGACACGGACCTGCCAAAGCCCAGGTCCGTGGCACCCGCGGACAGATATTGATTGAGTGTTGGGTGCCACTGACCTGGGCACCAGGTCAGTGCTGGCTTTGATCCAACGTCATCTTCACCGCTTGAAAGCGAACTGGTATGTAGCCGCTCGGACATGACGATCGCCGCGAAGCATGGGGCGCTCTAGACGTCCGGCATTTGTAACCCGCTTCTTCTCTTGCACTGAAGCCCCAAAGGAGGCATTATTGCTCAGGATTCAGAGCATCACCAAGGTCTTCCATCGGGGCGAAATCAACGAAGTAACCGCCCTCCAGGACGCTTCGTTGGATGTGCCCGGAGGCCAGGTTGTGGTGCTGATCGGGGGCAATGGGTCAGGAAAATCCACGTTGTTGAATCTTGTCGCGGGCACGTATCTGCCGGATTCAGGGCGCATCGTCATCGGCGAGCATGACATGACGCATGTCCCGGAGCACGGCCGAGCAGGAATCCTCGGCAGAGTCTTTCAAGATCCTCTGGTTGGGACCGCATCAGGGCTTACTATCGAAGAAAACTTCGCGCTCGCGGCATCCCGCGGGAACTTCAGGGGCTTGCGTCTGGCCTTGGGACGCAAACTGCGCGACGAAATTCGAGATCGTCTCGCCACTCTGGGGATGGGTCTGGAAGGCAGGATGAAGACCAAAGTGGGGCTTCTTTCAGGTGGGCAACGTCAGGCGATCAGCATCCTCATGGCTGTGTGCAAGCAGCCGTTGGTGTTGCTGCTCGACGAGCACACGGCGGCGCTGGACCCGCGGGCCTCGCGGCAGATCATGGACCTGACCAGGACCATCATTCGAGCGCACAACCTCACCACAATCATGGTTACCCATAATCTCAATCATGCCCTGGAAAACGGCGACCGAACCATCGTCATGAGCCGCGGCCGCATCGTGCACGAGATCCCAAGGGAAAGACTCGACACCATGACCATCGACGACCTCTTCGCACTCTTCCACGAGGCACAGCTCACAGCAGCACCTTAGAGACGGAAATTACGGTATTCAGCTTGCCGTCACATCGTCCGATCCGATTCACGGGGACTAGACCTGAGCTCAGGCACGCGGACGTCTTCAACAATGCGGTCAATGCTCCGGGTAATCTGGTTGAGGTCCTCCGCAAGATCCTCGGCCTTCTTGAGCCGCTCTTCCTCTAACCCGCGGAACCACGTCTGGGTCTTCGCAAGGAGATCGATTAGCTGTGCTAGTTCTTTGCGCAGGGAATCGCGGTCCGCGGGCGCGGCCTCCACAATTCGGCGGCTGATGTCCAGAGCAGTGGCGAGCGTGTCGTGCAGCTTCTGATAGAGCTCACCCTGACGTTCGCCCGCAGCAGTGGCGACCAAGGTAGGCTGAGACAGGCGATTGCGCAGATCGAATGCCGCAGCGGCTACGGTCTTGAGGGACGCTGCATCTTCAGGCTCAAGCCTGCGCAAGAGGTCTGAATACCATCGCCCGAGAGCGAACCATCTGTTTGCATGGGGGTCCCGGAGCGGCTCGGCGATAACAGGACTCATTTGCCGGAGTTTGCGCATCCCGCCCACAACAGGCGCGGCAATCGCGATCAGAAAAAACAGGAACGCCCACAAAGGCCCCGAGAAGGCTGCGAACAAGCCCGCGACTGCGGAAATGATAAGCCCTCCGTTCCACAAGGCTTGCGGCCAACCCGGCACTCGCCCCAACCGTGCAGGGATCTTGAGCGACTGGATGGCTTCCACAAGCCTGTTTCCTGATTCTTGTTCGACACCGGAAACAAGAACCCAGCGGCCGCGTTTTAGCTTCTGATCAGCCTCCAACGAATCTACCTGCCTGAACCAGGCTTTGATTTTGGCCAGCAGTTCGGCTCGCAGTTTCTCCGAAGCCACGTCTTCGACGATTACGGAGAGATCGCCGCCTGCGATCAGTCCCGGAGAGACTTGCCCGCATTCCGGGCAGAACGGAGGCTCGAATTCATGCGCTGCGCCGCACCGGAAGCATTCAAACGGATGTGAGGGATCCATCATGGTCGTTTCCTTACAAATGTCATAGCTTACAAGCTACAATGAATCATGAAAGCCCTCGACTTTGGTAAAGACTCCGGGGCTTCGCCTCCGAGATCGGTGGCAAGACCGGGCGGGCAACCACAAGGGTTGCCCCTACACCGGACCTCCAAAGCTCCCCATGCGTAGACCCAACAACGGCTGCCTCATGCCGCCAACCTTCCTGCAAACCCATTTTCAAGCAATTAATTGGCGGTGTCAGAGCTGTGTGCCTTCCAGGTCGGCCGCTATGTCTTCCAAGGGCTCGGTGATGCCGAGCGCCTGAGCTATTCTTCTCAGCTCAGCCATTTCCGCTGTAGAAATAGCTCCGTCGGCCTGGGCCACCAGAAAGGCAATTCTCATGAAGGACTTTCGGAGATACGTGGCCTCTAGGCTGTACAGGAGCTCATCGAGCGAGAAAGGGATCTTTGCCAACGCATCCACACTCAGATCCGCGTTGCCCTCCTTCAGGAATGACTCCAGGAGCTCTTTCTCACTGGGAGTTATTCCATCGATCTCAGCCAGGTGGTAGAGCCCATGAGCCATTGCCTTCACCTGGTCGGGCCTCAAAGCCTCTTCGGCCTGACGCTGAATGAACATTTCGATCCTCCTCCGTAACTGCTCCGCGTTCGCTTGCCCTCGAACGTGCTTAAGCATTCAATTGCTTGCCGATGGACAACTCCATCTGAGTCGCGCTGCGCCATCGGCGCTCAGGTTCCTTTTCGAGACATTTCAGGATCATTTCGTCCAGCCAGAGCGGTATTTCGTGCCTGTGGACCTTCGGGGGAATCGGATATTTCTTCAGATGCGCGAATCGGTATTCTTCCGTGGTCGTCCCATAGAAGGGAGACTTGCCCGTGGCCATTTTGTACAACAACACTCCTAGTGAATAAATGTCCGCGAGCATAGGGTTGATGAGCTTGCTGTCAAAAACATAGACCTCAGGGGGCAGCGCCGTCAGATCCGCACCCGGTTCTTCCCACATGCGCTTCTTGTAGCCTCTAGCCTCTGCCATGGCCCTGAATACGCCGCAATCGTCCAGCTTGGCTCGCGTCTTGTCACTATTGAGAACAACTTTGGAAGGCTTGAGGTTAAGGTGCGCGACCCGGCGAATTACGTTGTCGCGGCCACGGTGCATGTGAGAGTAACCCACACCGTTGAGGATCTGAGGCAACAGTTGGATGACAAGATCAATAGGCAGTCCTTCCGGCGCTTCCTGAATAAGAGTCTCCATGTTGAGCGGCAGATACTCGTAGAGTAGAACTTTGTCCCGGTCGACTACCGCGGTGCCAAGGAGCTTGACGATATTTGTGTCTTCCATGTTGGACTGGAACTCGATGGTCTTCTGCAGGAACGCTTCCACCGCGGTTGCGCCGACGACCTCCTCATGGAACAGCTTCACCGCGATGTCCGGCCCATTGCCCTTCCCGTCTCGTGCCTTGAGCGTCACCGCTTTCGCGGCATCCGCGATCACTTCCGTCACCTGATACGCTTCCACGGGCTCAAATCCCGTGATCCAGGGAAGGAAGGACACTTCCTCCAATGTAAGCCCGAGCTTTTCTTTCAGAGAATCTGAAAACCCCACGCGGGTCGCGTCGACGGATAGCGGCGCTTCGGAGGCAGCAACTTCCGCCTCCTCATCCTCTTCGGTGATCGAGTCCAGGGTCATAAGTTGCTGTGATTCGGAATCTTCTTCAGCGGCAACCTGAGTACCGATCTCGCTCTCCCCTGCGGAAATCCGTTTCTCCCGCGCTGATTCCTGATCGGCTTTGGCGGCCTTCGGCCGATCTTTGTGCTTCGAGACGTCGCTTCCACACGCGGGACATCGAATGAACGGGGTCGGATGCGCATGGCTGCAAACGGGACAATGATAGAGCGACGCGAGGAACGACTTTTCTTCCTCTGCCTCGAGCTCCTTGATCTTGCGGTTCCTCTCGAAATACTGCTCTTTGGTGAGAGTTCCGTTGTTGATCAACTTCTTGACGACCTTGACCAATTGATTCGCGCTCAAGCCGTACTTCACGAGCAGGTCCCGGTCCGGGAGCGCAGCGCAGTAGTCTTTCGTGAACTGATTTATAGGCAGTTTTCGTGACATGCCGATTCAGTGGCCTCGAAGCTGATGCTCCCACCAGTGGATATCGGGGCGGGCAAGCCCGGCAGTCTCGTTTGATCCGAGGATGCCCCGTATCCAAGCGAGGGATGTTTCCGGAGGATATTCGTAGATCCGGTCCCATACCGCGCGGCCGGCTATGCCGAGGAGAAGAATTGTCGCCACCGCCTGGGCGAATTCTTCCGGCACGTCTCCCGGAATGTGCAATCGTCGCTCGTTGCTCATAACCGATCCCGTCATAGCCATCCGCGCTCGTGCCGGACTTAACTCTCCTTACGGCGTATCGGTGGGCTTCATGAAAAAGAAAATACCCGCGCCGATGATTCCGACAATAAACGCTACCCAAAAGGCCCATTTCCAGAATTCTGCAGACGTGTACCAGTGGTACTGGGCCAGCCCAGGAGCCTGAACCAGACTCTGAACGATAAGCTGCTCCATCACTAGGTCCCTCCTCATCTAAGTAATGCATCGGCCGTGGTTCGGCTAGTCTTCTTCACGAACTATTGTTGCAGTGTAAGTGTAGACTTGCGCAGCCGGGCTTTTCCATCCCTCCCACCCCAACATTGCCTTGTCTCGCGAACAATGGCCGAGGAACTGCTCCAGAGTCCAGCCGGTCTCCGTGGCCACCTGGGGCAAGAAGGTCCCGCTGCGGCCACTCCCTTGGATCACAATCCCGTGTGTTCCGAGCTTGATCTCTTGAAGCGGGTCGGAAACCCTCCGCATAGGTGAAAGCACAGAGATCTCCACATCAAGATCGGGCACTTCGTCCGATCTAACAGGATTGGCCGAGAATCGCGCATCACGGGTAGCCGATGCAATGGCCATTTCACGGACCGTTTTCCAAAGCGGCTGGTCCGACGAGAAACGACCGATGCAGCCGCGAAGCTCACCCTTCCGCTTCAAGGTCACAAAACAGCCGGCTTGCATTTGAAGTTCGGGGTTGTCGCTGGGATGAAAATCGACCCAATCCCCCTTCACTGCTGCCGCCGCCGCGTCCCGAGCCATGCGAATCAATTCTCGTTTGCTCTCCCGGCTGAAGACGAGCGCTTCCTGCTGCGTTCCTGAGGCCCCCGTTCCTGTTCCTGTGAATACCATTGCCCCGTACCCCACCACGCGGGCGTTATCCCCGCTGACCATGCCGGAATGAGTATAGCTTACCACCGCGGCTTTGCTGATCCCCAAGCCCGCGGCCGCACGCACTAAGGTGAGCGCAGCGTCCAAGCCGCACATAGTGCAACCCAAACCCTTATACCCGGTCTGCATCAGCTTTCGGTTTTCTTCCATCAACCTAGTCGGATTCAGGGATTTGACGGCCTCCAGAATAGCCTGGTCCACCTTCTCCGCCGTCGAAGCATCCGGGTAGTGACTCAGGTCTGTCGAGACAACAATCAACGTGCTCCCTTTTGCCGCAAGCGCAATGAGAGCATTCGCGGCCCTCTGATGATCCAGGAGATCGGAGCTGCTGATCAGCATGGGCACGATCTTGAACGGCTTCCCCTTGGCCGCTGTGAGCAAATAGGGGAGCTGCACTTCAAGGCAATGCTCGTTCGCGTGCGCCCGATCGTCAAATTCGATCCGATCGGTGCTCCGCGCGAACTCGCGGCAGAGGTCGCTCGCTACCTGCACAGGCCCGAGCGGAGTTTCCCAAACGTGAACGGAACTGAGTGCGGAAGCCTTGGTCGCGAAACGATGACTGGGCCCTATGAGGATCACGGTGTCATACTTGAATGCAGGTCCCTCTATTTGTTTGTACGCGGCCCCAAGGCCACGACTACAGAATACGTAACCCGCGTGTGGAGCCAAAATCGCCCTGATCGTGCCTGGAAATTCTTCCTTCTTCGCCTCCGACAGTGAGGTTTCCACGACTCGTCGCAAGTCGTCGGCTGCGGCCGGGTAGAACATTCCGGCCACGGCGGCCTTTCTAACAGTCGGGGAATCGGATGCCGCAGCCTGCGCAGAGACGAGCCCCCCGGCCGATAAGATCAGCAAGAAAGCGACAACGACAGCCTCGGCACCCCTCAAAGATACAGGAACCCTCATCCCAGTTTCGGCTCCCAACTATGTATTATGTCTTGCGGGAAAACATTGCCCGTTTCCGGGAAAGACCCAACAGCAGGTATTCCGAATGCCCGCGTAGCTCAGGCCACGCAACAGAGAGCGCTCCCAGGCTCATCAGGAACTCCCGTCGAGCTACTCGGCATCCTCGGTCCAGACTGAACCGGAAACCCCTTCGCGATTCTAAGGACCGTCCAGCGATCTTGTTGCAAAGTCCAAGGGGCAATCGGCCTGCCACAAGCTCTCTTGCTCTGTTCACCGCGCGCGACGACCATTCACGAAAGCGGCTCATGAAGAACTCCACACGCCTGGTATGGACTCTCCGCACGTGGGGCATTTTCCGTTTCGGATGTTGTTCTCAAGTATGGAATAGCCGGTGCGGCGGATCAAGAGCGTTTTATCTTTCGGACAAAAGGTGTGTGCAGCGTCAGTGTCCAACACGTTACCCACGTACACGTAGTGCAGCCCAATATCGAGCGCTTCTTGCCTTGCCTGCATGAGGAATTCAACCGGTGTTGGCGGGAGGTTGCGTATCTTGTACATGGGATAAAACCGACTAAAGTGCAAAGGCGTTTCAGGACCGAGATTCGCCAGGATCCACCGGCACATCCGGCGGATCATTTCCAGATCGTCATTTAGCGTGGGAATCACCAGGTTGGTCACTTCGAGCCAGACGCCTCGTTCTTTCATCAGAACCATGCCGTCGAGCACCGGCTTGAGGCTTCCTTCGCACAGGTCTCGGTAGAACGCGTCACTGAACGCTTTCAGGTCGGAGTTGGAAGCGTCGGTTACCGTGCACAAGAGCTCCAGAGGTTTGCGATTAATGTATCCCGCGGTGACCGTGACGTTCTTGAGCCCCTTTTCACGCGCCAACCGCGACGTGTCCATCGCGTATTCATAATAGATGACGGGATCCGTATAGGTGTATGCAATGGAACCACATTGCTGCGCGATGGCTGCTCGAACCGCCTCGTTCGGTTCAAGACGGATTGTGCGAATATCTTGGGGAGCAACCTGAGAGATGGTCCAGTTTTGGCAAAACTTGCAGTGAAGATTGCACCCTGCTGTGGCAAGGGAAAATATGCGGGTGCCCGGCTGGAAATGATAAAGCGGTTTCTTCTCGACAGGATCAATGTGGATCGCACAGGGCCTCCCATAGGTCACTGCCCTGAGTTCTCCGTCCACCACGATGCGGGACCGGCAATCGCCACTGTGGCCTTCGGTTATCCGACAGGCTTTAGGACAAAGCTCGCAGATAAATACTTCTTGCTTGGGCACCAGGCAACCCCGGCATCATGAAGAGCTTGAGCCGCGTTTGGCTAACACCAGTGTGCTCTCAAAAGGCAACGATAATAGGACCGCTATGGTGGGGCAGGCGTCCCGCCTGCCCAAAGAAGACAGGCAATCCCGCGCCTCGCTGGACTGTCCCACCAAGTGGTAAACCACACTTTTTTGATGGCGCGAGCATGTCAGTCACCAGACATGCACCCTTTCGCGAAACGCGCGACCGCGCTTGTTCCTCCCCAAAATACACAGTGTACAAAGCTCTACACACACGCGAATTGGATGTAGTCTCTCGTAGCTTGTTCGTAACAACGATGCCACCTGGACAATGCCATTAAAATTGATTGTAGGGGCGTGATTCATCACGCCCTCGCATCGGGCGCAATGAATTGCGCCCCTACGGTTTCGCTCGACCCTTTTGACGGAAGATGCCCAAACAGGTCCATTTCCAATGCGTGCTTGTATAGAAACCACTATAGGACCGGCAGATACCAAAATCAAGCACGTCTTTCCGCACGCGTCCGGGTCGCACGGGTGATCGAAAACCCGCGGTATGCGTGCCAAACTGCCCACGCTCTTACCTGTATGCGTGCCCATTGTGCACGAGTAGACGGAGATTTGGTGCCACGGATGTATCCCGCCTTGCGGGACTCATCCGTGCAGGGACTGGTCGCGCTGAACGTTCAGGGCGTGAGGTTCCCTGGCACCAAATGTTTCCATCGGCCGTCGGGTAACAACCGGCAAGCACGGATGAGCCTTCGGCACATCCGTGGCACCAGAGTGTACTGGGAAGGCGCGCGAGTCGGGTGTGCCAGAGAGTGGCTCATTTCCGAAGCGCTGTTGCAGGGAGGATAAAATCTTCCGGTATTCCAGGCTTGGGGTGCAATAAGTCGGCTCTGGAGAGCGGTCCAGGGCCTATGGCCTTTTCCTACTTTTTTTGTCAAAATAACTCTTGCAATCTCTAGAAGGATCTGAAATCATATATTCATATATTGATATAGTTGCTTGGCAGCGCGTGCCGGGCAATCTCAACCCGGCGCTAATTCCCACCAGCTCCCAGCTCCTCACCTCCATCGTGAGGACCAATTACTCAGCCAGGAGGCTTCCCATGAATCACCAGTCACAGGGAAAAAGGAGTCTTTCGGTCGTCTGCTCACGAGACTCTCTGGACGGCGCGTACCCGTCCGCGGTGCTTGCCATCAACGCGGTCCGCATGGGCATGGACGCGACCATTTATTATACCTTCAGCGGGCTCAACGTAATCCGGAAGGGATTCGCGAAGAAGCTGAAATTCTATCCCCCCGGAGCCATGGGCGCCATCCCCGGCATGTCTCAGTTGGCCACCGGCATCATGAAGAAGAAGATCGAAAAGGCCGAGTTGCCGGAGCTTTCCGATCTGCTGGAGATGTGTCAATTGGAAGGGGTCAGGCTTATAGGATGCCACATGGCCGCAAGCATGTTCGAACTGGACAAGGAAGATTTCATCGAGGGCGTGGAGATTGCCAATGCCGAGCAATTCCTCCAGTTGGCCCTTGATTCCAACCTGTGCCTCTTCACGTAGTGGGTTGGGACAGATACACAAGCGCTTTCAGATCTATCGGGCTGTGCGGAACCTCCCCTTTTCCATAACAGGGCAGTAACCGCACCCCCGATGCGTCGCATCATAGTTCCGTTTGAGGATTTTGACCGCGAGCCGCGGCGGTCGTGAGGGAGCGCCCAAAACCGGGGAGAGCCAAACAGCCTAAAATTACGAGGGAATCAGCCAGCCGCTCACGTCTCGACCCTGCTCGTCTCTTCCTCTGAACGGGGTGAGCCTCCTGAGCAGCTCGGCCACTTTCTTGCCCTGCTCGCAGTCGAAATGGTCACAGGTATACCCCTGCTTGCAGTCGCTGCAGAGTCTTGTCTCAATCCATTCCGCAAGTTCGTTGAAATCCATATTGTCCTCCCATTGCCCGTTCCCTCGACTTCAGGGCTCAGTTCATTCTCCATCCAAAGGGCGCCGCGAACAGCACCCGTCCTTGACGGTCCTCACGCCTTCGCTACGTACTTAATCATTCACGAATATCCCGGCCAGCCCTTGCTTGGCGATGAGCCGGGTAAATGCTAACCTGTTGACACCTCCGACGCTTTGGCGGTTCATGCTGTTGCCGGAGCGACCACTTGTCCGAAAGCGCAACGACCGCGTGCAAGGAAACTAGCTCACCGATGTCGTGGATGTTCTTCCTCTTCGGTCTCGCGGCCCTTACAGGGCAGATCCTGCTGCTCCGTGAGATCCTGGTCGTTTTTCACGGCACGGAGCTTTGCATTGGTATCTTTTTCGGAGCGTGGCTGGCAGGGATCGGCGTGGGAGCGTCCACGGGCGCATATATGACGAAGAAAAGCCCCGATCAGCCGCAAACACTCTTCATTCATTCGTACGTTGCGCTCGGATTTTCTCTTCTGGCCGAAATTTTCCTGATCCGCACAAGCCCACGACTTCTTGGGATCGCTCCTGCCGAGTTGGCGCCTTTGCACGGCATACTGTTGGCAGTCCCGATCGGAACATTCATCACCGCGTTCCTTACGGGCTTTCTCTTTCCGGTGGGCTGCAAAGCTGTGCCGGCCGCGGATGACCGCCGCGTCGCACAACTGTATGTCTTTGAATCTCTGGGCAGCCTGATAGGTGGCGCTGCGTTCACTTTCGCACTGGTACGGCTGCTTTCACCCCTGCAGATTGCTTCTCTCATCGCACTTTTCATGGCGCTCGCTGCCCTGTTCTACGGTCGACGGGTTAAGCAAGCGGACTCTCTCGTGTCCACCATTCCGCTGGCCACTTGCGCGCTATTCGTTTTGTCGCCCTGGGGACAAGACTTCGTGGAATGGACCGTGCGCGTCCGATGGCAAGCGCTTCATCCTGGATTGGAACTCCTGGAACACCAGCCCACGCCGTACCAAGAAGCTGAAATTGCCCGGCTGGGAAAGCAGGTCTCGCTCTTCGGGAACGGCAAGATCATTTCATCGTTCCCCGATCCGCACAGCACAGACCGTCTCGCCGCGCTGGTGATTGCTCAAAAGCCTGATGCGCGCAAAGTCCTACTCGTTGGAGGCGCCGCGGGGAGCATGATCCGATCTTTGCTTCGGTATCCGGTGAGCCGCGTGGACGTGGTCGAACCCGATCTTTCGGCGTTCGAGCTGGCTCGGAAACACATGCCTCCGGAAGAGAGCCAAGCCATCAACGACCGTCGTGTTCATATGATTTTCACGGACGGCAGGTTCTACGTGAATCAAATGGGTGCGGCCGATTACGACATCGTCATTGTTAGCGCTCCGGACCCGGTTTCCGCGTTCTGGAATCGCTATTACACGATGGAGTTCTTCCGTGCTGCTGCGGCCGGACTTGCTCCAGGAGGTGTTTTCGCGACGCGGGTGACCGCCGCGGAGAATTTCTGGGGCTCCGAGGTGGCTTCGTACGCGGGATCGGTCTTCCATACCCTGAAACGGGTTTTTGCGGATGTGGTTGCCACTCCCGGGGATGAAACTCAATTTCTAGCTTCCAACGCGGTTAATGCCTTGAGCCTCGATCCCGAGGAGCTGGCGAGTCGGTACCGAAGGTTCAAGGACCAGCCCTTCGATCCGAAAGGTTTCGAGACGCTCCTCCAGCCGGAACGAACTGCATTCGTGCGAAAAGAGCTCGAAAAGTCCCCGGTCCTGATCAACACAGACTTCAGTCCGATTTCCGCTTCCCTCGCGCTCATGCTGTGGGGGCGGTTCTCCGGCACAGGAAGCCTGGAGCTGCTCAACACCATCCGTCGAGGCGGGCTCGCCTTCTTCCTGATCCCCTTGATGTTCTTTTTTGGAGCCAGGCTGATCTTTCGAGCGCGTTGGGGTCCGCGTGATGGGAAGGAGCGCCGCTTCCAGATCCTGCTTGCGATGTTTGCGGTCGGATCTGCAGCTATGGGCCTGCAAATCGTCCTCATGTACGCGTATCAGAGCCTCTTCGGTCACATCTTCGAGCGAGTGGGGATTTTCATTGCGCTGTTCATGGCAGGACTGACCGTGGGCGGCGCTGTAATGCGTTACGCTCTGTCCCGCGTTGGCAAAGTCACTACCGTGATCGTCCCGATGCTCTTTGTCATGGCTGTGGTCTGCATCGCAACGCCGACGGTGTTTCGTCTCTTGGAACATCAGGGGCCACACACCATCGAGGTTGTGCTCTTCGGCCTCGCCCTGGTTTCAGGGATTTTGACCGGTGGAGTGTTCCCTCTGGCAGCGTCCGCGCATCTCCGACTGACCGGGGATCCAGGGCAGACGTCGGGCCATATCGACGCCGCGGACCATTACGGCGCGGCAATTGGTGGTGCACTCAGCGGCACGCTTCTGGTGCCGCTCCTGGGCATCGGCAATGCCTGCCTGGTTCTGACGATCCTGGTGCTTCTCCCTGCCGGCCTCATGCTTGCGGAAGTCATTTTCCCCCCTATCGACCCAATCTTGGATCGATACAGGGCTGCCAAGCCTTCTTCTTTCCCTTTTGTGAGAACCTCGTGGACTCTCTGCTTTCTTGTAGCAGGGGCTTTCACATTGCACCTCGCGGTTGGGCCTTCTAAAATCACCTATACCCTTCTGTTTGACAGCGACACACTCGTGGAAATATCCGGTTCGAACAAGTTCGAGCTCAAGGAAACTCCTTTTCCTTATTACGTCGGTTCCCCCACGGAAAAGGATCGTTTCACAGCTAGCTTGAGCACTATCCCCCTGGCCGGTGATGTGCGCGGGTACGGCGGACCGCTGAATTTGCTGGTTTCCGTCTCCGATCAAGGCGTCATCAAGGGAGTGAGGCTCGTGGAATCCCGCGAGACTCCGTCCTACATCCACGGTCTGGACGAGTGGCTCCGTCGCTTCAAGGAGCGCTCCCTCCTGGAACCGCTCCACGAAAAAATTGACGCGCTCAGTAGCGCTACCATCACATGCCGAGCAGTTACCCGGATACTGGAAAAGACCGGCAAAGATATCGCGGGGCCCGTGCTCGGCATGTCTCTTCCGGCCGTAGGGCCCGAGCCTGCTGCAACTTGGACCACCGCTCTCAGGGACCTTAAGCTATGGAGCGTCATGGCACTCTTCGCACTCTTCATCGCCGCGTATCATGTGCGAGCAGAAAGGCTGAGACTCGTGTGCCTGGCTGCCTCGCTGGCAATTCTCGGACTGTACCTGAATGCGCCCTTTACCGAGCTGGATGCCGCGAATCTTCTCACTGGGCATCTGCCCGCCCCTGACACAACCTGGCGAGTGGTCCTCTTTGCTGGAATATTGATCGTCTCAGCGCTGTGGGGTCAGGCCTTCTGCGGATTCCTCTGTCCTTTCGGCGCGTTGCAAGAATTCCTGGGCTTCAAAGCGCTTCGCCGAAGAGCGTCCGCGGATGCGGAACGCAAAGGCCGGTATCTCAAGTTCGCATTGTTGGCTGCGATCCTTTCGGTCTTCCTTGTAACAGGAGACACTATTTGGTTCACGTTCAGCCCGCTCCAGCATTTCTTCAAAGGCGATATGGACGCATGGGTGCTGGGACTGTGCCTGGTGGCACTGATCACATCCCTCTTCTATTTCCGCTTCTGGTGTCGATACCTTTGCCCGGCAGGCGCGTTCCTCGCGCTGTTCAACAAGGTTCGCCTCTTCAGGCGCTGGGCGCCTACTCCCCACCCAGCCGACTGCGACCTCGGAGTGAGCTTTCCCGGAGACATTGACTGCATCCGATGCAATCGATGCCTTTTCAAGGCACGAGGGCAAATAGGGAGCATGAGATGATGACGACACTCCTCGCTCGCCTGCGCGGCCGATCCGAAGATCTCATTTTCGTGGGATTGCTTGCTCTGTGTCTCGTGCTCGGAGCCGGGGCAATTCATTCCGGGCTCGAAACTCGGGAATTGCTCCTCACAGCCGGGGGTGCACGCAAAGTGGACCTCAAGACCGTACGGAAACAGATCTCCGAAGGCGATCTCTCTTCGCAAAAAGCGCTGTTTTTCAAGAAGCTCCCACGTTGACACGACCGCAAGCCAGGGAATTCTACGGGAAGAAAATGAGAAATTTTGGCCAAAAGCATTTGTATCTTTATTTATATCTATATTATAATAAGGTTGTGTAATTCAGCATTCGGGGGAGACCATCCCAATTAGGACTCAATCGACGCTTCCTCTCCGAGGATTCGTTGGATGACTACCAAATGCTCTCCAAGAGCACCAGAACAGATGAGGAGGAGTGAATGAGTAGGCGCATAGTCACCGTAATCGCCGTAACCATTGCCCTTGCCGTGTGGGGGGTAGGTGCGACGCTCGCGGCAGAAGAACAGCTCCCGCCCAAGTCGGACCCGAGCTGCTTGAAGTGCCACCCGACGTACGAGAAGACCCCCAACCTCTTCGCGGGCCGTCTTGTGGATGTAGCTGCCAAAAGCAAGTCGCTCCAACTGCAAATCGGCAAAGAGAACGAGGTGATCTTTTTCGACGATGCCACCGTGCTCAAGAACGCGACGGAGTACAAAAAGATCGACAAGAATGAGGCGGTGCGCATCACGTACGTCAAGAAGGACGGTAAGAACTACGCGAAAGAGGTTGAGGTTAAGAAGGGCCTCCAAGTTCCCAAAGAAAAACTGATGGAGGCCGAGGAGCTGGCCACGTTGGTAGCCCAGGGACCTGAGAAAGGCAAGTACGTGCTCATTGACAGCCGGCCCAAGGAAAACTACGACCAGGGCCACATCCCCACGGCCAAGGCAATGCCGCACTTTGCCTTTGACAACCTGAAAGACAAGGTCCTGCCGCAGGACAAAGACATTCTTCAAATCTATTACTGCGCGGGTTACACCTGAGTGCTCAGCCCCATGTCCGCCAGGAAGGCGGAAGCGCTCGGTTACAAGAACGTAAAGGTGTTTCACGCAGGTTTGCCCGCCTGGAAGAAGGCAGGCCAGCCAGTGGTTTCCAACATTGACAGCATTGAGAGCATGAACAAGGCAGACGGCTCTTATATCCTCGTTGACCTTCGCTCCAAGGACGAAATCGAAAAAGGACATATTCCCAAAGCTGTCGCCGCGCCGGGAGGCGATGTGAATGCGCTCAAGGACCAGTTCCCCAAGTTCAAGGGAGCGGTAACCATCCTGTACAACAAGGACGGCAACGTGGCAGGCGCTCTGGATGCGTACAAGACCATCACCGGCTGGGGTTATAAGCAGGTCAGCATCTTGGATGGCGGCTTCGAGGCCTGGCAAAAGGCTGGGAAACAGGCTGCAACCGGACCAGCTCAGACCAAGATTGCGTATGTGAGGAAGCTTATGCCGGGTGAAGTCGATGCAGAGGTCTTCAAGAAACTCGCCGGCGGCGAAAGCAAGGATAAACCAGTTCTGGACGTGCGCAACGCGGATGAATACAAAGAGTGCGCTATCGCTGGAGCAATCCACATCCCACTCGACCAGCTCGAAGGCCGACTGGCCGAGCTGCCTAAGGATAAAGAGATCGTGATTCACTGTGCCACTGGTATTCGGGCCGAGATGGCTCAGAACATCTTGCAGAAAGCCGGTCTCAAGTCGAAGTTCGTCAAGGGCGACCTCACCTTTGAGCGCGACCCTCAGGGCAAGTGCATCGCCAAGATCGAAGAATAGCCTCTGTTCAGGATGGGCCCAGACGGGCCCATCCTCCCTCCCCTAGCATAGGCGTTAGCTCGCAGAATCGGCCCACGTGATTTCAGTTAGCACATTCAAAGGAATCGCGTCACCCCGGCGAACCCCGGATCGCGGTCCGGGGCAGGCGCCGGGGTCCAGTCCCGCGCGAAACGCGGGATCGAAAGGACTGGATTCCCGCTTCCGCGGGAATGACGGACGCATGAAGACCGCAGCCTTAAGATAAAGCCCACGCACTCCCCTGCGAAGGCGAACGGCTACACAACCCCTGCTTTTCTTTGCCCCGTGTAGGCACCGTATGCTAGGATGAAATAAGGGTCGCGGCTCATGCCGCTCGTGCCAATCCGACTCACATGGCGACGCAGGAGGAAGAAATGGGCATCCTCTCCTTCATCAAGAACGAACTCATCGACATAATAGAATGGACCGACGATTCGGGAGATATTCTGGTCTGGCGTTTTCCCGACCAGAATCATGACATCAAGATGGGCGCCAAACTCACGGTGCGAGAAGGGCAGGCTGTAGTCTTCCTGAATGAGGGTCAGATAGCCGATGTTTTCAGCCCAGGGCTGTACACGCTCAATACTCAGAATCTTCCGGTGCTCACTACGCTGCGATCGTGGAAATACGGCTTTGAGTCGCCCTTCAAGGCGGATGTCTATTTTGTGAACACTCGGAACTTTCTTGATCGGAAATGGGGAACCCAGAATCCTATCATGATGAGAGATCCCGAGTTCGGAGCTGTTCGGCTACGGGCATTCGGCACCTATGGAATCCGTGTGACCGATCCGGCTGCATTTATGAGGCAGGTAGTGGGGACGGACGGCTGCTTCACCACCGATGAGATCGAAGGCCAACTGCGCAGTATGATCGTTTCTTCTTTCAGCGGTATGTTAGCCAAGTCCAAGATCGCGGCGCTCGATCTAGCCTCGAACTATCGGACCATGGGCGACAGTTCTCGGGAAGCCATGAACCCGGACATACAGTCATACGGGCTTACTATCACTGCTTTCGTGATTGAAAACATTTCTCTTCCGCCGGAAGTGGAAAAGATGCTCGATATTCGGTCGCAGATGGGCATCGTGGGAGACATGGGCCGCTTCACCCAGTTCCAGACTGCCGCGTCCATTCCGGAGGCAGCTAAGTCCGGCGGCGCGGGCGAGTTCATGGGCATGGGCGCAGGGATCGCGATGGGCCAGCGCATGGCACAGTCCATGGCCGCGAGCTTCAGCCCCACTGAGACTCCCCAAGCCCAACCTACACCGGCTGCTACGCCGGCTGCACAGACTAAGACTTGCTCTCAATGTGGCAAACCAACGCCGGAGAATGCGAAGTTCTGCTCCGAATGTGGCGCACCCCAGGAAACCTCCTGCCCGCAGTGCAAGGCCAAGGTCAAGGCCGGCACGAAATTCTGCTCCGAATGCGGCCAGAAGCTGGCCTGATGCTTGTTCGCGTTTATGCCACCCGTCGCAATTTCCGGCCGGATAGGGGCGGTTCGTGAACCGCCCGAAATCAGGGCCCTTCTCTGAGGCTGTCTCAGAACCACGATCCCAATCGAGATCGTGACACGGTTGCTGAAGCGGGCCCCAACTGGGTGGCCTCGACGTTCCCGCGGGACGCGGGATCGAGGTCGCGTAGCGACAGGAGGCTTTTTCGGGCGGATATGCGACTCTTGGCTTTGCTGCTCGACAAGCTGGCAAGAGAATAAACCTCCTGTGCCTTCGGCACCGGGACGTATAACGTCCCGGCCACCCGCGCATCGTAGCACGATCTTTCTAGTACCACGACTTTTGAGACAGCCTTCTCGAAGCGCCCCACAAGGAATTTCATCTATCCTGGGGTTCTGAAACAGATTCTCCCTGCCGGCCCGAGTTCGTTGATTTCTAAGAAAGATGTGCCGGCACGGAGGCCGGCACCTACCAATGTCCGAGCATCAATCGGAAATTCTTCTTGACGTATGCTATGTGGACGCTCCCAGAAATTCTATCTCTTCCCCTGTTCCCCTATCAGGTGACAACGACTGTCACCACCCCATCAGAGCCGCAGTCTCTTCAAATACCCTGCTCGCGGGGAGCTCTTCCAGGCAGCGGCGCTCCACACAGGAGCGCTTCCGGCACGCGAGGCAGTCGAGCTCTTCAAGCCGAATGACCCTGTGGCCGGATCCGTAAGGGCCGACCTTGGCCGGATCCGTCGGGCCAAACACGGCCACCACCGGCGTGCCCACAAACGCGGCTATGTGCATGGGACCTGAATCCACTCCCACGTACACGTCGCAGCGCTCGATAAGGGCTACGGCCTCGTCCAGTGCGAGCCTTCCCGCGGCCAGTATGGAGAGTTGCTGCATTCTGCCGGTGATCTCCCGGATGAGACCAAGGTCTCCAGGGCCACCTCCGAAGACCACCTGTGCGCCCGTGCGTCGTGTCAGCAGATCAGCCAGTTCAGTCCATGCATCAATTGTCCAGAGTTTGGTCTTCCACCTCGCGGCAGGATTAGCATACACCAGACGGTCCGATTCGTTGACGCCCTCTGCCTTGAGGAACTCCGTTACCTTCTGGTGAGCCTCGCTGCCGGTTACGAGCCGGTAGTCTTCGGGCTGAGGGCGGCACCCAAGAAAACCGGCAAACGCCATGTTCTTGTCCACCGCGTGAGGTCTGTTCGCGTCAGTTGTGAGCGTGGTGTGTTGAAACCACGTGTTCAGTTCTTTTGCGTCGGCAAAACCCACTCGCCGGCCTGCAGGGTTTGTCAGGCCGAGCAGACCGCTTCGGAACGACGCGTGGAGATCGAGCACCAGGTCATAGGGGACCGCCTTGAACTGAGTCCTTAACGTCCGGAAGGTGCGAAATGTAGCTGCAAAAGCCGCGAACCATGCGGAACCGCGGGCCGCGGGCTCGCTGGTTGAAGGGATTGAGATAGGGATGATCTCGTCCACCGCGGGATCGTGCTGAATCACCGGCCGAAACGACTTCTGAATAACCCATCCGATTGTGCAATCGGGCCGACAGCGTTTAATCGCATGGACAAGCGGCACGGTGTGCACCACATCGCCCAGCGAACTGGGCTTGATAATGAGCACTCGTTGTTCGTTAAGGTGCATCAATGCTACTCGGCGCCGCGGTCTCTACCGTTGTTTATCTTTGATTGCGTTGCTCACCATTTTGAGTAGGTCCTCTTCCTTTTCCACGACCATGCCGATTCGAAGCGCTCCCACCTTGCCTGTTTGTTTGACGGACGACGGGAGCTTGACCCAGTCCTTTTCGGTGAAGACAACGGCCAGATTTTCCGCTTCCGACAGAATCCGGTTCAGTTCAGCTTCGCTATACGCGTGATGATCGGGGAAGCGAACGTGGCGAACCACCTTCCAGCCACAGTCCTGTGCAAGCTTACCGAAGCGCTCAGGATTAGCAATGCCGGAAACCAAGATGACTTCGTGGCCGGTCAGATCGGCTGGAGAGCTCATGCCAGGCAGACCCACGAGTCCGATTGCCACAGCCGTGGCCCGGAACAGAGGTTTGCCTTCCAGGAATCGGCTCACCTTGTCGGGAATTGTTGGCGAGTCTCCCGTCAGGATAGCTGCATCTGCTCGATGGAGCGCGGAAATGGGTTCTCTGAGCCTGCCCAAGGGAAACATCGCGTCTTCTGTTCCGCTGACAATGACAATATCCAAGTTCCTCCGGAGCTGCAGGTGCTGGAAGCAGTCATCCAGAATGACCACCTCCACCCCAAAGAGCTGATGCGCGGCTGTCACCGGATGGATCCTTCGACGGCCCACGAGCACCGGGACATGCTCCAGCCTTTCCGCGATAAGGAAGGGCTCGTCCCCTGCCACATCAGGCGGCACAAGAGGCTTACCCGATTCACCATCACTCACCACCAGATATCGCGCGTTGTTGCTTCCCCTGTACCCTCTGCTCACCACTGCCAATTTGAATCCTCGGGCATGGAGCAGCTCGGCAAGATAGATGACAAAGGGGGTCTTCCCGCTCCCTCCCATGAGGATGTTGCCGACGGAGACCACTGGAATCGGGGCTCGATCCGCGGTGAGGAGGCCATTCCGGTACAGGATTTCCCTGGTCTTTTGAACCGCGAAGTATGCGCCGGCAGGCACAGTAAAGAATGGTTTCGCCAACGTGGAGAGGAATGACATCGTCAGATCGGAGTTCGAAAGAGGGCTGTTGTTGACTGGTCCTCGGGGGTCGCTTCAGCTGCGAATTGCATGTTGTACAACCTGGCGAATTCGCCGCCGGTGGCAAGGAGGTCATCATGACTCCCCTGTTCCACAATGGATCCCCCGGCCAGGACATAGATCCGGTCTACATTCCTGATGGTGGAGAGCCTGTGCGCGACCACCAGCGTGGTCCGGCCTTCCATCAGCACTTCCAGCGCTTTCTGGACGGCTTGTTCCGAATCCGAATCCAAATTGGAAGTGGCTTCGTCCAGGATGAGGATGGGCGGGTCTTTCAGGATGGCTCTTGCTATAGCGATCCGCTGACGCTCCCCGCCTGAAAGCTTGATGCCGTTCTCACCGATCATCGTATCGTACCCATTTGGGAGCGATGAAATGAACCCGTGGGCATGAGCAGCTTGCGCCGCGGCAATGATCTTGTCCAAAGGCAGATCGGGACGGCCGTAGGCGATATTGTTACGGACCGTGTCATCAAAAAGGATGGTCTGCTGTGTGACGATCCCGACCTTTTCCCGCAGCGAACGTTGGGTTACGTCCCGCACATCCGTGCCGTCTATGCGGATGCTCCCAGCTGTGACATCGTAGAAGCGTGGCAGAAGATCCAGGAGCGTGCTTTTGCCTGAGCCGCTCTCACCCACGATGGCCACGGCCTCCCCTACCTTCACGGTAAGGTTGATGTCACGCAGCACCGGCTGTTCATCGTAAGTGAAACCGACTCCGTAGTACGTGATCTCTCGCTCAACAGCATGGAGCGGGCCGGTTTCAGCGCGATCCGCAACGTCAGGGGGAGTATCGAGCAACTCGAAAATCCGTTCCCCGGCGCTGACGCCCTCCTGAACGGTCATATTCACCTCATTGATGCGTTTGATGGGCTCGTACAGGAGCAACACCGCGGCCAAGAAAGAGAAAAACGTTCCCTGAGTGGATTGGCCGGTGATGACCTGATACCCTCCATACGCGAGGACGACGCAGGCACCCAAGCCTCCCAATGTTTCCATCACGGGGTTTGAGAGCGCACGCACCTTGAACCGGCGCATGAACGAGTTGAAGAGCTTCTGATTCTCTCGTCGGAACCGTTCACGTTCGTAGTCTTCCATTGCGAAGGCTTTGACGATGCGGATTCCGGCAATGGTCTCAGTCAGCCGAGCAGTGATGTCTTCCAGCGAAACAAGCATTCTTCGGGAATAGCGCTTGATCTTCCTCCCAAACTGAAGCAACGGATAGATTGCCAGAGGGAAGACACACATTGCGATCAGCGCGAGCCAGAAATCCCGATAGAAGACAACAAATACCAGAGCGACCACGGTGACTGCATCGCGGACCGCGCCCGTAATAGCGCTGGTCATGGCGCCTTGGACCAGGGCCACGTCGTTGGTCATCCGGGATATGAGCTCGCCGGTAGAACGCCGCACGAAGAACGCGAGCGACATCTGTTCCAGGCGCTCGTACAGCTCATCCCTGAGATCGCGAATGACGCTCTGGCCTACATAAGCCATGAGATAGTACTGCGCGAAATCGAACACGCCCTTGAGGATGTAGACCAGAGCCACCTTGGCCGGGATAAGATAGAGCTCCGAGAGGTCTTTCTCGAAGAAGATTTTATCCATCGCGGGCTGCACCAACCAGGCGAGGGCCGCGGTCATGCCGGCTACTCCAATCATGCAAAAGCCCGCGAGCAGGAGTTTTGCTCTGTAGGGCCTCAAATATTGGAGCAGGCGTCGATAGACAAAGAGACTTCGCTTTTCGTACGGGAGTGTGCGCAGGGACGGCGGCCCCTCATGCAGTGTGGGCTGGTTATCCATCTTCGGGAGGTCCTTCGGCAGGTATGCCCACGATGGAGATCTTTTCCCGATCAGCTTTTTCCACAGTGCCTTCGTAGTCGGTAATCATGGTCTTTCCCGTCTCTACGGCCAGCACTCTGGGACGGACCG
>JBMOME010000045.1:0-2506 GCA_049323095.1 Thermodesulfobacteriota bacterium
CAAGATCGAAGAATTCGTTGCCCATTACAACAAACATGCCCGACCTTTCGTGTGGACAGCTACCGCCGATTCAATCCTAAAAAAGATCGAAAAGATATGTCAACTTATTTCAGGGACAGGACACTAGAAACGGACGACGACCGCCGACGCAACTGTGAGGCCATTGTGAGACGCAAAGCCCGTCTGGAAGAGAGAGCCCGGGAGCAACGAGAACGCTGCGAATTGGAAGAGGTGCGGTCTGAGGGTGCAAAGTCGCCTGCCTGACATCGAGCGCATCCGAGTCACGATGAAACTGCCTCAAAGAGGCATTTATAGAAAGGGGGATGGACTATGAGGTTTCCACATGCGACCAATCGCTCTGTGACGTGGATTGCCGTGCTGGCCGTATTGATCCTCTGGTCGGTAGGGACGGCCCAATCAGAGAGTATTACCGGGATGTCAGGGGTACCGGAGCTGCAGGGACTCAAGCAGTTCTATTCGGTCCCGAATTTCAAGATCGGAGGGAAATACGAGTTCGGTAATGAGGCTAAGTACGAGTTCGGCGGCGAAGGCGGCGTAACACTGGAATTCGTCGCCAAGGAGCCGCTCCGCCTAGCCTATATTGCTGTGGGAACGCCAAAGAAAGATGCTCAAGGCAAGATCACCAACGCGGTAGTGATCAGCTCGTACTATTCAGGAGATTCCGCCTTCATGTACTTTTTCTGGTTCGACGGGCAGAAGGGAAACGCGTTTTCCCAGGGGCCGGTAGTCGGCCCGGGCAAGCTTATCGATACCGACAAATACTATGTGGTCTTCCTCGATGCATTGGGTCTGTGGGGCGCGAGTAAACCCAGCGACGGCTTGGGCACAAACTTCCCGAAATACTCTTATCTTGACTATGTTCAGGCAAATTACCGCCTGCTGAAAGACAAGCTGGGAATAGCAAAGGTGAAGCTTGCCACCGGCGTGTCCATGGGAGCCATACAGAGCTACATTCTGGCCGTGCTCCACCCGGACTTTGTGGAAGCGATCATGCCCATCGGCGGGATTACCAAGAGCGATCCGGTAACGCGGTGGCTGTTCCAATTAATGACCGCGGCCATGCAGAGCGATCCGGTCTGGCGGGAAACCAAGGGAGACTATTACAAGCTCTCCAAGGACAAACATCCCAATCAGGGCATGATGTTCGGTTGGTCCATTCTTGGCCACACGGGCTTGAGTTTCGACATGCGGATCCAGCAAGGCTGGGACACGGTGAAGAAGGACGTTTTTTACTGGCAGCCCAAAGGTGATGAGGGTGCGGCCCTCGTTCCCAAAGCAAAGGATTTTGACGTAAACGACCTCCTGTACCGCAATGCAGCAGGCGACACATTCGACATCTCGGATCAACTCGGCAAAATCAAGGCCAAGACCTTGATTCTCCATGTGAAGAACGATCAGTGGCTCAGATACATCACCGCGGAAGAAACTGCCAAGAAGATCAACGGAGCAAAACTAGTGGGGTTTGAGAGTCCGTTGGCGCACTATGCCGTATTCCGGGCACCCAATGCGCTCAAGGATGACGTGGCCGCGTTTTTCAAAGAGATCGGCATGTAGGAGGACGCGATCTCAATTCAGCGTGCGCTCCGAGAACTCTGAGATTGCGCAGGCTGGGAATCTCCATCAGGTCACACCATGTAGATCCGTAGGACCTCAGTTCAGGAGATTCCCCGCCCGACGCAGTGAATCGACCTCATTAGGAGCCTGTCCATTCAAAGCCGTTTTCAGCGAGCAGAGACTTCACCTTGTAGAACACGGACACCACGATTCGGGGGCACCTTTCGGGCGCTTTGAGCGGGTCGTCCTCAGTGATGATTCGGCACAGAATCCCCCCGTATTTCTCCCCGTATTTCGTCGAGAACCAGTCCACCAGATCGGCAATCATGGTCTTCAGCTTTGGGTTTTCCTCGTCTGCGGCGCTTCCTCGGCCGGCATGGAGACCCAGCACACATGCGCCACCGGTAAGAGCCCCACAGGTCTCGCCCGTGAAGCCTACCCCTCCTGCGAGCGCGGACATGGCTTTGATCAGATCGGGATTTTGTTTGCCTTGGGCTTCCAAGCCCATGAACATGAGCACTTCGCTGCAATGAAAACCTTGCTGAGCGAGTTCGACCATGCGCATCTGCTCGGGAGTCAGCCCGCTTGCCGTAGCAACGCTTTCCGGGATCATTGTGCGTTCCCTCCTTGTTGTCTGAGTCACTGTAGTCGTCTGTTACGTCGCCTCTGCAGCAGAGAACGTGACATTGGGTGGAAACGAAGTTCACCGCGTCATGTACTCGCCCGGCGGCACTCGGAGCTGCGGTCAAACGCCAAACCTCTGACCACGGCTCGCTGTGAAACATGTTCTATGGCCTCAGCACTCTTCAATTTTGCACCCAATTTGGTCCTGGCGGACCCGCTTTGAGTTACTACCGCCCCGGGTGGACTGGTTGGAAGAATAAGAGTTTTTGGGGAGGGGTCCGGGGAGGCCCTTTTTTCAAAAAGGGCC
>JBMOME010000046.1:0-21274 GCA_049323095.1 Thermodesulfobacteriota bacterium
ACGTGACCGTATGTGTTGGGGGAGTGGTTCACGTTAACCTGCCCTACTGCAGTCTCAAGTTTGTCCCTACAGACTTCGAGCGATTCGCGGAGCTTATCGGTCAGGCTCGTCTCAAGATGCGTGACATTCCCGGAGCAACAGACGGCAAGCCTCGTCTGCAACTCGTCTCCTCCAAGACCGACGACCTTCCTTCCTCAGATCCTGTTGAATAGAGCCAGATTCGACATCCTGGGCCTGTAAGAACAACCGTCGCCGAGATTCATGGGTTTTCGAGCCATTCCAAGCCGCACGAACGGGCCTGTCTCTGAGTGCGTCTTGCTTTTGAAAAATCGTTATCTTATTATTCGGCGCACGAATTCGGCCAAGGCCGTTCAATGTCGGCCTGGTCCGAGATGCAGCCGAGGTTAGGATCATGAAGGCCCTCTATCGTGTTCCTGCGACTATATTGCTCGTGGGAGTGTTTCTTTTCCAAGTTAGCGCGACCTTAGCCGCAGAAGAAAGCGTTGTTGCAAAGGTTGGCGACCGTAGGATCACCCGCGAAGCCTTGGACCATATTATCGCGACGATCCCGGAACAAAATCGTATTCCGTTTCTCACTCCCGACGGAAGGAAGAAGATCCTCGACGAAGTGATCGCCTTCACCCTCTTTGCAGAAGCCGCAAAGAAGGAAGGCATGGACAAGGAACCCGCGATCAAAACTCGGCTGGACTACACACAAACAGAGTACTTAGCCAGAGAGTATTTCCGAAAGCGTCAAGCAAAAGAGCCGTCGATCTCGGAAGAGGAGATGAAGGCGTACTTCAACTCCCACAAAGCTGAATTCAAGCCTCGTGAAGAGATCAAAGCGCGGCACATACTGGTGAAGACCGAAGCAGACGCGAAGAAAGCTCTGGAAAAACTCAAGGCCGGCGAGGACTTCGCGGCTCTGGCGAAAAAGGTTTCCATCGATCCTGCTAAAGATATCGGTGGCGCACTCCAGCTTCCGGATGGGAGAGATTGGTTGCCTCGAGACAGCTTCGAGGCTTCGTTCGAACATGTGCTTTTCAACATTCCCAAAGGTCAAGTTGGCGGACCGATCAAGACACAGTTCGGGTGGCACGTGCTGAAAGTGGATGACAAACGGCAACCTGAAATGCCCTCGTACGTGCAGGTGCGGGCGAACATAAAAAGACGGTTGGAATACGAGCGGAACAACGAATTGCACAAACAGCTCACCGACGAGCTGAAAGGCAAAATCCCGGTGGAGATCAAGTGAGAGAACCTCAGCGGGAACTCAAGGTGATATTTGCACCCAAAGCCGGACGCGGCCTTGTTCTGTTCCTCGTGCTTTGCTCCGTCTTTCTTGCCGGTGACTCGTGGCAAGCTCTGGCGCAACCGCGTGATCAAGGCAAGAGCGAGAAGGCCGTGTCCGCTGAGCAGCAACAGCCGCCGGATAAAGGCGCCCCGAGCCCGAGCCGCCTGTTTGAGAGCATTCAAGGATACCTGAGGGGTGGCCACCAGAGCGATGCTCCAGAAAAGAAGCGCACCCCACGCACGGACCGGTACCGGCCGGTAAACCCAAAAACTCAGGAAGACGAGAGTGCGGAGTATCGTCGGATTGTCGAGCGAGAAGCAGACCTGGCGCGATCTCGGATGCAGAGAAGAGAGTGGGCGTTGGCCGCTCAGGCTCTGGAAAGGGCCCTCGCTGCCGCCTCGCATCTGAAGCCCGAAGCCCGACCGTCAGATCTCCAGTCAATGCTCGCTGAAGTGCGCACCAAGGTTTCAGTGGGCCCGGGAGTCGAACCGGCCGCAGGACGAGAGACCACGAACTCCATAGGCATGAAGCTCGTGCTGATCAAGCCGGGCACCTTCCGCATGGGGAATTCTTCCGCGGAAGTGCGGCGTGTGGAGAGCGAGTGGAACGTCCAACGAGAAATCCTTGAAGCAGAAGAGCCTGAGCGCTCGGTGCGCATTTCCAGCCCATTCTACGTGGGCAAGTACGAAGTGACGGTCGGGCAGTTCAAGCGGTTCGTGGACGAGACCGGGTACCGGACCATCGCGGAAAAACAGGGCTCAGGCTGGGTCTTTGACCGGGACAAGAAGCACTGGGTTCAGAAAGCGGGCGCATCCTGGCGCAACCCGGGCGTGGAAATATGGGAAGATCATCCTGTGACCCTTATCGGCCATGAGGACGCGGAAGCTTTCTGCAAGTGGCTCAGCGCCAAAGAGAGAATCCAGTACCAATTGCCCACAGAGGCGCAATGGGAGTACGCGGCCCGCGGTGGAAAGGAAGGGGAGCGCTTCTCCTGGGGTAACGATTACCCTGACGGGACCCAACTCAATTCGGCCGATCGCCGATCTCCGGTTCCTTGGGCGGACCGGACGATTGACGATGGATACGCGCAGTACGCTCCTGTGGGGAGCTTCGAGCCGAACGGTTTCTGGCTCTACGATATGGCCGGCAATGTTTGGGAGCTTTGTCAGGACTTCTACGCTGCCAAGCCGACAGAAAAGGACACTTCCGGCGCGATCATGGATCCCATCGGGCCGCGCACCGGCTCCATGAAAGTGGTACGAGGAGGATGCTGGGCCTTTGGGGCAGGCACTGCCAGAAACGCGTTCCGATTCGGGGTACAACCGAACCTCGCGGTAGACATGTCCGGATTCAGGGTGGTGGCTGCGCCATCGCGGGTGGATCCGACCTTGCGTGAGGCTTCCTCGAAGCCCGCTGCAGGAGACGCGTCCAACGTTGAATCGTACGACGATCTGGTCTCGCACATCAAAGCGCTCGTTACCAGCGGTCGTCGAGCCGAAGCGCGGCGATTGGCCGACGAGTATCTGAACTCCCCGGGGGCAGGCATCACGCTTGACCGCCAGCCTCAGGCTGTGCTGAGGCAGGCGCTGGATTCTTTGATCGATGTGTCCAAAGATCAACGACTGCCGTCGTTCACCAATTCGCTCGGTATGAAGATGGTACGAATCCCTACGGGCTCCTTCGTGATGGGCAGCTCCGAAGCGGACATCGCCTGGGCCATTACCACCCTTGCTCAGGGTGCGCCGGTGGCTCTGGAGAACGAGTATCCTTTCCACAAGGTCAGGATATCTCGGCCGTTCTTCCTTTCCGCGCATGAGGTCACCGTGGCGCAGTTTCGGGCTTTTGTAGAAGAGACCGGGTACGTGACCGACGCGGAAGCCGATGGGGGCGGCCAGGTCTTCAACGCGGACCGGAATCGATTTGAGGTGAAAGAGGGCAGCTCGTGGCGCAATCCCGGATGGAAGATTGAGGATTCTCAGCCGGTGGTCATGGTCTCTTACCATGATGCGCAAGCTTATGTGGACTGGCTGACAGCGAAAGAAAAACTTCCATACAAGCTGCCCACCGAGGCCCAGTGGGAATACGCGTGTCGAGGCGGCCTGCCCATGGCGCAATTCGCATGGGGTGATTCGCTTCCTGACGGCCGCAAAGCCAATTACGCGGACAAGAACACAGATTTCCAGTGGCGGGACCGGTATGCGGACGACGGGCACAAATACGTTGCGCCGGTTGGCACCTATGAACCCAACGGCTTCGGCCTGTACGATATGGCCGGAAACGCGCTCGAATGGGTGAGCGATTACTATGGAGACGACTACTATCGGTACACGCCCGAGGTCGATCCTGAAGGACCGGGCACAGGCGAGCACCGGGTCATGAAAGGTGGCGAATGGACGTTCGGCGCGGTGAACCTCCGCTGCGCGTTCCGCGGGTGGTCCCGGCCGGAGCTGGCCTTGTACAACACAGGATTTCGAGTGGCCATCGATCTGGGGTCGGCCCGAAGACCGTTCCATTTCGCGAGCGATTTCTTGACCAAGGAATGGGTTCCAGGGCCGGATCAGAGAGAAGTGGCTCAGGCAGTGGCCCGGGAGCAGGACAGAATGGGTGCGGCCGCCGCAGCTCGTGCCACGGAAACCGCGCCGCCTGCGTCGCAATTGCCTGCTGAACCTCCTGTCCGGGGCGTCATGGTGATCGGGTTTACTCCCAAGTCCGATGCGAAAAAGGTCGGGCTGGCCGTGGGGGACGTGATCATCGAATACGACGGGGTCCGAGACCTTACTGCGGAGAAATTCATCGCCTTAACCGCACGCACGAACAAAGGTCGAAAAAAGCCCATGCTCATTCTGGTGCGGAACGGTTACGAGTACTCGGCGCACGTTGAAGCAGGGTTTCTCGGTGTGACCGTAATGAGCACCAAACTCAGAGGCCCCTTCAAGCAACCCGGTCAGGATAGAGATCAGAAGAAACGAGATCAGAAACCGGATAAAACAAAAGCAAAGGATTGGACCTAATTCGGCCGCGTCTCGGGCCTAATCCTTTCTTAGCTCGCCCGATGCCATGAACGACTGGAAAGCCTCGTAGCTCTCGGGCGTTCCGATGTCGAAGAAGGCCCTGTCCTGACAGAGCCCGAACAGTTCGCCCTTTGCCCCGAGATTGGGGAATATGTCTTTCTCCATAGAGAAATGCCCCGTCGCGGGAAGATCGAGGATGAATTGCCTGGTGAGCATGGAAACACCCGCATTCACCAGCCCGGGTCCACCGGATGATGCATCCTTCTCGCGGAAACCCGTCACTCGCCCCTCTTGATCCACTTCCACGGATCCGTAACGTCCCGGATCCTGCACCTTAACCAAAGAAAGTGTCGCCTGCCCGCGCTTTTCCTTGTGGAAGCGACTGAGTTGCTCCAGGTCCGCATCGAAGAAGGTGTCACCGTTCACGAGAAGAGAGGGTTCTGTTGCCAGATGCGCGGCCAGCTTCACCGCTCCGCCGGTGCCCAAAGGCTCGTTCTCCTGCGAGAATGCTATATCGAGTTCACTCCCATACTTATCTCTCAGGTGCTCTTCGATCATGTGTCCAAGATAGCCGGTCAAGATAGCAAACCTTCGCACCCCTTTGTTCGCAAGCGAATCGATCAGGATGTCGAGGAACGGGACCCCGCGAACAAGCGCCATGGGCTTGGGTCTGTCGGACAAGACCGACCTGAGCCTGGTGCCGAGCCCACCAGCGAGTATCATGGCGATGAAAGGAAAATCAGGATGCTTCATGATCAACACGCTGACGTATGTGATCTTGGCGTTGCGAATGCAGCCACTGTAGGGGCAGGTCTTGTGCCTGCCCTTCCTGGAATGAGCCGCACCATCGGGCATCCACAAGGGATGCCCCTACTAAAGAAACAATCCGTCCGTAAAGGAACTCTCCCGGTCTTACTTGCTTGAAAGCGCATTGCTATCAGCGGCCGGTATCTGCGAGCTTGGCGCGGCAGATGCACGTCGGATTTGGAAGCACCGGCGCGCGGTGGAACGTGTTCCGCCACAAGTCCATCACCAACAGACCGTCAAGGATGTCTTCATGTCGGCCTACCAGGATCTTTATAGCTTCGGTGACTTCTACGGAAGCAACCGCGGTGGCCGCTGACGATAGCACCCCCACCGAAGCCGCTGTGGGGTGATTCTCCACCACTTCCGGGTCCGGCCATAGGCATCTGAGGCACGGGGTTTTGCCGGGTATAATGGTCATCACGTTTCCACTGGCTTCTACTGCGCCCCCGAACACATATGGTATTCCGCGCGCAATGGCTGTGTCGTTAATGAAGTACCGAGCTCGAATATTATCGAGCGCGTCCACCACGAGATCTACGTCAGCCATGAGCGCGTCCACATTGTCAGCATGGATAAGGGCTTCCACTGCGTCGATTTCAACAGAAGAGTTTGCGGCGATTAGCTTTTGCTTTGCCGCCTGAGCCTTGGAAATGCCCGGAATCAGATCAGCCTCATCGTACAGGATCTGTCGGTGCAGGTTGTGCAGTTCAGGTGCGTCATAGTCCACAATGCGCAGAAAGCCCACACCGGCTCTTGCCAGCAACGTAGCGATGAGCGATCCCAGTGCGCCCAATCCCGCGACAAGGACGCGCGACTGCTCTATTTTGCGCTGTCCTTCCTCACCAATGAACGAAAGGAGGACGTGGCGGCTGTAACGGGGTATCGCACCTGTCATCGGTTTGATGCGCGGAAGACGTTCCTCCACCAGGATAACGGCTCGAACACGGCTCCTTCGGAAGGAGCACGACAAGAACAAATGCAGAGGAGGCCGGCTCCAGCGGACTTAAGTATAGTTCACACGGGGGAATTCGCAAACACCTTTGGCAGGCGTCAGAGACGGGAGCATAAACCGTCCGCGTCGCGGAGTCTCGATGGATTCCCTTGATCCGGAGCTCTTCCGCCGCGTGCCATGGGGTTCGTGAAGATGGGGAGAATAGTCCTTTTCAAAGGGGAGGGGAGAGTGTTATCCTTGGCACTTCAGTTGCCGGATCATCATTGAACACTGGGCGCAGCCCGGTTTTTTCCATAGAGGGGAAGCTATGAAGAGCCTCTTGGTCATAAGCGTCTTCGTGGCCTTATTCGTGGTCGGCCATGTAGGGGATGTGTCGCCGCAGGTTCAAAGGGACAAGGTGCTTTGCTGCTGGTTTTGCACGTCGTGTGAGGAACAGAAGTGCGAAATGGCGGAGAGACTTCAGTGCGAGCGGGATAAAGGATCGATCGTGATGTCTTGCGATCAGTGCACTGCCCGTGACAAGCGGAAGGGAGACTAACCAAGGTGCCGGATGATTCCGCGTTCAGAAGTGAGATGAACGCGGAATTGCAGATGGCTGACGGCGACGCTGCCTGTGGGCCTTTCGACGCGCACAATCTCGCGTAAGTAGCTACGAGGCCACGCTCGGGAACGAGAGCGGCGTTCAATTTGAGTTTCTCGGCTCGTTCCTCTGTCAGGGGATGCCTATAAGCCCCCCGCAATCAAGTCGAATTTGGTAACCCCTATCAAGCTCCGGGCGCGGACCCAGTGCCAGGCAGCCCGCGAACTCAGGCTTTTTCGGGGTCACCGATCATCCAGATACCGGAGATGCAAGGAGCAACTCATGGACAACTTCACATTCGGCATAACCATGACCGTCGTGGGCACCGGAGCAACGTTTTTCATTCTGGGCATTCTGGTCTTCGTGATCAGGTTACTCAAGACCGCTTTTCCGCTGTCGCTTCCGACGGAGGCCGAGCAGAAGCGTCAAGGCGGAGGAGCGTAAGATGTTAGAGAGTATCATTCAAGGATTGGCCGGCCTTACCAGTGGGTTCGAGTTCCTTTTCACGCAGGGTTTGCCGAACATTATCATGCTCTGCATTGCAGCGGTGATGTTCTACCTGGCAATAGCCAAGGGTGTAGAGCCGCTCTTGCTCTTGCCGATCGGCTTCGGATGTTTCCTGGTGAATATTCCGCTCAGCGACGTGATGCACCAGGGCGGGATCCTCAAGTTCCTCTATGATATCGGGATAGAGACGGAGATCTTTCCTCTCCTCATTTTCGTTGGCATCGGGGCCATGACCGACTTCGGGCCATTGTTGGAAAACCCGAAAATCCTGCTCTTTGGGGCAGCAGGTCAATTCGGCATCTTTCTTGCCCTTCTGCTGGCACTGGCCTTGGGCTTCAGCAAAGTCGAAGCGGTTTGCATCGGCATCATAGGGGCTTGTGACGGCCCGACTGCGATTTACGTGACCGCACAGTATGCGCCGCAGCTGCTGGGGGCCGTCTCTGTCGCGGCATACTCGTACATGTCGCTCGTGCCGATTATCCAGCCGCCCATTATGAGATTGCTGACCACGGACAAGGAACGTCGCATTCGCATGGCTTTGGGCAAACCCACTGTGTCAGCTCGCACCCGCTTGCTCTTTCCCGTTGTGGTGACTCTGGCCACCGGCTTCATTGCGCCAAAGGGCCTCCCCCTCATGGGCATGATCATGCTGGGCAACTTCCTGAAAGAGAGCGGGGTGGTCTCCAGGCTTACCGGCGCATCCGAAAATGAGATCGCCAACGTGGTTACCCTGTTTCTGGGACTTGCCATCGGCGGGACCATGGTCGGGCAAAAGTTCCTAACGGTTGAGACACTGGGCATTTTCGGTCTGGGGTTTGTGGCGATCTGTGTGGATACCGCGGCTGGTGTGCTTCTGGGCAAGCTTATGTGCGCGCTCTCAGGCGGAAAGATCAATCCGCTGATCGGAGCAGCCGGCATTTCAGCGTACCCCATGGCTGCAAGAGTGGCTCAAGTCCTGGGTCATAAGTACGATAAGCAAAACTTCCTGCTGATGCACGCAATGGGAGCCAATACCGGCGGCCAGATCGGTTCTGTGGTGGCCGCGGCGGTGATGCTCTCGGTGCTACAGGGCATGAAACTTATTTAGCGCCAGGGACAGGCTGGGAGCATTTGAGAGAATGAGAAGTTGTTGATCCAAGGATTCGGCCTTGTCATTGCGAGCGGAGCGAAGCAATCTCACGGCATTGTAGAGCTAGCGCTGGAGATTGCTTCGTCCCCCGGATCGAGTCCGGGGTCCTCGCAAAGACATTAACTCCCTTGTTGGCTAGGTCAGGGACATGAAGCTTGATCGCAGAGCATCAAGCTAGGTCATGAGAGTGCTTCTTAAGAAATTTCTTCAGCGCCCGTCGTGCTGCTTGATCGACACGCTCGTTTTCGGAATGGTTATTGTGGCCTTTTACCCAGCGCCACGTGACGGTGTGCTGCGACGTTAGCTCATCCAAACGCGTCCATAGCTCCTGGTTCTTGACCGGTTTGTTTTCCGCGGTTTTCCAGCCGCGTTTTTTCCAGGCCTTGATCCACTGAGTGATTCCTCTCATCAGGTATTGGGAATCCGTGGTAACCACCACGACGCTCGGCCGCTTGAGAGCTTCCAGAGCTTTGATGACCGCCAGCATCTCCATGCGGTTATTGGTGGTTTCCCGCATTCCGCCACTGAGGAGCTTCTCTACTCCTTTGTACCGCAGGAGTGCGGCCCATCCTCCGGGCCCGGGATTGCCCCTGCAGGCTCCATCTGTGTAGATCTCGACGACGTTTGCCATTCCGGATTCCTTTGATCGAACTCTGCTTCAGCGCGACGCAGCGAGAATAGCAGTTTGACGTTCGGGCCACGCTACTGTCTTGTACCGCGGGTTTGAAACCCGCCCCTACTTCTGGGACAACACTTCCACGTGGACGCGTCTCTTGCGGGGCCCGTCGAACTCACAGAAGAAGATTCCCTGCCAGGTACCGAGCACCAGAGATCCTCCCGACACTATAAGGTGCACGGAACTCCCGACCAGAGTGGATTTGATGTGCGCGTCCGAGTTGCCTTCAGTGTGCTTGTACGGGCCCCTGTGCGGGACAAGTTCTGCAAGCTTGGCGATGATATCCTGAACCACCGATGGGTCCGCAGCCTCATTGATGGTAACTCCAGCGGTGGTGTGCGGGACGTATACCACAGCCACCCCGTCGCGGACCCCGCTCTGAGAAACGACCTTGTTCACCTGAGAAGTGACTTCTACGAACTCCATTCTGGATCGGGTGCTCACGTCGATGGTTTCCATGATTCTGTTCCCCATTAGACCTGATCGGAAAAAGTCGGTGTTTGGACAAGAAAGAAGCAAGTCCGCGGTCGATACGTCAGCCTCATATGGCCACAAGACCCCGCAAAGGCTGGAAGCGCTTGTAAATACCTAGGAGTTCTTGGGGAGGGGTCCGGGCCCCGCGAAACGCGGGGTTGCAAGAAGGGCCTCCCCGGCAACTCTTCCCAAAACTCTTAGATTTTGCGGCCACTCCTATCGATTTCAGTCCTTTTCAGCGAAGAGTGCATCCACGAAGTCACGTGCCTTAAAATCCCGCAGGTCGTGCATCTTCTCGCCTACGCCGATATAGCGGACCGGGATTTTCAGCTCATTGGCGATCCCAACAAGCACACCTCCCTTGGAAGTGCCGTCAAGCTTGGTGAGCGCCAGACCCGTGATCGGAAGCGCTTCGTTGAACGTCTTGGCCTGCAAGATGGCATTCTGGCCGGTAGAAGCGTCTATGACCAGCAAGGTCTCGTGAGGCGCCCCGGAAAGCTGCTTCTCCATGGTACGTCGGATCTTCTTGAGCTGATCCATGAGCGGCACCCGCGTGTGTAACCTTCCCGCAGTATCAACCAGAACGAGATCTATTCCCTGATCCATTGCCTGCTGCATGCCTTCAAAAACCACCGATGATGGGTCTGCCTTGTCCTTGCCTTTTACCACCGGACAACCGACCCGTTCGGCCCAGATCTCAATCTGATCTACTGCCGCGGCCCGGAACGTATCTCCCGCCACCAGCAGCACCTTGCGTCCCGCGGCCTTGTTACGAGCAGCGATCTTGGCAATTGTGGTGGTCTTGCCCGAACCGTTCACCCCAACCACCATCACGACGAAAGGTTCTGGTCCGCCACCGGCCCGCAGCGGAGACTCCACCCGAGAGAGTATGTCAAAGATAACTGACTTCAGGTGCGCCATGACCGCGCTTGGGTCGGCAAGCTCCTTGCGTTTCAGCCGGTCGGTCACGCTCTCCAGGAGCTCGTAAGCAGTCTTCACTCCAATGTCGGCTCTCACCAGAGCTTCCTCAAGACGAGAGGCAATCCCCGCGTCCAATTCCTTCTGCCCAAGGAGGATCTTGTCCAGGCTCCGAACAAAGCCGGATCGGGTCTTGCTCAAACCTGCCACCAGCCTGGTGAAGTCTTGCTCCTCTTCTTTGATTTCGGTTTCGGCGGTTGTTTCCGCCTCTACTGCGGTACTGGGGGCCTCTTCCGCAGCAGCGGTCTTGTCTTTCCTGAAGATGCGGCTGAAAAAACCCTTCTTGTCCTGCTTTTCATCAGACATATCAAACACTTTCTCGTAGCGTCATAAGCTGTAAGGTATCGGATAAAGGGCAGTGTAGCAAGGGTGAGGAGGGGGGTCAAAGGGAAATACATAAACCAATTTCTAGAAAATTAATTGAACATAGCGATATAGTTATGCTAAGTTCGTATCACTACGAGCAAGGAGGCCCCCGTGGTCAACGCCACCCCGAAACCGAGCTTTATTATCTCCGCAGAATTACACGCCAAAATCGCCAAGTCAGGCACCAGGGTTATGGACGACCCCGGAGAAGTTGTCCAAGTCAGATCTCGTGCCAGGGCCGTGACTGTTCAGCCTCGCGCGGACACCGGATATTCCCTTCGCGAAATCGAGCCTGCCAAGAGCACGAGGCTTGCCAACTTCATGAGGGCCATAGCGCTATTATAAGCGATGGTCTTGATGAAACGGCCCTTCTCAACAGGGTGACGATGCTCGTTC
The DNA here is from genome assembly GCA_049323095.1 of Thermodesulfobacteriota bacterium. Lineage (GTDB taxonomy): Bacteria > Desulfobacterota > Desulfomonilia > Desulfomonilales > Desulfomonilaceae > VGSG01. The sequence continues at coordinate 11,171 of JBMOME010000046.1, forward strand.
GCACCATCCCGTTCGTCTTCTGCTGCGTACTAATGGCAGCCCTGCCCGCGTTGTGCGCATCCAAAGTCTCAAGAGAGGCACCCCCCACCTTCGAGGAATCCTACAAGCGGCTTGAGGCACTCAGAAGGAACCCGGCTACCGATCGGGCCGAATGGCTTCGGGTCATCCGATCCTTCGAACGTATATACACTGAGTATGGGAAAGATCCCAACGGACTACGAGGACTTCATTTTGCCTCACGAGCGGCTCACGACTTGTACGAGCGAAGCAAAAAGCGCGAAGACTTGAACCGCGCGAATCGGTACGCGCGGGAGTCTCGTCGATTGCACGCGGAGGGCAGAACCATTCTTGTTCCAAGCGTTCGCAGCCGTGTGGCCGGTCGTGGCCACACTTGGGTTCAGCCGACGAACGCGGGACGAGTTGCCGTGCAGCCTCTTCCGGTTGCAGTCCCGCGCGTAGAAGCAAGAGAGCCCGTATCCAGGCCGGTGATGGAGACACGCAAATCCACAAGGTTTGACCGCCCGGCTTCGGCATCTAATCCTCCGGTGAAGCCGGCGGTCAAGGCCCCGGACAACCGAGCCCCCGCACCCCAGGGCGCCAATCCGTTTTGGAGCGCTTCCCAGCCCAATCTGGCCGCTGTTCCCATGCCGATGCCCCGTCGCGCGTCGCTTCCTCCGGTTACAGCGACGGACGCGGCGCCCCGGGACAACGCACCAAAGCAAGCGTCCAAGCGTTTCACGGTCGTGATCGATCCCGGACATGGGGGCAAGGATCCCGGCGCGGTCTCTCCTGACGGGCTCCTCCTGGAAAAGGATGTGACCCTGCAACTCGCGAAGGCGATCAAAGCTCGTTTGGAACGAAGCAATCCACGAATCTCCGTGGCGCTCACCAGGACCGATGATCGGTTCCTGACCCTGAAGGAACGAACCGCGTTCGCGAATTCACTCGATGCAGACCTGTTTCTGTCTGTGCATTGTAATTCCGCACACGACGCATCTCCACGGGGGATAGAAACGTACTATCTGAGCTCAGCTTCTTCCAAGAAAGCTATGGCGGTGGCAGCGAGAGAGAATGAAATCCCGTTGGCGCAGATGACGGATATTCAGGCAACGCTCCTGGATCTGATTGTCACGTCAAAACAAACCGAATCGATCAAACTGGCCGAAAGTGTTCACAGAAGCCTGATCAGGCACATGGCTGAAGATATGCCCGCCGGAGACGATCGAGAAACGAAAAGCGGCCCGTTCTATGTGTTGCTCGGCGCGAAAATGCCTTCTATTCTCGTTGAGTGCGCATTCCTGAGCAATGCAACGGAAAGGCGCAAGCTGACAAATCAACGGTACATTGGAGATCTGGCCGCAGGAATTGCAAAAGGGGCACGAGATTATCTGTCGGGATGGTTGCCTCACGATTGATTGATTCTTCGGCCCGCCGAAGGCGCCTGGGCATATCACCACGAAGACATACTATAGAAGGCCGCGTTGAGATCCGCGCCTTTGAATTGAGTGAAAACCCCCTCAAAGCTGCCCCATACGTAGATCCGAGCCAGTATACTTTATGCCGACCACTTCCCTACGAACACGGTCCTTGCCCGAACCGTGATTTTCCACTATGCTCAGCGGTCATCCTTCAGACTGGAGAGAGTACGAATGGGATTTGCAGCTCGTTCCGTGTCCATATTCAGGTACCGGATCAGAGGGGAGCTTGAAGGCTCATTCTGGGACGCGGTTGCCGAAGGCGTCCGTAAAGGCGCATTCCGTGAGATCGAGTCCGCGGGAGACATCATAGCCACGGGCTGGACCTCTATGGAGGATTTCACGGATCACTCGTTCGAGCAGGCCGGTTACGTTCGTGGCAATTATGTGGCGCTGTCATTGCGGATCGACTCGGTCCGCATCCCTTCTCGAATCCTGGAGATACATTTCAAGAAGGAATGCGCTCGACTGCTCCAGGAAACCGGCCGGCGGCGGCTATCATCCGGCCAATCGCGAGAGCTTAAGGACCGTCTCAAAGAGAGCCTTCGGCATCAGGCGTTCCCGTCCATTCAGGTGTACGACATGGTCTGGAACACGGCCGACGGCGCGGTTTACTTCGGGCAGCACAGCGCGCGTGCTCGGGAGCGGTTCGAGGACCATTTCAAGAAGAGCTTCGGCCTGACGCTCATTCCGCTGATCCCATACATCCGAGCCCAAGAGCTGCTCGAATCGGATGCGGACAGAAGCCGACTGGACGAGCTGACGCCCTGTTCGTTCGTTCCGTGATTCTGTCTGGCAAGGACGCGAAAACCCTAGCAGAGAATTTTGCAGTGATCTGCGTGCATCTGCGTCATCTGTGGATGCCCACAGGAGATATGTGAACGATGGATTTCTTGGAAATACTCAAACAAAAGGCTTTTCTGGGCAGAGAGTTCCTGACGTGGCTCTGGTTCAAATCCGAGCAGAGTGGCGGCAGAGTGGAACTACCCGGGGACTCGGTGGTGGAAGTGATCTTCCTCAACAGAATGACCCTGGATTTGTCGGAAGCAGACACGCCGCAATCGGTGACGATCAAAGGCGAGCATTCTGAGCTGAGGGAGGGCCTGGCCGCACTCCGAGAAGGAAAGAAGATCGAGGAAACACGGGTCTCTTTACGAGGCTCGGTGAATGAGTTCACCCTCACATTCAAGGGAACGTGGCTGTCCTTCGGATCTTTCAGGACTCCGCCTGTGCTTCCTGTTGACGAGACTGAGCCCGAAGACGAATGGGAAGCCTCATTCCTGGAGAAGATCTCCCTGGTCGAAGAAGGAATCGGCCTGGTGGATTTGCTGTTCGGCCATTTCCTGAAGTTGAGGCTTTCGCCCAACTGGGAAACCCTTGAGCTGCCTGCGATTCGGGCGTGGATCGCCAAAGGGGAGCCGGTATTGACGGGCCCGCAGTAACCGGGTTAATGGAGTGAAGATGGTCCCCGATAGCTCAATCGGCAGAGTCCCGCCAAAGGCGAGATTAACCACTAGGTTGTAGGTTCGAGTCCTACTCGGGGAGCCAAAACCAGACTGATCAGCCAGGAACTATGCCTGGCTTTTCTTGTCATGAAGGCCTGGGTTTACATCATACAGAGTGAAACGAGTGGCCGTTATTATTGCGGCCAATCCGCCAATGTGGAGCAACGTCTTCGGCAACACAATGATCCTGAATACCGCCTGTCCAAAACCACAAAGAGATTTCAGGGTCCTTGGGCATTGGTCTGGGCACAATCCTGCCAGGACCTAAGTGAAGCGACGAGGTTGGAGAGAAGGGTGAAGAACCGCGGGATAGCGCGATTTCTTCGGGAGGTTGAATCCGCAGAGTCCCGCAAAGGAGAGCCGGTATTGACAGGCCCGCAGTAACTGGGTTAATAGAGTGAAGATGGTCCCCGATAGCTCAATCGGCAGAGCGGGTGGCTGTTAACCACTAGGTTGTAGGTTCGAGTCCTACTCGGGGAGCCAATCAACGCCGATCAGGCCCATTCCTCAAGGTTGTTCAATCGGCAGAGTCCCGCCGAAGGCGGGATTAACCACTAGGTTGTAGGTTCGAGTCCTACTCGGGGAGCCAATCAACGCCGATCAGGCCCATTCCTCAAGGTTGTTCAATCGGCAGAGTCCCGCCAAAGGCGGGATTAACCACTAGGTTGTCATGGCTGAGGCTTCAGCCGAAGTCCCGCTTCAGGCGGGATTCGATCCCGCGGCACGCGGGACTACTCGGGGAGCCAACAAAGATAAATCAGCCCGCTCGGTTATAAACAAGCCGCAGCGGATTCTCTTTCTCAGGGTGACGACTATACCCAATTTGGGCCCATTGCGGCTGCAAACCCGCTCTGCAGCTTGACATACTGCTCTCCTTCTGCATTGCCGGCTCCCCGATGACGCCTCCCAGATGCCTTCTTATGTCACCGAACAGCGTCTTCTTTCTGCATTTCGGAATCCACACAAGTTGGTACTTGCAATCCCACACCGTGTGGCCTAATTTTTGGAACTCGTCCATCGGATGTCTCCTTTTTCTTGAACTTTGGGCAGTTCAAAAGGGGGAGGCTCCAATAAGACCCCGGAAATGTCAAACTCTTTGGGTGCATCGGCAGTTTTCCCGACCGAAAGGAGCAATTTGTGTCGGAGGCAGTGAGGGCTTATATCCGTTCGCAAGGAATCGGAGCCGCGGTCGGTAACATCGTATTGAATCCGGCTTTCGCATGGCTAAGCAACCGTGAGATGGCGTCTACGCCACTCACAGGAGGCGGCAGCATCATCGTGGATACAGCCATCACCTCAGTGATTATGCCTTTGGTGGTGACGCTGTTCGTCGCGTCCGGAACGCGCCGCGAAATTGCTGCCGGCCGTATCTCAAACTTCGATGGCTTGTTTCCAGGCTTGGGATTGTTGTCATGGTTACCCCGGCAGGGATGGGCTCTGGGGCTGACCATTGGAGTAGGAGTTGCCCTCGTGGTGACACCGCTGATCTTCATTCTGTTCAGCGTCCTGGGTATTGCCGGGCTCCCCTTCGCCGCATTTGCTTTGTTCAAGGCAGTGTGGACGCCTCTGGTGGCGTTCGTTGTGGCGCGATGGGTGGTCCTGCGTCAACTCCTGCCGGTTCCGGGAGGTTGATTTGCGACGCTTTTGGGTGAGGTTGCGGAGCATTTCCGCGCGTTCCAGGCTTGCCCCATCACCACGGAAGAGACCGGAACGACAATGGGTCGGCTCAAACGATAACATAGGAATAGATCACTAGGGGGATTCTATGAAGGGAAAATTTGAATTCAAAGAAGGATACACCTACCATATGCCGGTACATTTCCGGGAGGATCCGGTCGACAGGGTCATGAACCCGCTTTACAGTGACGTCCTCATCCTTAGTGCCGACATCACTACGGAGATGGACGCGCTGGCGCAGTTCGTGCCAAACGATTTCGACATACTGGAACCAGTCGTCAACGTTCAGTACAACGACTGCCGCGGGGTGGATTGGCTGTCGCACGGCGAGTACCGCATCCTACAATTCGCCGTGCCTGTCCGCTATCTCGGCAACAGTGAGGGACTGACGGGCTTCTATCCACTGGTGCTGTGGGAGGACAAGACCGCGCCCATCCTCACGGGACGCGAAGACACCGGGATGCCGAAGATATTCGCGGACATCTCCATCGAGCGGCGCTGGGAAGATCACTGGTTCGTGCGGGCGAGCTATGAAGGAACTACCTTTGTGAAGTTCGACTTTTGGGACAAGGAGGCCGCCGGCGCGGACGAGATCGCCGCCAGAAACAAGGCCACCCACCGGTTCAACGCCTTCGGCTGGCGCTACATCCCCAATGTCAGTGGCGGCGGAGCAGCGCTGAGCCACGCGGTGCTCTATCCGTCCCAGGCGGAGGTAGACACAATGTGGCATGGTGAGGCCACGATCACCTGGCCCGAATATGACTGGTGGGAAAACATAAGCCAAGCCGTCACCATTCAAGGATTGTCCTCGCTGCCGATCCTCAGGGTTGGGAACGCTGTACGCAGCCGAGGCCATGTCATACTGGTCAATACTGAAGCGAGAGCCTTGCCGTAGACGGCAGAGAACGGGAGGGACGGGGTGTGAAAGAGTATTATGCCGACAAAGTCGCGGTGGTAACGGGTGGCGCCTCGGGCATCGGATTGGCGCTGGCGGAAACCATGCTTTCCTACGGGGCGAAGAAGGTCGTTCTCGCGGATGTCAACGAGGCGAACCTGGTCCGGGAGACCGCACGCTTAAACGCGGCCCACCCCGGCCAGGCGCTCGGAATCCGATGCGACGTCACGAACGAAGAGGACGTCAAGCGAATGATCCAACAAGCGGCTGAATTCGGCGGCGGGTGCATAGACCTTCTTTTCAACAACGCAGGCGCCGGTTTTGCCGGATATTTCGACGAGCAGACCAATGGAGACTGGGAGAAAGCGTTCGCGCTGAACTTCTACGGCGCCGTTTACGGCATCCGGGCCGTCCTGCCAATCATGCGGGCGCAGGGCGGCGGGCACATCGTCAGCATCATATCCGGTATCGCGTTCAGTCCGATGGCCTACCAGACGATGTACTCCGCAACCAAGGCCGCCCTGAATGCCCTCACCCTCGCCCTGCGCTACGAGTTCTGGGACGAGAACATCCGCCTGACCTCGGCCACGCCTGGCACGGTGGCCACCGCGATCTGGGCCTCTGGCGGTAAGGAAGCCCCTCCGGGTGCCCAGTCACCTGAGCAGTCCGCGCGGACGATCCTCAGCGGTGTTGCGAAAAACGAGCGGCTGGTTTTGGGCGACGAGGCCGACGCTACAGGCGCTAAGTACGGTTTCAACCCAGACGCCGCGAAAGCTACCGATGACTACCTACTGAACGTGGCCCGGAGGCGGCGAAGCGGCGAGTGGGCCGTGTGATCCGGAATGGAATTCCGGGGACACCACACTTATGTCACTGGATCGTTCGTCCAACCTTCACCACTCGGGGTTACCGGGTTCAGAACTCCCGGGGCGACAAGTGGCGGCAATAGAGCCATGCCCTGAGAATAGCATTCGCCAAGGCAAGATATCACAATTAAGTATGGTGTCCCCGGAACTAGACTCTCGTGTCAGGTTGGAGCCGTTGCCACTCTTTTCGGGTACGCCGCCGTGTACCGGCAGCCGGAGAATGAGCCACAGCAATTACCGCTATTCCCCTCCTCGAAAGACTTCAAAAGCTGCTCGTGATCGCATGCCTGCGCCGCTCACGTTTTTTTTGGCACGTTACGGATTAATCGCAAGAAATTCTTGACATTGAGAATTGCGGAGATATATTGCGCCCCGTCTTAAAAAACCGGAGGAGGGAATTGACCGTGGCAACCAAGCCGAAACCAAAGGCGGCATCAAAACCCAAGGCTAAGCCGAAACCGAAGAGTACCTCCAAACCCAAGGCTGCTTCCAAATCCAAGGCCACCGCCAAACCCAAGGCCGCGTCAAAGCCAAAGGCTGCCGCGAAACCGAAGGCAAAGGCTGCGTCAAAACCAAAGGCTGCCTCGAATCCGAAGCCTAAGCCAAAGGCGAAGACTGCGTCAAAGCCAAAGGCTGCCTCGAAAGCGAAGCCCAAGGCTGCCGCGAAACCGAAGGCAAAGGCTGCGTCAAAGCCCAAGGCTACCACGAAGGCGAAGCCCAAGGCTGCCGCGAAACCGAAGCCTAAGCCAAAGGCGAAGACTGCGAAGAAAAAATAAACGGCATTACATCAGCTCTTGGCTCTGGCTCCATTAATTCCATAGGGTATGACCGGCCCGCCTGAAAGAATTCAGGCCAGCGGATCGTTTTGTCTGGAAGGCATCTGCTAAACCGTCTTTCCGGTTCAACCCTGGGTGCATAGGGTGCCGTGCGTCCGGGCAAACCCTTCCCAAATCTCAGTCGTCGCCGTTGACAAATTCAAAGGCTGCCCGTACACGCATCCGTCTTCAATGAAATTCTATGCCCGTTTGAGCTACCCGGGGAGCCAAGAGAGATACATCATCCCGCTCGGTTACCGACTAGCCGCAGCGGGATTTCTCGTTACCGGAACATCCCGGGCACTGAGCGCAAATCTGCTCCCGACTCTCCTTACTTGTTCAAGACCCCAATTGTCTGACTCAGCGACTAGTCAAGAACCGACTTGACCCCGTCTGGTGTTCCGTCGGCAATCTTCTAGGCTAAACGCTACCGTGCCATGTTGGGATGAAAGCGCACTCGCAAAGTACTCCTTGACCGAGTCCCCGGGGGTGGGGTACGCTCCGAAACAAGACGAGGGAAGCTCTTTTCTGCAATGTTACGACCGTCTTGCGTGTACAAGGTCGTTTGGAAATGAAACGAATCAAGCGGCTTAGCAAGATTCTGCGCGGTATGTGCATAATGGGGATAATTCTTGCCCCTCTCTTGCATGTGGCCTTTCTGACATCAGGTAGCTCTTCCGATTTGAGCATGAGGCACGATCACCTCAAAGTCGGGGTGCGATTGCTCGGTTCGCACCTGTTGCTGCAAAAGACGTTCGATGTCGCCCTCGACTCGGCTGCTACCGTTCTCGCTATGATCGGCCTTTATTTATTGATACGGCTGTTCAGCCTTTATTCACGAGGACAGGTGTTCACGCTGGAGAGCGTTTCTGCGCTACGGCGTATAGGATATTTTCTCGTGATTTGGTTGGCTTTCGGTCAGGTCGGCTACCTTCTCAATCTTCCGTTGCAGACAGAAAGCCTCTTTGATGTCAGCGCTCAGACAGTAGCGTTCGGGATCAAAACCGCAGTGGCGATTTGCTATGCTGCGTTGGTATTCCTTCTCATGTGGACCGTGGCCGATGGACACAGGTTGGCGAATATGCAGCAGGAGATAGACGCAGCCAGAATTCGACGAGCGAGCAGAATTCTTCGACTCGCTTGTCTGGTTGCGCTTGTTCTGTTACCCGTCGCCGAGGTTCTGTATTGGAGTCATGTAGAATATTGGCGCGCCTTGCACTTCAACGACTTCACAGGCCCATGGCCCACAGTCGCGGACAAGCTGCCGATGTCCGAATTGACTAAGGTCGTCGGTTTCGTGGCAAGGCTCTTCCCTCTAATCGTCATAATGATTGCGCTGGCGTTCTTGTCTAAGCTGCTAGGGCTTGTTTCGAGCGGCGAGGCTTTCAGCGCAGCCGCGGCTCGTTGCGCGCGTGTGATCGGATATGCCATCATCATTGGACAAATCCTTCGTCCATTTTACGATTCCCTGACCACCGTGGCTTTTTCACTCCATGCTCCGCCCGATGTCAAAGCGGGCAGCATTGGATTTGGAGCAAGCAATTTGTCCTACATCACTTTTGGGCTCATGATTCTCCTCCTATCCCGCATTCTGTATGAAGGCCGAGAACTGAAAGAATGGCCTGAGGAATACGCGGAGATTTGTTAGGGCTGCTCCAAAGGCACGAGCCGGCGCAGACACACCACTCTATGCAGACGAGAAGATTTCGGGGAATCCCCGTGTACCAGCCTACCGGACACTAAGTTGCGAAGAGCCTCGGCCACCCGGGTCGCTTGGCGGCATCCAGACTGGAAGGAGACAAGGCAATGTATAAGAAGATGTTGGTGCCTTTGGACGGGTCCGAGAACGACGAAGTGGTCTTGGATCACGTGAAGAGGTTGGCCAAGGAGTTTGGAGCATCCGTCGAAGTGATCATGTTGTTTCGACTCGCACCCGCCGACGACCCGTTTGAGAGAAATGTTCAGATGGAAGATGGCTCGTTGGGGTGGAAAGCCAAACGCAAGGCTGAATCTTACCTGCCTCAAGTTGAGAGCGCTTTGGCCGAGGAACGAATCCCGGTAAACACGGAATTCCTTGTGGTGGAGCAACCCGAGGCCGACGCGATCGTGAAATACGCTGAAGACAAGGGCTGCGATCTCATCGTGTTCGCCAATCGTGAGCGATCGCCTCTCGGCAGGTTCTTTTTCGGCAACATCGAAGAAAAGGTGCGACGGAGAACCACACTGCCCGTGCTTTTCGTCTCGGCACGCAAGTCATAAGGAGGAGAGCCAATGAACTCCGAGATCATGATAGAGCTGCTGAATCGGCTCCTGGAAGCAGAACTGATGGCGGTGGAATACTACACGATTCATGCTGATGCCATAGACGAGCCGGAAATCGCCGACGGTGTGAAGGCGATAATTCCCGCGGAAGTAAGCCATGCGGTCAATCTGGCAGAAAGAATCAAAGAACTCGGCGGAGTGCCCGCGGGAGCCGGCGGCGAGGCATCGAGAAAAGGCCGGGAAATGGGCGAAAGGAGCAGTCTTGATGGTACGGTGGCCATGCTTAAGCTCGAACTAACACAGGAACAACAGGCCATAAAAGCCTATGCCGAACCTGTAGCCGACATTGTTGACGACATGGTGACTCTGGAGATGCTCGAAGAGCAGCTCTTCGACGAAATGCGTCATGCAAAATGGCTCAAACAGAGGATCCTTGAATTGGATGCGAAGTCAACGTAACTTGGACTTAGCACAGTCTCGCTTTCGCGGATTGGAAGGCTTCTTCTGTGTTCTTGAATTCCTCGAAGAGGAATACTCTGAATAGTCCCGCGCACCGCGGGATGAAACCCAGGGAAAGGCGCCCCCCCACCAACGTCTCTGGATCGGCCC
>JBMOME010000047.1:0-21161 GCA_049323095.1 Thermodesulfobacteriota bacterium
CTTCGCTTAGCGAGTAAACAACTCTTTTGGCGTACAAGGCGGGACTGTGTGCGAAAAAAAAACGCCCCGGAATCCCGACGCGTCGGGCTCCGGAGCGTAATCCATATTCGCGGTCCCCAGAGAGGACCGCTACCATACCCCCTTTTATTTAGGGGGATTTTGAATTAGCTTGGCAAGACCGCCGAACATATTCTTGACAGCCCTGAACATAGCCACCATTTCGCGCAGCGCCTGCACTTCTTCTTCGGTGAGTTCCAGCTCAATCCCTTCAGCCGCGGCCGCGGGTACCTCTTTCTTGGGTACCACTTTGGGCTTAGGCGCTTCCTCTACCTTTTCCGCGGGCTTGGGAACTGCGGCTATTTTCGGGGCAGGTTTTTCAGCTTTCGGAGCCGCCGCGGGCTTTGGAGCGGCAGCAGCAGGCGCGGCCGCAGGCTTCGCGGCCTCTGCGATCAGCGAGAGATCCACCTTCATGGAATCAAGGTCTGCTGGAGTCATTATTTCGCCGAGATATTTTCTAATGTGCTCCAGAGACTTGGGATGCCGAAGGATGAGCACGTCCGAACCGGCCTGCAATGAGCTGATGGCAGTGATGGCTTCCAAGTTAACTCCACGAATGGCCGCGTCCCCGAGTTTGGGATCTTCGGCGGTGGGCAGCTTGGCTTCCTTGGTCTTCCACACTTCCTCCGCGATGTTGTTGACTATCGGGTACTGGAGCTTGTCATCGTTTTGGGTTAGAGCGGCCTGCCGAATTCGTTCCATGATTGAATAGCAGTATTCCATGCCATAGCCCACACCGCCGGTGGTAGGATCGATGAGGACCCTGTCACTGGGCACGCCAAGATTCTCCAGCAAGATGTTGAGCTGTTTGGCAAGGTTGATGTCGATCGGAGTGTTGGCCGCTACCACATGCTTGTAAGCGATAGCCGCCGCGCCCACCTGCTTGTAGTTGTTCTCGGTGACCGGCCCTATGACCAGGTTCTTTCCCTCGCAGGCCTCGCAGATCGCTTTGAGCGTCTCAGTGTTCTTCTCGTCGTTGGACACGCCCCAGACAATGAGCGGAACATTGATTGCGTCCGCAACCTTCTTGGCAACTTCTGCCGCGTGATCAGCCCCCAGGTTCTTGCCGTTCGGATCGGTTCCGGTCAGCCAAAGGCACACAGCGTCGGCTTTGTATACCTCAACGCACTTCTTTGCCCAGGCAACGGGGTCCTTGACCACGTCCTTGAACGGCTCGATCGCCTCGGCTGCCCACTCTTCCGGCTCTATGTCAAGAATTTGCAGTGCCAGAACAGGCGCGTGGGGCATCTTTCCTTCAAAGGAATAAAAGTTGTATCCGGTCTCGCCGCCGACAACCACTTCTGAACCCGGCTTGCCGAACTTGATTTCTCTTATTTTTCCTGTGTACTTCACCTGCGGTAGTGCAGCCATACGCCACCTTCCTTCGTATCGTGATTAGTAGACCTCTCGGCCGGACAAAACTGAACCGCTCGCCTTTCGGGTCCATGACCCCCGGCGAGTGGCTGGAGTCTGCATCGACTCGTCGGACACACTTCCTTGCTCAACCCTGCCACCATACGGGAAGTGAATCCGCGTACGCAAGCCTTTTTCTGCTATTTTTGGATATGGAGGGTGCTCGGGAGGCGTCCGCCTCCCCTCTTGCCCGACCCCTAGCTTCCATAAGCCCCAACACGTCATCTCCGTCAGGCAAGACCTCAACCCTTACATTCATACCATACATGCCCTTTGCCACACAAGACTTCTCTCATCCGAGGATGCACCGCTGCCCTTTATTGACAATTCCCCGTCATCTCCGTATAAATTTGGTCGCACAAGCAGGAAAACACCGTGTTGAGGGCGCCCGAATGGAACAGAGAGACCTTGAACTCATACAGGAGTGGCAGGAGAAGCTTCCTGAATTAAAGAAGCTCTGGCAGGAGCACCTGGAACTCGAGGAACAACTCGATCTGTACAATAAACGGCTCTATCTTTCCACAGCCGAAGAGATCGAGCGAAAAACCCTTCAGAAAAAGAAGCTCAAAGGCCGTGACCAGATCGAACGCATCCTGGCGGAAATCCGAACCCAGGGTGTCTCGCCCAAGAGTTAACTCGTCCATAGTAGTGGGGCACGTAGGCGCTTTATACGTCGGAGCAAATTACGCTTTCGGCCCACGACGATACGTCAAGGATATCGATGGCAGCCGGAATCAACCATAAAGAGCCAGTGGCACGAGAAGCTTTCCCGTACATGCTCGCACCAGCCTTGGTAGCGGCGCTTCTCTGGTGGTGGGATTTCCCGTGGCTTGCTCTCGTCTTTGTGCTGGCCACAGTCGGGGTGGCCCTTTTTTTTCGGAATCCCGAGCGCAAGCCGCCCGAAGGGGACCGTTTGGTACTGTCACCTGCCGACGGAGTGGTCGTCGCGGTTGCGGAAAACGTGCATTCCGACAACCTCGACCGCGCCCCTCTAACGCGAATCAGCATTTTCATGTCCGTGTTCAACGTGCACGTGAATCGCAGTCCTATCACGGGCAGGGTGGAGAAGATTACTTACTCCAAGGGCAAGTTCCTCGATGCCCGAGAAAAGGACGCATCCGGCGTCAACGAACAGAACTCGCTTGTACTTAGAGCAGGTGAGGACGCTATAGAAGTGGTCCAAGTGGCTGGGAAAGTGGCGCGGCGGATCACGTGCTGGGTTTCCGAGGGCGACGAACTGAGCCGGGGCGAGCGGTTCGGCCTGATCCACTTCGGCTCCCGGCTCGATGTGTACCTTGGCCCTGAGTTCGAGGTACGCGTGGCTTTGCGAGAACGCGTCAGAGCCGGAGAAACGGTCATCGCGGAAAAGAAAACACTGTAAGCATTCGTTCAGCTACGCGAGGCCAAAGAAAAGCTCTGATGGTTACCGCCGGGTCTTATTGCTTCGAAAATCCCCCTGTATCCCCCTTTAGGAAAGGGGATAAAGGCATGTCTCAGATAGGGCTGGTGAAATCAATCCCGAGCGTGCCGCCAACTATCCAGTTCGCACGGTCAAGACTGAAATGGTACTCGCCTGACGTTGTTTCTACTCCGGCAAGTCTGCGAGTAACGTCCAGCACAGAGTTAGCGTGGAGGTACGAAAAAATCCCGAAAACGCCGACATATCCTCCCATGAGCTGGCGGCCGTACTCCCCGAAGGCCTCTACGAAATAGCTCGACCGAAGAGAGCCCTTCGCATCCTGCCTCATCACAAGCCTGCCGTACACACGACTGTACTCGACATCACCAGGCACATAGGGGAAGCCGACCAGACCTAGCTTCAACGCACCGCCCTGATTCAACATGATGCCCACGTACGGAATATAGGATGAGACTGTCATATCAGCCTCATCCGTTGAGAGGTCCTCGGGTTCCACGAACTCGCGACTATGGAAGTTGGTCGCAAAGGAATCAAAGCGAAAACCGCCGATTACGGTCAGGGCCCCATAAGGGGAGTACGTCCCGGCAAGGTCCACATTGTACCATTGGATGTCTGTCTGCCAGATTATGGGTTCCAACGTTCCGCCGGCCATCTGCAATGTCTTGTACGCTTGTCCGGCCGATGGGAATAGCCAAGACCCTCTCGCCCAGATGCCAAAGCCGTTCCGGACCGGGACATCCGCGGAAACGGCCAGCCAAAGACCCTTTACCGTGTATTCATGCTCCCTCGAGACCACAGGCCCGACAAGTGGCTGAGCCGACAGATCGAACCCCACTTTGCGCTCTGTGGTAAGGTATCCGATGTTAAAGGCTAGGCCCACATTCGACTGAGGATCGGAAACGGACGAGCGCCCGCTAGCGGCCCACAATTGGCCCAGGGAAGGGAGCCCCATCCCCACCGGTGAAGGAAATCCTTGAGCGCCAACCAGGCCTGGAACCAACACAAACACAAGAATACCGACAAGGGAAAGCACTAAGTAACGCATCCCATACCCTCCTGAGAACAAGGGAAAGCACCATGGGTGATTCCCATGACTGTATGAAAAATTCGTTTCAAGCACGTGTGGAATGTTGTTCTTTTACCAAAGCGGTGGAAGCTGTCAAGCGGAAGATGCTCTGATCAGCGCCTATTCACGCACGCGGGGCACAAACGCCTCTGCCTCCTGAGGTCCATTTGCGGCCTCGTCCTGTCGTGCGTAAGCAAATAGTTACCCTGCCGCTGCGAATTCTCTTGAATGTAGCTTTTTGGAGGCTGTACAATTAAACTATGTACGAGCGGCCTCTAGCCAACCGGGCGCGGGCGGTGATTTATGGCATATAAGAACACGCGAAGACGGCCTTTTTTCAGGCGACGCCGCAAAGGCGAAGCCGGGGATGAGCCTCGGGAGCAAGGCGCTCGCATGAGGCAGATGAAGAAAGGGATCTTCATCCTGCCGTCCCTGCTTACCCTGACAAGTGTCTTCTGCGCGTTTTACAGCATTGTCTGCGCGATCAAGGGCGCTTTTGTGCTTTCCGCGGGTCTGATCCTCGTTGCAGGTTTCTTCGACGGACTGGACGGACGAGTTGCGCGCCTCACCAAGACAACCACACGGTTCGGGGTAGAGCTGGATTCCCTTGCAGACGTAATCGCATTCGGTGTCGCGCCTGCGCTGCTCGTCTATTTGTGGGCTTTGGTGCAATCGCCCCGCGTAGGATGGGTAAGCGCGTTTGTGTTCGTCGCGTGCGGCGCCCTTCGGCTGGCCCGGTTCAACGTTCAGACCGGAAATATCGATCCCAGACGCTTTATCGGCCTGCCCATCCCCGCGGCCGCGTGTATGGTCGCGACTACAGTGATTTTCTTTGAACATGTGGGCCTGAAATCGGCCGATTTTGCGATACCGCTGCTTGTTCTGGTTTATGCGCTCTCCTTTTTGATGGTAAGCGGTGTCAAGTTTCATGCTTTCAAGGACCTTACTTTGGTCAAGCGAAAGCCGTTCAGTTCAACTGTGGCTTTTGTCTTGCTTCTCGCGCTCATTGCCGCGTGGCCGTATGTTGTGCCATTCTTTCTCTGTGCCGGTTATGTGATTTCCGGGCCTGTGCTGACGCTCGTCACGTATATCCGCTCCAGGCGCCCTGAGCAGATCAAGACGCCCAGCGAGGAATAAGCTGTCAGTCAAGCCGGATCTTGAACGAGGAATGTTGAAGCCCTGCCCTATGCAGTGATCCCTGTTTCGCCCGAAGACTCGCGTACTTCCGAGGGTGACCCCCCAACGCCTCCACGGGCTCTGGCAGTGCTAATCCGTTTGTGTCAGAGACACTTGGCTCCTCCAGTGCTTCACGTCTTTGAATGCACATATTTATGACACCTTTCCGGATGTCACAGGCGGGAGGAGATGTCGTGTCCCAAGCCGCACTTTGATGCATCAAGTAGGAGTTTATCATGTCCGAACGCGTACTGATCTTTGATACCACGCTCCGCGATGGGGAGCAGTCCCCTGGTGCGAGCATGAACCAGCAGGAAAAGATGCAGATAGCCCGCCAACTGGAACGCCTAGGCGTGGACATAATAGAGGCGGGCTTCCCCGCGAGCTCGGAAGGTGACCGAGAAGCGGTGGCAGCCATTGCGAAAGAAATCAAGAAGGCTCGTATCGTCGGTCTTGCCCGCTCAAACGCTCTTGATATCGACACCGCGTGGAAGGCGGTGGAACGCGCGGAAATACCCGGCATCCATACCTTTCTCGCGACCAGCGAAATCCATATGAAGCACAAACTCCAAATGTCGCCCCAAGAAGTGATTGACCTCGCGGGTGACGCGGTGCGCCTGGCGCGATCTTATTCGGACTGGGTCGAGTTTTCCTGCGAAGACGCCACCCGGAGCGATCCCGCATTCATGGTTCAGGTTATTCAGACCGCAGTGGACGAGGGCGCGGGCACGATTAACATCCCGGACACCGTAGGATATGCACACCCTGACGAAATGGCCGACCTTATCAAATACGTGCGTGCGAATGTCCGCGGAATCGAAAACGTGATCGTATCCGTACATTGCCATAATGACCTGGGCCTTGCGGTGGCAAACTCGCTCGCGGGGATTCGCGCGGGAGCTCGGCAGGTGGAATGCACCATTAACGGCATTGGAGAGCGAGCAGGCAATGCCGCGTTGGAGGAAATCGCTATGATCCTCAAGACGCGGCACGAAGTGCTCCCCTTTCATACCGGAATAGTCACCAAGCAAATCTTCCATACCAGCCGCTTGGTTAGCTCCATAACCGGTGTGTCGGTGCAGCCCAACAAGGCCGTTGTGGGCTCCAATGCATTCGCACACGAAGCGGGCATCCATCAGCACGGAATCATTCAAGAGCGGAGCACTTACGAGATCATGGATCCTGAAGCCATCGGCATGGGCAAGTCGTCCCTTGTTCTGGGCAAGCATTCCGGACGACACGCCTTTGGCGAACGGGTCAAAGCTCTGGGATACACCCTTTCGGATGGTGAAATCGACCTGGCTTTCAGACGATTCAAGAATGTTGCCGACAATAAGAAGACGGTTTTCGATGAAGACATAGAAGCAATCATCGCGGATGAAGTCCTCCGGATCGCCGAAACGTATAAGTTGCTTTCCTTAACAGTAATGTCAGGTTCAGACGTGGTCCCCACGGCCACGGTACGCATGGAAATCGAGGGCGCCGAATACCACGGCGCGGAGCTGGGGAATGGCCCGGTGGATGCGGCATATAACGCCATCATGAAGCTCACTGGTCGGAAGCCTTCGTTGCGTCGGTTCTCGATCAGCGCCATTACCGGTGGCACTGACGCACTTGGCGAAGTGAGCATTCAGCTCGAAGAGGATGGAAACGTGGCGCACGGCCAAGGCAGCCACGAGGATATTATCGTCGCGTCTGCCAAGGCAATGGTGAATGCGCTGAACAGATTGCATTACATGGCGGAGAGGCCCCGCACCAAGGTGACCGTTTGACCGTGGCATCGGCGTATTTGTGAAAGAGAGCACCTTTTGCCCGTCGCCAAAATCTTCTCCGATTGACGCTCTGATATTGGTAGGTGCCGGCTTCCGTGCCGGCACATTTTCTTTGCGCTAAACTAGCTCGGGCCGGCAGATCCTGCCCCGGACCTGATCCGGGGGACGCCGGCCCCTACCGGCTTTCGTCAAGCGCGGGCTGTCCAAAAGGCCAAGAATGGTGACAACCGGTGTAAGAGTCCTGTCAAAGACTTCGGGTGAAGCCCGGAGTACCGGCCGACGCCGCGGACTCTAATAAATCCTCGTAGCCAGTCAGCCAACGCATTGACTAATACTCGCGTACTATGGGAGAAAGCGTTGCGACTTCTTGATTAGTTCGATGATGATCTAGTATACTGATATCCGGATGGGTCGCGCGCCGACATTATGCATTGTAACACGATCCGCGATACATTTTCAATATCGTGCTATGTACGGAAAAATCCAAAAAAAATATTGAAACCGGATGTCCAGTGCTTCATAATAGTACGGCTCACCCATCGCGTTCCCTGTCCCATTATGCATGAGCAAAAACAAAGGCACGCGAGTGCCCGCGACGCTAGATAATCGCGACGAAGAGAGGAGTCTCACGATGGCGGACAAGTACGAGGAGAAACAGCGATTTGACGGAAAGAAGGTCAAGATTCTTCTGCCCCAATATGGTCCCAGCCCGGATGAAGAGGACTACCAGTGGCGGAAAAACATTACCGCGGTGAACCTGGCCGAAGGCGCTGATCCGGTCCACAAGTATCTGGAAACTGCTGAAAGATACTTCTACTCTGAGGACTGGTTTGGGAGCGAAAAGCGCAAGAATCCCGCATAAACAACGAAGTGGTCTGTCCGGATAAGGTCGATGTGGGCCCGGCGCACTGAACATGGCTCTGTATTGCCATGAGGCTGACGCCAAGCCCGAAGGTCTCATGAAAAATACCTGACGAAACGGCTGGAGCTCAAGCCTTTCGACAGATGCAGAAAAGGAACGACAATATGGCGAAACTGAGCAGGGAAGAAATTGAAGGCCTGAAGGAAATGGTAGGCGTTTTCAGGGCGATCAAGAACCTGGCCCAGGGCTTGGGGAGCATCGCTGGTGGCGAGGCCCCTGCAGCGGCCCCGGCAGAAGGACTTGCAGCAGTCGCCCCTCCGCCGAAGAAAAAAGAGCTGGGTCCGGTCGATTGGACGCAGCATACTATCGACCCGGTCACCCTGGAAGGTCTCAAGAGAGCCGACCAGGAAGGGTACAAAACCACGTTTCACCGTGCGCTCACCATGTCCGCGTGCCCGATTGGCAAAGGCGGCACCTGTTGCAAGATCTGCAACATGGGCCCCTGCCGGGTGCTTCCTCCCAAGGGAAGAGAAGAGACCCCGGAAGAGCGCAAGAAGAGAACCGGTCTTTGCGGCGCGACTCCCGAGACCATCGCGGCTCGTAATTTTGCCCGTATGGTCGCCGCAGGCACCGCATCACACAGCGATCATGGCCGGCACGTGGCCCATACTTTCCTGCACGCGGCCAAGGGCGAGCTGCCTGACTATCAGATCAAAGACGTGCCTAAACTCCTCGCGTTGGCCCTGGACTTCGGCGTGGAGACCGAGGGCCGGGAGATTAAGGATATCGCGATTGAAATCGGCGAGAAGGCGCTTGCGCAGTATGGCCAGCAAGACGGCGAATTAACCTACGTCAAGAGAGCCCCCTTGAAGCGGCAGGAGATCTGGCGCAAGGAAGGCGTGACGCCGATCGGCATCGACAGATCCGTTGTGGAAGTCATGCACATGACCCACATGGGTGTGAACCAGGATATGGAGCACATTATCCGCCTGGCTACCAGGTGCGCCCTTGCCGACGGTTGGGGTGGCTCGATGATCGCCACCGATTTGTCGGACATCCTCTATGGCACACCGGTACCCATTCTGGGCAAAGTCAACCTGGGTTGCTTCAAGGAAGACACGGTCAACATAGTGGTTCACGGGCATGAGCCTTCCCTTTCAGAGGTGATCGTCCAGGCGGTTCAGGATCCTGAGATGGTCAAGTATGCCAAGAGCAAGGGCGCGAAGGGCGGCATCGCGTTGGGTGGCATTTGCTGCACGTCCAATGAGATCCTGATGCGTCATGGCGTTCCCGTAGCGGGCAACTACTTGCAGCAGGAACTGGCTGTTATTACGGGCGCCATCGAGGCCATGGTGGTGGACGTTCAGTGCGTGATGCAGGGTCTCGCGGAGCTTTCCAAGTGCTTCCATACCCAGATCGTGACTACGAGCCCGATTGCGCAGATGCAGGGTGCGTACAAGCACTATGCGTTTGACGAACATCATGCACTGGAAACCGCACGTGCGATCGTCAAGGACGCGATCGACAACTTCCCCAACAGGGACAAGAACAAAGTAGCACTCCCCACCGAGCAGCAGGACATGGTGGTCGGTTTCAGCCACGAGACCATCAATTACATGCTCGGCGGTATGTTCCGGGCCAGTTACCGGCCGCTGAACGACAATATCATCAACGGCAAGGTCCGGGGCCTGGCAGGCATCGTTGGTTGCGGGAACGCTCGTGTGAAGCATGACGAGCTGCACGTGGTCCTGGCCAAGGAATTGATCAAGAACGACGTGCTCGTGCTCACAACAGGGTGCTCGGCCATTGCTCTTGGCAAGGCAGGATTGCTTACGCCGGAAGCCGCTCACAAGTACGCTGGGGCCGGCTTGGCCGAGGTGTGCGAAGCGGTGGGAATCCCGCCTGTGTTGCACATGGGCGCCTGCGTGGACAATTCCCGGATCCTTATGGCAGCCACTGCCGTAGTGCGGGACGGCGGACTCGGTGACGACATCAGCGACATTCCTGCCGTGGGTGTGGCTCCTGAGTGGATGAGCGAGAAGGCCGTTGCCATCGGGCAGTACTTTGTCGCTTCCGGCTGTTACGTCCTCTTCGGGGTTGGGTTCCCGACCATAAACGAGGATGTGTGCACCAATTACCTCTTCAAGGACATTGAAAAGGTCTATGGCGGCCGATGGGACTTCGTGGAGAAGGATCCCTATGAGATGGCGAAGAGGTGCCTTGCGCACATCGACGCCAAGAGGAAAGCCCTCGGAATAGACAAGGCCAGGGAGCGGGTGCTGGCAGACATGGCCATGAGACGCGAACTGGGTTAATCGTTCGGAGAGTGTCGTAAAACCCGGCGAGGCCCCCAGTCGTCTCCCCGGAATCAGAGTCATCACTTTTTCCCAGGAGGATATACACAGTGTCGAAGATAGTTGCAGCCAATGTCATAGCCGGCGCTCACAAGATTTATGAGCAAACGAGAAAGAAGTACGAGAAGGCTGTTAAGAAATACGGGAAGAAGAAAGAGATCAGCTTCCCCAATACCGGCTACTATTTGCCGGTCATTTACGGGATCCTTGGCTTCCCCGTAAAGAATCTCGGGGACGCGGGTGTGGTGCTCGATCGTGCAGAGCAGCTCATTCCCCCGCAGGTCCGCGAGAAGCACCACCTTCCCTATCTCGGCCCGGTCCTGGACGCGGGCATGGCCACTCTGTTCAACTTCGAGGTTTTCGAAGCGATTCGGTACCTGGAGAACGCGGATTTCTATCTGCCGGCCGAAGAGCCCAGCGACGAGAAGCTCTGGCTCGGCGCGGCCGACGACGTGATTCTTCGTAAGAGAGGCGTGGAGTTCGTTGACGGCACCGCACCCGGGTTTGCCGCGGTGGTGGGTTCGGCTCCGACGAAGGAGATCGCGGCCGAAATGGCTTTGGAACTCCAGAAAAAGAACCTCTACGTCTTTATGGCCGCAAACTACAATGGAACCACGTTTGCCCAGCAGCTCCTAGACGCGGGCGTACAGGTCGGCTGGAACACCCGTCTGGTTCCGTTCGGCTCGGACATTTCCGCTGCGGTCTTTGCGGTCGGGTTCGCCACACGTGCGGCGTTGAGCTTCGGTGGTATTCAGCCCGGCGATTTCCGCAAGGTGCTGATTTACAACAAGGACCGTGTGTTCGCATTCGTGCTGGCTCTCGGGGACGTTACCGACGAGTGGTATGCGGCAGCGGCCGGTGCGATCAACTATGGGTTCCCGACCATTGCGGACACTCCTATCCCGGAGATCTTGCCGACCGGCGTATGCACGTACGAGCATGTTGTCTCCAATATTCCCCACAGCGAAATCGTCGCCAGAGGTGTGGAAGTCCGAGGCCTGAAAGTGACGGTCACTGAGGTGCCCGTTCCGACAGCATACGGGCCTGCGTTCGAGGGCGAGCGCATCAGGGGCGAGGATATTTATGTTGAAGCCGGCGGCGGTAAGACGCAGGCTGTCGAGCTGACAGTCATGAAGGAGATGGACGAGGTTGAGGACGGCAAGGTCGAGCTTTTCGGGCCGGATCTGAAGGACGTAGAAGCAGGCACCAGGCTGCCGCTCGGAATTCTCGTCGAGGTCGCGGGTCGCAAGATGCAGAGCGACTTCGAGCCCATTCTGGAACGCCAGATCCACCACCTGATCAACTATGCCCAGGGCCTGATGCACATAGGTCAGAGAGACATAGCGTGGGTCCGTGTGGGCAAAGGTGCTGTGGAGAAGGGCTTCAACCTTTCCCACATAGGGTCGATCCTCCATGCCAAGTACCATCAGGACTTCGGTAACGTGGTGGATAAGGTCCAGGTCAAGATCTTCACGGACAAGGCCAAGGTCGATGAATTGTTGGCCCAGGCACGTGGGGTCTACGCGAAGAGGGACGCCAGAGTCGAAGGCATGACCGACGAGGACGAGGATACTTTCTACTCCTGCACGTTGTGCCAGAGCTTTGCGCCTTCCCACGTCTGCGTGGTTACTCCGGAACGCACCGGTCTGTGCGGAGCATACAACTGGCTCGACTGCAAGGCTTCATTCGAGATCAACCCCACCGGCCCCAACCAGCCGATTGAGAAAGGGACGGTCATTGACGAACGCCTCGGGCAGTGGGAGGGCGTCAACGCCTTCGTTCAGCAGGCTTCCCGCGGCAAGGTGGAGAAGTACAACGCATATTCAATCATGGTTGACCCAATGACTTCTTGCGGGTGCTTCGAGTGCATCGCGGCGGTGCTCCCCGTGGCCAACGGCGTGATGTCCGTGGATCGTGATTACAAGGGCATGACACCGTGCGGGATGAAGTTCACCACTCTCGCGGGCAGCGCGGGCGGCGGAAACATCACCCCGGGCTTTGTGGGTCACAGCAAACTTTACATCGCGTCCAAGAAGTTCGTGGCCGCTGAAGGCGGAATCCTGCGGCTCGTCTGGTTGCCCAAGGCCCTGAAGGAGCAACTGAGAGATAAGATTAACCAGAGGGGCGCGGAAATGGGCGTTCCCGATCTGGCCGATCGGATCGCAGACGAGACAATTGGGACGACAGAAGACGAGATTCTGCCGTTCCTGCAGGAGAAGCAGCATCCTGCGGTGACCATGGAGTCGATTGTCGGTTAATGTAGCACCGGCTATCGATTCGTGATAAGATCCTGTTATAAGTGGGGGGCTCCATATCCCCGGAGCCCCTTCAGTTTCTCCATTTTCAAGTGAAATCAAAGAGGTGCTTCGCGGGGGTCAACCTGCGAAGGGAGGTTATATTCTATGGCGCTTTCGGGAATTCAGATCTTCAAAATGATGCCTAAGAAGAACTGTGGGGAATGTGGTGTGCCCACGTGCCTCGCATTTGCGATGAATCTGGCGGCAGGCAAAGCTGAGCTGGATTCCTGCCCGTACGTTTCCGACGAAGCTAAGCAAGCTCTTGCATCAGCATCCGCACCGCCGATCCGAACCGTTGAGATCGGCACAGGCGAGAAGATGGTTAAAACAGGCGGAGAGACGGTGCTCTACCGCCACGACAAAACATTTAACAATCCCACGGCCTTTGGATGCCTGGTCTCCACGTCCGACGACGACGCGACGGTGGATTCCAAGCTCAAAGCATTCAAGGAACTGAAGTATGAGCGTGTTGGGCTGACGCTCAAGCCGGAGATTATTGCCATCAAAGACGGCGCGGATCCAGGACGTTTCGTCAAGTTGGCCAAGAAAGCATCCGATGCGGGCGCGGCCCTCATCCTGGTCAGCGACAATGCCGATACCATGAAGGCCGCCCTGGCCGAAGTGGGCAAAGAGAAGCCTCTGATTTACGCCGCGACCGATGCGAACTTGGACGCATACGCAGACTTGGCCAAAGAGTTCAACTGCCCTGTCGCGGCAAAGTCCGACTGTGTGGGCAACGTGGCCAAGCTCAGCGCGAAGCTGATGGACAAGGGTCTCAAAGATATCGTACTTGATTCGGGGAACAGGAAGATCTCCGAACTCCTTCGCGACAACGTGATGATCCGAAGACTTGCGTTGGAGAGCCTGTACCGGCCGTTGGGCTTCCCCACCATCATCTTTCCGTGCGAGATGGCGGATAATCCTGTGGATGAGGCGATCGTCACAGGAACATTTGTTTCCAAGTACGGCGGCATCGCCATTCTGAGCGATCTCCGTGGCGAGGTGCTCTTCCCGCTGCTCCTGCAGAGGCTGAACATCTTTACCGACCCGCAGAGACCTATGACTACGGAACAAGGGATCTACCCGATCAACAACCCGGGCAAGGATTCCCCTGTGTTGATTACGAGCAACTTCTCGCTCACGTACTTCATCGTTTCGGGCGAAGTCGAATCAAGCCGAGTGCCGTCCTGGTTACTGGTGCTCAACACAGACGGTCTCTCGGTGCTCACCGCGTGGGCAGCCGGGAAGTTCGTTGCCGACCTGATCGGGCCCTTTGTGAAGAAAAGCGGGATCGAAGACAAGACCAAGACCAGAACGATTGTCATACCGGGCGCGGCCGCGATTATCAGTGGCGACCTGGAAGAAGAACTGAATGGGTGGCAGGTGGCCATCGGCCCGCGTGAAGGTGCGCACATACCGGCCTACCTGCGACAGAACTACGCGAAGTAAGCGAGCGTGGCAGGGTATGCCCTGCGAGCCGAAAACATGTTTGGCGGGAATGTCGCCCGCTTATCCATAAAGATCGGACGTTTCGAGGATCGATTCCTCGTTAAGGGCTGTTGTACAGTGACCCCGCGATGTGGGGTTTTCTTGGAACTACAGGGAGTTGTACCAGGAGGAGTGTTTCCATGATTAACGTGGTGGCTGAGAATATCAACATTATGTCGAAATATACCGGCAACGCCATGCGGGAAAGAAATGGCCAGCCGATCCA
This sequence comes from Thermodesulfobacteriota bacterium, assembly GCA_049323095.1. GTDB lineage: Bacteria > Desulfobacterota > Desulfomonilia > Desulfomonilales > Desulfomonilaceae > VGSG01. The sequence goes on from JBMOME010000047.1 coordinate 14,132, forward strand.
GGAATGGGCGGAGAAGCTCACCGAAAGAGGAGCCGATCTCCTGGACCTGAATTTGGGCCCGGCTCGCAAAGGCGGCCCGGAGATGATGCAATGGCTCGTGCAGACAGTGCAGGAAGTCACGGACCTTCCGCTCTTCCTGGACACGACAAACAGCGAAGCCATAGAAGCCGGGCTGCAAGTGTACCAGGTGAAGAAGGGCCCTGCCGTGATCAATTCCATCATGGCCACGCCCGAGCGTATGGACCTTCAGATGCCCCTCGTCGCCAAGTACGGTTGCAACATGGTCGGTCTGATGTGGGGTCCGGAAGGCATTCCCAGAGATGAGAATGAGCGGGCCATGCTCCTGGACACCATGATGACAAAGGCCGTGGAATTCGACATTAGCTTGGACCGGATTTGGTTTGACCCCATCGTGGTTCCGGTCTCTTCTCAGCAGAAAGAGCTCCAAGGCTGCACCACGTTCATGCAGTGGCTGCCGGACCTGGCCCCTGGCTCACAATCCACCTGCGGTCTGTCAAATGTGTCCAACGGCTCGCCCGACGAGCTTCGGGACATCCTGAATCAGACCTACCTTTGCATGTTGAAGAAGTGCGGTATTACATCTGCGATTCTGGACGGATTCGACGAGTTCATCGTCAGGATAGCCCATGACGAAGAACCTGAGCTCGAAGCCCTGATCGGTCGGATCATGGATGGCGAAGAGGTTGACACCTCCGGTATGGACAAGAAGCAGATCGATTATGTGAAGACTGCCAGACTCCTTCTCGGCCAAACCCTCTATTCCCATTCCTGGCTCGAACTCTAAACCGATTCCCGATACCCTTAAATGAGAGAGGGGGATGATTATCCCCCTCTCTTCGCGTCCGCCCGCCATGCAGCGTACGCCAGGGCCTCCCGAATATCGCCATCTTCTAAGTAGGGATACAGCTTTAGGATATCTTCGACGGAGTATCCGGAAGCGACGAGCCCGACGACAGTGCCAACTGTAACGCGCAGCCCACGAATGCAGGGCTTCCCTCCCATGACCTCCGGATCGAGAGTTATTCTTGTTAACTGTCGCATGTCATACACCGAGCGCTGCTCATTATATAGATCTCATCACGTTATGCGCATGGACTGCGTCGACTCATTGGGCATGGGCCCCACGCTTGGCTTTCTTATCAGTCGAGCGGCCCAGGGTCCCGCGTTCGAGGGCGATCTGCCTAGCCAAGTACACCTTTGCCAAGCTTTGATAAGGAACGTCCTTCTTATTGGCCAGCATCTTGAGTTCCGCCAGCATGTCCGACGGCAGACGTATCGAAATTGATTTCAGAGTGGGCTTCAAATTTGGAAACGCGGCTCTCTTGATGCTTCGGGTATCAAAGTAGTCCAAGGGAGAATGTGACGCCCAGAACTCGCGCTCTTCGTCCTCATCCTTGAATCGAGGTATTTTCTCATCTATTCGCTTCATAAAACGCTCTCTCTTTCCGGTTCATGTCCCTTGCGGAGATCACGCGCAGGAGCTCTCCTCTTTTCGTGAATATCACGGTAAGAAGACGCTCTGAGTCTGTTTTGCCAAAGGCAGCCCAACGTGTTTCCACAGAGGAATGCTTGGGATCATCGAGGACCAGCAAGGACTCGTTGAAGAATACCTGTTCGCATTCCCAATTTTCGACGTTGTGGGCAATGAGGTTCTTGTCAATGTTTCCCTCATCCCATTGAAAACCTACAATGTTGCCAAATTCAGCTTTCACGGGGCATAATTGTATATGAGATAAATATACAGGTCAAGGTTCTTGCTGTGGAGAAAAGAGCCCCGCGTATGCGACGATTGACTATCCGGCCGGCGCCTTTTTGGCCCTTCCGGTTGAGCGCGACGTTAAGCGCTTGGTGGAACGAGTTAGTTCCAGCAGTGACCTCAATGCCTCGTTCACTGAAGCGGAATCATGGAAAGCCTTCGCCACATCCGGGTCAAGGATGATCACGTTGGACCCTTCCTCCAGCAATCGGCGGTAATACTTCCCGCGAACGGCTTTTGAATAGTCGAAGTCATATTGGGGGCGTAACTCATCGGCATTTTTCTTCCTATCCTTCATGTCTTTTCTTTTCACGCACGGTCGCGAGTAGAGCGCCTATCATACGAAACGTCTCGCCGCTTTGGCATGTGCCACGACAAGCCCCAGGCACGAACCGCGTGATTCTTCCCTAAAAATTAAGGGCAAAATCAGCCACTGCTGTCCGCGGTCGGCTGGCTCACTGTGCCAGACGGTTCCCTTTCTATTTGCTCATAGGACAGAAATGGAAGACTCGCCTGTTGTCGTGCGTGCTCGATGGTCATGGCTACAAGGTTGCCCGGCTGATCCAGATCAATGTAGATATTCTCGTTTATCTCTTTGGTTTCCGCGACCACGCGATCGGAGAACTCAACCAAGGCCGTATCAGTATCTAAGAAGTGCTTGATTTTCATTTGGGTCCCGATTGACCTCCGGAGGATTCCGTTCGAGCTGCCTTCTCCCATTTTATCGAATACTTTGCTTAGGTTCTATGCTCGACATCGATCAGGTCGATTCGCCTGATGGCTCTTCTTCTCTCGCAAAGGCCACGTGGAAGGGGAGTTCCATGATTCGAGCCATGGCAGTGCCCAGTGGCTCCGATTGTGCGGAAGCAATCAAGTGGCGAGGCCCGTGCGCAGTAGCAGATTCGGATCGGAGCTCTGCCCAAAAGACCTGAACTTGGAACTGGCTGTCACTCCGAGGATTCCTTGCCCAACTTGCCAGTCGTTCGTCCACGCCTTCAATCACGCTCCACATCAAGTCGCCGGGAGCACGATGGCGTTTGGCTATCGGTTCATGGGAAGCGCTTGCTTCACCATTACTTCTCGTGACGCACAAAACCGCGAACGACCGAAAGGATCTCATCGCGAGAAGCCTTCTCGCCCATTCGGCGAGATGGAGCCCCGACAGAATAAGCCCCACCGAAACCGCCACCGACACCAGATAGTAGAGGGAATATGTCCTTAAGAACTCGGTGTGGGCTAACGGCGTTTCCATGCCCTTGAAATGCACCAGCCGCGAAAAGCCCGCCACAAGAAGAATCACCACCAATGCCACGCAAATGTAAGCCACGGGCTTGCCCCACGTCTGGCGCACGGCAGGGAAGTTTTCGATGAGCGATCCTCTGATACGGAGATCGTTCTGCACCTCGAGCCTAGTTCCGGGCCTGTACGGGTCGCCTCTGGATGTAAGCAGGCGGCAGCCTTCTTCCATGAGTGCCAGAAAGAGTTGAGGATCTCCTTGCCCTTTAACCGGCATGGTGGTTTCGTCCCGGTCGATCAACCTGGGCCGGAACGGGATAAGACTCAGGGCAATGACTACGTTCACCAGGAGGAGGAAGGCTAGGATAGTGTACAGCGGCCGTGGGGACGGTACCAAGAGATTGATGCGCCGATGAAAGACACTGTCAATGGCTCCCGGGAGCATCTGCAAGCCAAAGAAGATGAGGGCTATTACAATGCCCACACCGATCACTTTCCAGAAGGACCACGCTGCATCGCTGAACATGCTGTACGAAACAGGGCTCATGCATCTTGCCTTGGACCAGACCATGGAGAGTATCCGGCAGAGCCACGGAGTCGAAGGCCAATTCAGGAGCGAGCCTGTCCTCAGCGATTCAGCCACGAGATCGGGGAACTGGAAGTCCGCTGGATGCTGGCCTTTCTTTCGGGATTCGAAGGTCTCCGCCAACCCTCCGAAAAACCACAGGGCACCGATCAGAACAGCGCACACCGACCCCACCGTGTTGATGAAATACTGAAATATGAGCGGTAAAGAGTTGAGTAGGATTTCAGGTGTATTGCCGGGGAGAGACAAGGGCAAGTGGGGTGAGACTTCTCGCCACAGCTGAAACAGTCTTGTGACGCCGAGACGGGCAACCAGTGCGCCGGAGATAACAAAGGCGACTCCGACGAGTCTTTCCCCCGCGAAGAATAGGGCAATGCGTTTGGCTATGTCTTGGAAGCGCTGCATCCTTTCTCACACATGCGCTGTCTCGATAGGCTCTGTCAAGGGAAAAGGTTCATGTTGAACGTGAGCCGAGCCTGTGCTAACGTAACCCGCACTTCAGGTCCCCCCTCGTTATTGATTGAACTCAAGTTACCATTAGAAGAGCAGATCAAGTCAGGTCCGACAGAGAACAGACCCAGCGTAGGAGTGGAAAGTGACCGTCCAGCGTATGTTTGTCGCAGTTCTGATGAGCCTTTTGGTCGCACTATGTTGCGGCCCTTTGGTCGCTGCAGAAAAGAGTCTGAGCCCGGCTTTGGGCGCGGAGAAGAAAAGGCTGGCAGCCAACGAGGAGGCTGCTCGCCTGGTGGGCCAGTGGCAGATCTATATGACCAAAGAGCCGGGCAAGGACTATCGCGACGCTTACAAAGGCCGCCCTTTTGTCCCAGTGGGTCCGCATTCCTTCATTCTGCTCATGGAATACCGACCTGACGGCACGTTTCGGCGTGTGTCGCGCATAGACGGCACAGAAACGGTCGATGAGGGCCTGTGGACACTTAAGGGCCACGAATTGCGCCAAAAGCGCATAGGCGGCCAGGGCGAAGAAGTGCTCTACCTGCGATTCGACGGCACGGATCAGTTCACGTCAATCGAGGTTTACGAACAGACCCCCGACCCCGGGCTCTTTGCTCAATTCAGACGACTCTCGCAATAAAGACGAAGAAGATTGCTGGGTAGGACGCACTGGTGCTCTCGGATCAAGTTCCCGCGTGCAAGAGCAGAATTGCGGCCGAGAGCCCGAAGATGACGTTGGCGCCCCAGGCCGCGACGATAGGAGGTATGTACCCGCCGTGACCCAGCGCGATAAAAAAGGTGTGGCCGATCCAATAACAGAAGGCCACGGCCACTGAAATGGTCAGCCCCAGGGCCACTCCACCCGCTCGAGGATTAGCTCGTACCGCAAAAGGCACACCCAGCGCGGCCATGATGAGGCATACCCACGGGAATGCGATCTTGTCGTGCCAGTCCACCAGATAACGGGTGGGGCTGTGTCCCTCGGCCGCAAGCTTGTCAATGTACGATCCTAGTTGCACGAGGTTCATCTCTTTCGCCAGTCGCTCCACGCGGCCGAAGTCCGCGGGCGGCTTCTCCAAAGGCCCTACCATTGACGGCACAGTCTCCACATCGAATCGGCCGTCGGGCGTCTTACGAGTGATATTGACGCCGTAAAAAATCCAGCGATCTTTCCACCATTTGGCCTTGTCCGCGTGCAGGCGTTCCTTGAACGTATAATCGTCATCCCACTGCACAACGGTGACGTGCTCCAGGGTTTGGTCCGCTCCGGAGAAGTTCCTGATATGAGTTATGCTTCCAGGCGAGCGCATCCAGATCTGGTCTTTCTTGAAGAAAGTTCTGTCTTGCTTCCGTGCGATTTCCACGTCCTGGATATACTCGCTGTAGCGGTTAGACCAGGGGATCACCGTTTCATTGGCAGCAAACAGCGCCAGACTTCCCACGACCCCGATCATGAGCACCGGTCGTGCGATTGCGAGCGCATCAATGCCGTTGGCCTGCATCGCGATCACTTCGGAATGGCGGGCCATGAGAAAGAGCGAGAGCATGCCTCCCAGGAGTATTCCCAAAGGAATGACGTAGAAAAGATACCCCGGAATCTTGACCAGGAAGTACTTCAGCATGAGCCACCCAGGCGGATTGAATTCAAAGTAGTATTTAATTTTGTCAGTGATCTCAATAAGTAAGAATACGAGGACGAAGCCGGCCATACACAAAACGAAGACCTTAAGGAATTCGGTGGTGATGTATCTATCCAGGATCCTCACGGGTGCACCTTACCTGGCCTCCAGGATCCACTCGTTGGCCAGCAACCACCTGACCGTGCGACGGATACCCTCTTCAATGCTCACTTGTGGACGGAAGCCCACCCCCTTGATCCTCGATATGTCCAAATGAACAAACGGGCTGTCTCCGAGCCACCCTCGAACCCCGCCCGTGAAATGAAACTTCACATTTGTCAGACCCATCTCGTCGCACACAATCCGGGCCACCTCCTTGACGTTCAGGAAATCCTCGTGACCGAGATTGATTATGTTCTTCAGCCCTTGCATTTTGTCCACAGCGAGAAAGATCCCTTCGATTCCGTCATCCACGTGGAGGTACGACTTGCGCTGATTTCCGTCGCCGAGAATTTCCAGATTTCGAGGGTCCTTTCGGAGCTTCTTCATGAAGTCGTATATTACGCCATGTGAGTAGCGTTCACCAATCCAGGAGACAAAACGAAACGTGTGGCTCCGGATGCCGAAATATTCGCCGTATGCCTGGATGTACGCTTCGGCCGCCAGTTTGGATGCGCCGTACACTGAAGTCTGCAACGGCGCATACTGTTCCGGTGTGGGGAAAATGTCGGGTTCTCCGTAAACCGTCGCTGAACTGGTGAAGACGATCTCTTTGACTCCCGCCGTACGCATGGCCTCAAGCACCCGATGGGTCCCGATCACGTTCTGTTCAAGGTCCACTGCGGTGTTTTTTGGGCCGCCCCTCACATCTGCGTTGGCTGCAAGATGAAAGACTCGTGAAACATCGGCCATTGCGAGAGTCAGCGATTCCTGGTCAAGGATGTCGCCCTGGATGACCTCCACCCGACCCGGACCGCGAGCCGGTTGCAAGTAATGTGCGAACCCGGTTGAGAAATTGTCGTACACCACCACATCACACTCGCGGCGGACCAGAGCATCCACCACGTGGCTACCTATGAAACCTGCGCCTCCTGTGACCAAGACCTTCATTCGCGGCCAGTATCCTTGGTTTTTCATGAGCAACTCAAGCCCAAAAGGTCACTTGAAGCGCACGCTGTTGGACGGAACAACTTCATCAGATCGCACAATCTGACACCCGATAGCTGCAATCCTAACAGCCTTTATCCCAAGCGACCACTTCTTCCATCAACAGGGTCATTCGCAACGCCAGAAGCGCTGGAAGCGCTTCCAAGCCCTAAGAGTTTTTGGAGAGGGGTCCGGGGAGGCCCTTTTTGCAAA
>JBMOME010000048.1:0-21043 GCA_049323095.1 Thermodesulfobacteriota bacterium
TGCGCTCGGAATGCCTACTATGTTAAAGACAAGATTCGTGGGAGTGACTGCAGGTGTGGTGAATCCGAGCACGCTCATCTGAAAGGGAAGTATCAAGAAGGCTCCGGATATGCCTCCCATGGACGTGAAGAACGATATGACAAGCCCTACCAGTGGAGGGATCCAAATGGCCGTTTCAACACCCGAAACAGGAAAGATCATTTGAGCCTCCGTTTGAGCGGTTGAACGAAATCGAGATCTTGGTTCAGCCGAGTTGAGGAGGAAATCTGAAGAGCATGAGGGTTCGAGAGCAGGCCCGATGCCGCTATAGTAACCCTCATCGTTCTTATGACACGTTTTTTGCCAAAAGCGTGTCACTATGATAGAAAGAGCCAATGACCCTTGTCAACAGTTTTTTCCCATCGCCGACGTTGGCCTCAGCAAAGGGATGTGGTAGCTTCTTCTTGAAATCTCGAAGGATATCCTCTGAATTGCCCAGACGAAAAACCATACCCAAACGCAGAGCCCGAGAATCTGACGTACCAGGTCCCACGAGGCCCCAGGCCGGCTCGGACATCCCGAACCCTGCTCGTATCTATGCCGCGGCTGAACAGAGCCGGTGCCTTGACCCGACTCAGTTGGCCAAACTGGAACAGGCTTTTCGATCGTGGGCAGAAGCTTCGTCACGCGCGGATGTGCGGGCTTCCAGAAAACGTATCCTGTTAATCTTTCTTCTTATTCGTTACACCGGAGCCCGTCTGAATGAGGTCTTGGCACTCGATCCGATCAAGGACATTGACGTGTCCAAACAGGTAGTCCGTTATGGCGATGCGCTCTCGTCTGCAAGGTGGTCACGCCGCGACGTGCAGATTTCCGGGGAGCTGATGCAGGACATAAAAGCGGCCCTGAGCGATCAGGCCTTGGCCGAGCAAGAAGGGCCATGGTTGCAGGTGGATGCAGGCCATGTGCGGCGCAAGTTCTACGAACGGGCTGCTGAATGCGGCTTTGCGCAAGATCTCGCTTCGCCGAATGCCATCCGGCGAGCTCGCGCTGTGGAGCTGATGCACAACAACGTGCCGTTGCCGGTGGTGCAGCGGATCCTGGGCCATTCAACACTCAACCTGACCGCCTCTCTTATTGCTTTTTCCGATGAAGATATCCACCAGGTGGCAAGGCATTTCATCGAAAAGGAAAGCCGACGCAAGACCAGCGCTCGTAACACATTCTTTGGGAAAATAGGCCATATCCGGAAGGGAGATATTCAATCTCGCGTCGACGTTGTCACCGTAGGGGGAGATATCGTATCCACCGTGATCACGAACAACAGTCTGAAAAGAATGGGACTGAAAAAGGGCTCATTGGTCACCGCGGAAGTCAAGGCGCCCTGGCTCATAGTTGAGAAATCGCCTGTGGCCCCCCGGTGTACCGCGGAGAACATTTTTCACGGCATAGTCACTCAGGTCGTGCGAGGCAAACTCACCACTGAATTTGTAGTGCGCATACCGGATGGGACAGAACTGTGCTCGGTGGTGACCGAAGAGAGTAGGCGCAAGCTCAACATTCAAGAGCGGGACGAAGTCTGGGTCATGTTCAATAACTTTGCCGTCATTCTGCATGTAGATTAGCGAGGGCTTGCGACTCCTAAGGTTTTGTACGAGTGGTAGGGGAGGATGTTTCGTAGGGGCGCACGGCCGCGCGCTCCTACAGGCCCCGTTCACTTCGAATCTTCACCATGAATTCCCAGTGCTCGTATTCATTTTTGTTCATCCACCCAATTTAATATAACCTTGCCGGACTCGCCGGAACGCATTGCTTCGAATCCTTTTTCAAAGTCGGCGTAAGGGAAGCGATGGGTGATTACAGGCGTTATGTCCAAGCCTGACTGGAGCATTGAAGTCATTTGGTACCAGGTTCGGTACATTTCTCGGCCGTATATGCCTCTAATGGTCAATCCGTTGAAAACCACCAGATCCCAATCAATGGCGAATTCTTTTTCATAGATGCCCAGGAGCGCGATGTTGGAGCCATGGCACGCATTTGCAAAGATGGCGTGTAAAGCTTCAGGGTTGCCGGACATCTCCAGGCTCACATCGAATCCTTCCTTCATGCCCAGCTTTTTCTGGGCTTCTTTGATAGATTCGGACCGAACATCAAGCACAAGAGTTGCGCCCATCTTCTTGGCAATTTCCAGCCGATACGGGTTCACGTCGGTCACTACGATGTACCGAGCTCCAGCGTGCTTCACGATTGCCGTGGCCATGCATCCGATCGGGCCCGCGCCCGTGATGAGCACGTCTTCGCCGAGTACGTCAAATGACAGAGCCGAATGTGTTGCGTTGCCCAGAGGATCGAAGCAGCAAAGAATATCCAGCGGAATGGATCGATCGCAATACCAGACGTTTGTGACAGGAAGCTGCACATATTCGGCGAACACTCCGGGTCGATTCACGCCTATTCCTTGGGTCCTTGCGCAAAGATGTCGGCGGCCGGAAATACAATTGCGACAATGCCCGCACACCACATGCCCTTCGCCCGAGACAATATCGCCGATGTTGAAGTCATGCACATTGCTCCCCATATCAACCACCGTCCCCACGAATTCATGGCCGATGGGCATGGGAACCGGAATGGTCTTTCGAGCCCACTCATTCCAATTGTAGATATGGAGGTCGGTTCCGCAAATTGCAGTTTTGTACACGCGAATCAACACATCGTTGATCCCCGGTTCGGGAATGGGAATCTCTTCCAGCCAGAGGCCCGGTTCCGGCCGACTTTTCACGAGAGCTTTCATAGTCTTCACGAAGAACCTCCGCGCCACGCACGTCCATTAGGGCGTTATACGCGAGTCTTTTGGGCTATGAAAGGGAAATCAAAGAGATGGAGTACGTGTTCAGTTACGCTGATGCTGTCTTCTGTCATTGCGAGGACCCCGGACTCGATCCGGGGGACGAAGCAATCTCACCACTGAAAGGCAGAGATTGCTTCGCTGCGCTCGCAATGACAATCTTTCGCCGCCCGTAACTGAATGGATACGAGATGGAGCGGTAATGTTGGTGTGAGGCCCTCAGCGGCCGTCGCCGTTGACGTGAGGTTCCGCGCTGGAGTTCACGGGCAGGTATATGGTGAATTTTGTACCTTTACCTATTTCGCTCTCCACATCGATCCTTCCACCATGTTCCCGGATGAAGCCGTAACACACGCTAAGTCCGAGTCCCACGCCTTTTACTTCCTTCTTGGTCGTGAAGAACGCGTCGAAGATCTTGTCCAGATGCTCCGCCTTAATGCCCACGCCGGTATCCTGGATTTCTACGGCAACGGCTTCGTTATCAGGTTCCAGTCGGCTGGCGACACGGAGTTCGCCGCCCGATGGCATGGCGGTATTCGCGTTGATGATCATATTGATGAAGACCTGCTTGAGTTGGCTCTCCACGCCCATGATTCTCGGCAGATCGGCCTGGAACTCGGTCTTCACCCTGATATTGAGGTTCATGAATTGCTTCTCATAGAAGAGGAGCGTTTCTTCGAGCAATTTGTTGATGTTGGTTTCGACCTTCTTCTCTTCATCAGGTCTGAAGAACTTGAGCATCTTGATGAGCAGGCCCGACGTGCGCTTGCACTCGTTGTAGGCCAGGTCCAGATACTTGCGCCTCTGGTGCTGCTCCGAAACAGCGTCCTTGAGCAGTTCCAGGCAGTTCATGATCCCGTATATGGGGTTGTTGAGCTCATGGGCCAACTGGGAAGCCATCTTGCCCATCGCGGACAGCCTTTCCGACTGCACCAGTTGATTGCGCAGCCGATGGCCTTCCGTAATGTCCCGCATAAGGCCCTGATAGCTGATCAATTCGCCTTCGCTGTTGCGACCCGCGTACCCGCTCATCGAAACGTGTCGAATGGTACCGTCCTTGCGAACCACCTGGAGCTCGTAATCCTTGATCTGGCCGTATCTGGTAAAGAGCCTTCGGAATTCGCGCACATCGTCGGGATTCAAGAAGAGGTCGCGATAATAATTCATGTGGAGGAATTCGTCCCTGGCGTACCCGACGATATTGAGGAATGCCTGGTTGCAATCCATGACGCGACCGCCTGGGTCGGAAACGAACGCTCCTTCATGGATATTTTCAAGCAGGTCGTGGTACTTGAGTTCGGTAGCTTGCAACTTATCCCGAATCATACGCTCTTCGGTGTGATCCTCCACAAACCCGCGGTACCCCCCGATGTTGCCTCTGCTATCCTTCCACACATAGCTGGAAAGCCCTACGTACACCGGCGATCCATCCTTGCGTTTGAAGATCGCCTCGTAATCGCGGACGAATCCGTCTCGTTCGATGATACCTTGGAACGCGATCCTGTCCTCGGGGCTCATCCAAAGGTCGGTGTTGAGGTCCATGGTGAGGACTTCTTCTTTAACCCGGTAGTCCAACATCTTGACCAATGCATCATTGCAGTCGAGAAACTGTCCTACACGCGACGAGATGTAGAAACCGTCACGAGCCTGTTCAAAGAATTCTTCGTAATTGCGCTCTATGGCCAGGATACGTTCTTCGATCTCTTCATAGCTCATATCCTGGACAGAGAGGAAGGCACGACGGGGCATCGAGAGCCTCCAGGTGAGTATCCCCTATTATCCGGAATTAATGCCTGCGAGGTCAAGAATTCGTGGGACCACCTCTTCTTTCCCTATGGCCATGACATGGACGCCATCGGCAATCTTTTCTTCTTTGATGCTGCGTATCATTCTCGCTGCGATGCGGATGCCCGTTTCCAGAGCCTTGCCCTTGGGAGCGCCCTCCAATTCTTCAATAAGGGACTGAGGCACGAAGATTCCCGGAACCCGCGCATTCATGAACTTTGCCATGCCCGCGCCGGTCAACAGCACAATCCCCGCGAGAATCTTTACATCGAACTGCCTCGCGTAATCCATGAAGCTTCGGAAATTGTCCAAGTCATAAATCGCCTGAGTCTGAATGAATTCAGCTCCGGCCTCGATCTTCTTCTCGAATTTGATGAGCTGGGGTTCCAGGGGTCGAGCTTCCGGCGTTACGATCGCACCCTTACAGAAACGGGGAGTCCCATCCAAAGGATTGCCCGCGAGGTCTGTGCCCTCGGAAATGGTATGGATCGTGTCGAGCAATTGAACGGAATCGAGATCAAAAACTCCCTTCGCATCCTTGTGATCTCCGACCACGACAGCATCTCCGGTCAAGCACAGCACATTAGTGATCCCGCGGCTGTATGCGAAGAACAGATCGGCCTGAAGTGCAATGCGGTTGCGGTCCCGACACGTCATTTGGAGGATGGGCTCGCCACCCATCTCTTTGACGATGATGGCTCCTCCCACGGAGGGATATCTCAAAACGGAGCTTTGATTGTCCGTCACGTTGATGCCGTCCACACGGTCCTTTACCAGCTCAATGTGGTGCCGCATCTTATCCAGGTTCACCCCTTTTGGGGGCCCGATTTCGCAGGTGACCACGAACTTATCCGAGTCGAGAGCTTCTTTAAATCGGCTCATCAGCGCCCCCTTTCTCCGTACTGGGTCCGCGTTCGTTCGAGTCTTCTTTCATTGCTTTGCAGCCTCTTCTCGTGAGTGGGTCAGATCGATCATGCCGGGCCGCAGCGTGGCATTGTGGCTCTTGGGCGGCTGGTACTTTCTCATGGAATCCAATCGTCCCTGAGCTTCCAGCCTCTTGTAAATAAGGGTCCATGCGCACTCGCGGCCGTTGCCCACTTCACACATTCCTTCGTTGGTTCCGCCGCACGGACCGTTCAGAAGTCCCTTGTGGCAAACAGTCACCGGGCAAATGCCTCCTGTTGCGGAGAGCACACATTGGCCGCACTGCATACAGATTTCGGAGTAACGGCCGGCCGGCCCTTCTTTGCCCATGAACATGGTATCCAGCGCGGGAGCCACCGGTTTCTTCAGCTGCGAAGCCGCAGTCTGGACACCGAACGCGCAGGACATGACCAGCACCACGTCCGCGGCAGCCAGAGGTCCGCGCAGTACGTGCCGTATCTCACCGGTAACTTCATCGCAGCCAGTGGGCGGCACAGCGGTTCCCGTGACGATCTTGCCCGCGTCACGGAGCTTTTCCGCCATGACTGCCACTTCTTCGATTCCACCGGTCCTACAGAGAGTCGCGCAGGTGCCGCAACCCACTATGAACACGCTGGTGTCGCGGGCGATACTCTCCAGGATTTCTTCCAGTGGCTTCTGCTGGGTGATTGTCTTCATGATCAGGCTCCCCGGCTATTTCTTAAAAGACTCAGATTCTTACAACCGCTTCTATGCCCGCTGCCACGAGTTCTGTCCGCTTCACGGTAGCCTAATGCCGTCATTCCGGCGGAAGCCGGAATCGAGTCTCTTCAATCCCGCATTCTGGGCAGCACTGGACCCCGGCTTTCGCCGGGGTGACGGGTGATGAATAGGCCGTCGCTATTGGCAAACACGCTAAACCTTTTCTTCTCTTTCTCTCATGCGTTCCAGATCGCATCGGAGGCATCTGCCGGCCTCCTGGCACGCCATCTCTTCAGAAAAACCGGTTTCGAATTCTTCAAATCCGCCGATGCGCTCTTCCACACGCTTTCGAGGCATATCCATCCGCGCTTTGATCTGATCCAACGCCTCCGGCTTCTCCGGAGGCAAAGGAAGGAGCGGATATTTCTCGTCCATAATCATGAGTGGCGCCTTGATGCCGCGCACGTACCGATCGATGCTCAAGGCAGCTCTCCGACCCGTGGCAATGGCATAGATGACCATAGAAGCTCCTGTGACAAAGTCGCCTCCTGCGAAGATCCAGGGGACGTTGGTGCAGAGCGTACGCGGATCCACCCGGAGAGCCCCCCACTTGGCTCGCTCCAATCCCGAATCAGGCGGCAGAAAGCTCAGGTCCGGGGCCTGGCCCACCGAAGGGATAACCATGTCAGCTTCCAGGAAAAACTCGCTCCCATCGATGGGCACGGGCTGCCGTCGGCCGCTCTGGTCCGGTTCCCCCAGTTGCATTCGGATGAAGGTCACCCCCTTGACCTTTCCGTTGTCCGCTTCCAGCCTGGTGGGAGATACTAGAAAGTGAAATTCCACGCCCTCTTCTTCAGCCTCGAGAAACTCGAGCGTCGAAACAGGCATCTCCTCGCGGGACCGTCGGTACATCACGGTCACGTGGCGTGCGCCTTTGCGCAAAGCGCTGCGCGCGGCGTCTATGGCAGTGTTTCCGCCGCCAATGATGAGAACGCGGCCTCGAAGAGTGACGGGCTGACCGGTCTTGACGTCTCTGAGAAAGTGTAGACCGTACATAAGGCCATCCAGAGCAATTTCTTCCCCAGGGATGCCCAACTGCTGGCTCTTGTGCGCGCCTGCCGCGATAAAGACCGCTGCGTACCCTTCGGCCTTGAGGTTCTCCACAGTGTGGTGTTCATCAATAGGGCTGTCGTACAGGATCTCCACGCCCTTGCTCTCGATGTACCCGATCTCGCGCTCCAGCACGGCCAAGGGGAGCCGGAACTCCGGCACTCCAACCGCAAGCATGCCACCGCCTCTAGGCAGGGCCTCGAAAACCGTGGTCTTGTAACCCATCTTCGCCAGGAAATATGCACAGCTCAGGCCCGCGGGACCAGCTCCCACAATTGCCACCTTCTCCTTCCTCGTGGCTGGGAAAGGTTCTCCCGGAGTTTTCTCCATCTCGTACGCCCAGTCTGCTGCGAATCGTTTCAGGTACCGGATGGAGATCGGATCGTCCACCTCTCCGCGGCGGCATTTGCCTTCGCATGGATGATGGCAGATGCGGCCGCAAATAGCGGGGAAGGGGTTGCGTTCACGGATCACATCCACTGCCTTCGCGTAATCGCCTTGGGCAATGAACGCGACGTATGCAGGCACGTCGATTCCCGCGGGACACGCGTGCTGGCACGGAGACAAAACCAGGGACTCGCAGACCCCCGCGGGGCAGCGTTTGTCCACCACGTGGGCCTCGTATTCTTCACGAAAATGGCGGAGCGTGGATAGGACAGGATTGGGACAGGTCTGGCCAAGTCCACACAGACTGGTCTTCTTGACCTGTTGAGCTATACGTTCCAGACGATCAAGGTCTGATAAGGTCCCTTTACCTTCGGTGATCCGTGTGAGGATGCCCAGCATCTGGCGGGTTCCGATTCGGCAGGGCGAGCACTGGCCGCAGGATTCTTCAGCCGTGAACGAGACGAAGTACCGGGCCACTTCCACCATGCAGGTGTTCTCGTCCATGACCACCATGCCGCCCGATCCCATGATCGAGCCCACTGACTGAAGCGAATCGTAATCGACATTAAGATTGAGGAATTTTTCCGGTATGCACCCACCCGATGGTCCACCCATCTGCACCGCTTTAAAGCGCCTATTCCTGGGAATGCCGCCTCCCACATTGAAGACCACCTCACGTATGGTAACCCCCATGGGGACTTCCACCAGACCCGTATTGTTCACCTTTCCAGTGAGGGAGAAAATCTTGGTCCCTTTGGACTTCTCCGTTCCCAGAGAGGCGTACACATCCGGGCCCATGGAGATGATCCGGGGGACATTGGCCCAAGTCTCCACGTTATTAATCACCGTGGGACATCCGAACAGACCGCTCTGCACCGGGAAAGGAGGTCTGGGCCGCGGCATTCCCCTGCGCCCTTCGATAGAGGCGATGAGTGCGGTCTCTTCGCCGCACACAAACGCGCCGGCGCCCTGATAAAGCCTTATCGTGAAATCGAACCCACCCCCGAGAATGTTCGTTCCCAACAGCCCCAGCTTATCGGCCTGATCCAGGGCAATGCTCAACCGCTCGATTGCCAGCGGGTACTCGGCTCGGCAGTATATGTATCCTTGAGACGCACCCATCGCGCGAGCGCCGATGATCATGCCCTCAACCACCGAGTGTGGATTTCCTTCCAGAATGGCTCGGTCCATAAATGCGCCTGGGTCGCCTTCATCTGCGTTGCAGATGATGAACTTACGCTCCCCATCCGCGGACCGGCAGAACCGCCACTTGGTCCCGGTCGGGAATCCGCCGCCCCCACGGCCCCTTAGGCCCGCGCGATCGATAGTCTCGATGACTCGATTGGGATCCCAGCTCAGGATCTCCTCCAGTCCGGCGTATGCGCCAAATGCGATGGCGTCATCAATAGACGTGGGGTCCACTAAACCGTTGAGCCCCAATATGTTTCGGGTCTGCTTTGCGTAGAAGGGGACCTCGGATTCATAGATGAAGCGCTTCCCTGATTCCGGGTCTTGCCAGAGGAGTCGGCCCAGGATGTTGTATTTGCCGATGGTTTCTGAAACCACTTCGGGGACGTCTTCCGGCATCACGCGCTGGTAGAAGATGCCGTGAGGCCTGATAGTCACCACAGGGCCTCGTTCGCAAAAGCCCGGGCAGCCCACTCGCTTGACGCGGGCCTTTCCTTCGAGCCCTTGTTTGCGGATCTCATCTTCAAAGCGGACAATCACCTCATCCGCACCCCACGCGCGGCATCCCGTGTCGCCGCACACGGCTACTTCAACCGCGGAGGGATCGCGCTTTCCCCGCACAAGGAGACGAAATTCAGCCAATTCTGATGGGGAACTCAGACGATTCATGTCAGTACCCCTTCATAGGGATTCGTTTTCGTTTTGCCTACTTGAGGTTTCTCAGAACTGCCTCGATCCTCCCCGGATTTACCTTGCCGTAATACGTTTTGTTCGCAATCATCACAGGACTCAACGCGCACGCGCCAAGACACGCGACGGTTTCCAATGTGAAGCGCATGTCCTCAGACGTCTGCCCGTCTTTGAGTCCCGTGAACCGCTCCACGGTCTGCAAGACGGTCCTTGCTCCTCGGACATGACAAGCGGTGCCTCGGCAGACTCGTATGATGTTACGACCGCGTGGTGTCGTGTAAAACTGAGCATAGAAGGTGATGACCCCCGAGACTTCCGACGGAAAGATCCCTACGCGCTGGGCCACAGGCCTGATAGCTGCGGGAGGTATGTACCCGAACTCGGCCTGCACTTCCTGCAGGAGTGGAATCAGCGTGTTTCGCGACGGTTCGAATCGATTGAGGACGTTCTTGAGCGCCGATAATTGGAAATCCTGTGTCATTGATCCTCCACCGGTGTGACCGAGACAAAGAGACGGTCCCAGTCAAGCGGGCAGTATTCCTCGGGCCAAGGGAGCAAACGGTGCAAGAGGTACGACGGCCCTCCCACAGGCACCACGATTCCCCCACGCGGAGCATCGGGGTCAACGCAGAGTACGGCCTGAGCTTCGCTGACCTCTGATACGAGCGCTACCCTCTGTCCATCCGTAGCTTTGACCGCTTCTGCGTCATCCGGATGCATCCGTACGGACTCTCCCTTCGCGAACTTCGCGAGACGCTGGGACATGCCTGACATCACTCCATCTCCGGGATGTACGGTTTGCTCTTCAGGAAAGACCTTCAAGGGCAGGTCACGTGGAGGCCGGGGCCTGGACGGGAATACGGCAGGAGCAGGATACGGCACGTATCTTGCCTTTTCATCGCCGGTATTCTGAGTATCTGACGCCGAGTTGCCTTGTTTAAGTCGGACTCCTCCCGGTCGGGCCGCTTCGTCCCATGAGACCTGCCCTAGTGAAGGGCTCAGGGACTGAATCTCCTCGAAGATCTGCCGCGCGGTCAAAAAGCCCATCGGACTGCCAAGGCTTCCACTCAGGTCGAGGAGGAACCTGGCATGTGGTCGAGCTTCTCCCGGGGGATTGCACAGTTTTGCAACTCGCTGCACCCGGCCTTCTAGGTTTATGTACGTTCCGTCGGCCTCTGTGAGAGCAGCCGCAGGAAAGACCATGTGGGCTACTTCACGACCCGGCGCAGCGAACATCCCGGTACGAACAACAAGGTCAACAGCTTCGAGGGCTTTCTGCGTCCTCTCTGTGTCGGGCAGAACAGTCAGCGGATCGACCCCAAGGAACAACAGGGCCTTGATGGTCCGCTTTTCCGCGCCTCTTATCATCCCCATGGTGTCCATTCCTCGATCTGCGGCCACGTCACTGCCCCAAACGCTTCGAAGTTTTTCCAAGACAGCAGAGTCATAGGACGAGGCGCAACCAGGAAGACCATTGGGTCCGCAGCCGATTTCCAGCGTGCCCACTTCATTGCACCCTTCGTGCAGGAAGAAGAGGCTATCCGGCCGACCGCACAGGAAGGCAAGATCCGCCACAAGACGCGTCAACATGTACCCGTGAGTCGCTCGCGCTACTACGGGCCCGATGAGAAACACCGACTTTCTACCCTTGGACAGGAGCTGAGCAGCCTGCTTCACCTCCGGCCCGGGAAGCTGCGCCCGAGGATGGCCCAGCAGGCTGGAGAGAAAATCCTCTGCGGCCATTACGTTGTTCGTGAGGAACTCCTCGTCGTAACGACGAGTGGCCACCAGCTCCCTCATTATTTGAAAAAGGGTCCAGGTCTGCTGTTCAACGTCTTCACGAAAATGGAGCGTGGCAAAATCGCTCAATGTGGTTCTCAGCATATCCATCTGGATGAGAGCAGCCCCACGGTTGCGTATTGCCCGTCGGACATTCCGAGCCACCACCGGATGGGTGTAATCCGGCCTCGCGCCCACGAGCACAATCGTCTCCGCGTCAGAAATGCTTTCAAGAGTGGCGCCGACCACCGTAGTTTTGAGCGCGGCCGCAATCCCGTCTGAAACCGGACGGCTGGAGAACTTGCTCGTGGTGTCCACATTGGGAGTGCCGAGGACGGACCGGGCAAATCTGACCGCGAGATACAAATCCTCGTTCGCGCATTGGGGACTTGCGATGACCCCAATGCTCTCGGGGCCGTGGCGCTGCTTGATCTCCTGCAACCGTCTCGCGAGCTCCTTCAGGGCATCGTCCCAGGATGCCTTGTTCAGGACTCCATCTGCTTGTCGGATCATCGGAGAGGTAAGCCTGCGGGGCGATGAAAGAGCGTCCTGACCGTATCGTCCTCGCACGCAGAGCGAGATGCTGTTCATCGGCGCCGTCTTAAGGCCACGCGCGCCGACTACTTGTCCGTCCATAAGCTCGTATTGCACGTGACAGCCTGTTCCGCAGTAGGAACACACGCCGGCCGCGAGGTCCTTCCCGGAGCTGGTTGTAATCCGATCCCGCTCGGCAAGCGCATCCGTGGGACACAAAGCCACACATGACCCACAAAACGTGCATTCAGAGCCGTCCAGCGCAGGACCGTACGCAGTGCCGGGATGACTGTCGAAGCCTCGATCCATGTAGTCGATCGCGCCCACCGCCTCAAAATCCGTGCAGACCCGAATGCAGCGGCCGCACATGACGCATTTGCTCAGGTCTCGCACAATAAAAGGATTCACTTCCTGAGTCGGACGCCAACGTCTGAGCGGATCAAGTTCCGGATCGCACATACCGTGGTCTTTGGCCAAGTCGCGCAGCACGCAGTCATTCCCTTTACTGCACACCACGCAAGCTGAAGGATGATCCGATAAGATCAGCTCAAGCACTCCACGCCTGGCAGTAACCGCGGCCGGCGAATCGGTCCGTATCTCCATTCCTTCAGCGATCGGAGTGACGCACGACGCCAACACCCTTCCCGTTTTCAGGTCTTCCACGAGGCAGACGCGGCAGGCGCCTACGCTCTTCAGGAGCGGGTGATGGCAAAGGGTGGGTATGTGGATGCCGACCTGGGACGCCAGATCTAGAATGGTCGTGCCCGACGGTCCGGAAACTTCCCTTCCGTTGAGAGAGATGGTGATCGTTTTCACGGCGGACCCTCGTAACGGAATTGGTCAAGACGCTCTGGAGCAACAGGAACTCTGGGAGAATGTCCGAGCAAATCCCCCTGTATCCCCCTTTAGAAAAGGGGGAGTCACCGGAACTCCCCTCAACCAAAAGGGGAGTCTGCGCCCCCCTTTCGTAAAGGGGGAACTCGCGTCACCCCCTTTCGTAAAGGGGGGCTGGGGGGATTTGGAGGGCCTCCCCGGCCACTTCTTCAAAAGCTCATAGATCTTGCAACTGCTCCCGGGGAGATCTACGTCACGCAGCAGGAAGGGAGTAGGAGCGTGCGAAGGTGCAGCGAGCGCAGGTGAAAGCTCGGGTATCGATCTCCCTGATCACAAATTTATCTTCGTATCTTCTGCAAAATCGGGCCGAGTTTGCCCTCCCATCCAAACGCGAGGATATGCACCCCCGCGCATAGGTGTTTGAGCTGCTCGATCATTTCCAACATAATTTTCACGGATTCGTCGAACTTCACTGGAGCGCGCTCCAGGCGTTCGATGTATCGGTCCGGGATCTTCAGGCCCGCAACTCGTTTGAGCATCCGGGCCTGCATCCCCGAGTGGAGTATCATAAGCTCAGCAATAATCGGCACGCCCAGCGGCTCGACCCGCTTGCAGAAGCGGGCGAATTCATCAATGTCGAAAACGGGAGTGGTGAGAAAATACCTGGTTCCGTGTTCCACCATCTGCTCCATCTCGCGGAGCTCCATGTCCGGCGCCTGACCTCCAAAGCTTGCGTCCACTCCCGAGCCGATGAAGAACTCAGGCTTTTCGATGAGTTCTTTGCCCGCAACGTCCGCTCCAGTCTTCAGGGTATCAATGACAGAGAAGAACTTGCCCATGTCCACATGGAAGAACATCATCTCCTGAAGCGAGTCCCCGGTAAGACGGTAGTCTTCGGTAAAGACCAGGAGGTTTTCCACGCCCACGGACGAGGCTCGAACGAGCGCCTCCTGAATTTCCAGCCGGTTCCGGTCTCGCGTCGCAACCTGGAACACAGGATCGAACTTCTTGTCCCGGAGCAGGCGACACAAGGCCAACGAGTCGCTCACCGCGGCATCCGCAGCAAAAGGCTCGAACCGGACGCCGTCCACACGCCCCCAGAGGCTGTAGATCTCGCTCAGATACTCTTCAGGAGCCTTTCCGAAGGGAATATGGATTTCCGACGTGATGACGAAACTCTTGTGTCCTAACGTCTCTTTGAGGCTCATGGCAGGGCTCCCCACCCTCGTACGGCGCGTTGCCGGGAGCTAGACGACACCGAGAAGGCCGGCTACTTCCCTCTTCAGTTTGTCCAGCGGCAACGGCTTGGAAAAACAGACGTCAGCGCCGTGTTGCTGCATCTTCCGGTAGTTCTCTTCATCCAGGTACGCGGAAAGCACGACGATCTTTATGTGGCAAGTGCCGGGATCGTCTTTTACCTTACGGCATACCTGGTAACCGTCGATGTCGGGCATCATGATGTCGAGGATGAGCAGGTCCGGCTTGAAATGGCTCACCTGGAGACCGGCTTCGAATCCGTCCGACGCGGAAATAATCTCGTAGTTGTGGGGTTCTTCCTCCAGCGACCTCACAATGGTCTCTACAATCAGGCGATCATCGTCGATGACGAGGATCTTCTTGCGGTCGCCGTCACGGAAGTCTTCGGGCAGCGGCATCCCCTGTTTGCGCAGGAATTCGTCCAGGTCGGTCTTCCTGATTCGACGATGGCCGCCCACCGTGCGGTAGGCCTTGATATGGCCCTCGTCGATCCAGTTGGAGATGGTCTTGGGGGAGACGCTGCAGTATTTGCTGGCTTGGTAAACCGTGAGCACATCCATGCGGCATTCCTCCAAGGAGAGGCTTTTCTATAATTATCGTAACTACCATTATTTCCGGTTTTTCCGATTTGTCAAGAATTTTCTTTTTTCAGGGTATAATTGTTCCTCATTGCCTTCCACCCAGGAACAGGATATTTTTGTGGATAAAGCTGTGTTCCAGGAGCCTGAACACGCCCGCGGATAGGAGAAATCCCGTGAGCAAACCCCGTCCCGATATACCAAGAGATTTGATTGGAGCTTTTTGCCGAAAGAACCATATCAGGAAGCTCTCCATCTTCGGGTCGTACTTGCGTGAGGATTTTGGACCTCAAAGCGACATAGACTTCCTCGTCGAGTTTGACCCGCGACATATTCCTACCTTCTTTGATGTCGCGGACATGGAGATAGAGCTTTCCGAGATTCTCGGTGGACGAAAAGTGGACTTGCGAACCCCTCAAGACCTCAGCAGATACTTCCGTGATGAGGTTGTGGCGCAGGCAGAGGTACAATATGCAGAAGGATGACCTCGTCCGTATGCGCCACATGCTCGACGCTGCACGGGACGAAACGATCAAGACGCCTGTGAATGATGTGCCAGCAGATTGCGCCCTGAATTAACGTGAGCTTGCCTATCTTGGAATTCTCCAGTCCTGAGTGACGCTTCAATTCATTTCTTGACGGATTTGCTCGTTTCCGTATGATTATGACATTGGGTGTTCCTAGCCCATAATTTCAGCGACTTAACCTTTCTCAACCAGGCCCAGGGGGAGGGAGACACTGGGCCGACGCACCTACCAATTGCTAGGACTACCGAATATTCCAACCTGACCGCTGTGCGCAAAATTACTGCAACCTGAATGATAGAGACCGATACCACTCGTTATGCTCCTGCTTAGAGGAGGAGGATGAGGATATGGACTATTGCTGTGATGATGAAGTGGCAGGTCGCTTTGGTGCTGGTGCTGCTGCCATGTGTCGGGATTGGAGCAGACACGGATGACCTTTGCAGGCAGCTTGGAGAGACGGTCATCGTTTGGGTCTGAATCGCGTCAGCGAGAGACAGGGTCCCGGGGGTTCGCTATGGATGCAAAAATCCCTCCAACAAAGCTCGTCATAGCTTTTTGGGTTCTGTGGATCCTTGCCGAAAGAAAAGGAAACCACGCGGACCAGAGCGCGTTCTTTGGACGGCAGAAAAGGACGCTTCAGGAGGCTTACCAAGTTGTCTGGGGTCTTATAGGTCTGGTCTTTGTCTATAAGGTTCTGGTTCCGTTGTGGTTCCCGTGGGACACCCCGGAGTCACCCTATTGAGGTCAGCCGGGTGTCCCGAGGCCCCTCAGGGAGCGCCAAGAGGTTCAAAATGGGAAGACCGCCGCATGATTCCCGAATAGTCCGTCATTCAGCTATGTTGGGAGAACTCCCATGAACATACCAGAAATTCTCCTCCAAGCGTTGCGGGAGATATGGTGGTTGCTTTGCGCCGCTGCAGTCGGAGCATTGATTGTAGTGCTGGAACGTTTGGCCTTAAGTCGCTGCCGCACTTTCTTCAATCGCACGGGGTCATTCCCCGAGCTTGCTCCGTTCACCAAAGACGACCAACAGAGGTTGCTTCGCGAGGCGAGTAGGGAGGCATTCAGTGTACTCTCGTTTGTACCAGTCTTGGTCTTACTAACTCTTTGGTGGGTCGGCGCCGTGGTGGCATGGACGCTCGCGAACGTCGCCGCACTCCCCGCATGGGTAGCGGCAGTCTTGGGCAGTCTGTTCATTGGACTCGGAGGTTGGCTGGGACGGCGCTTGGAAGCACATCGTGTGCGGCCATTTCTGAAGAAAGTCATTGACGGGCAAAACGGTAAGTCCGTAGCGTGATTTCAGTTCATACGGCACGTCGGTATCAACGTGCCTCTTGGCGGTCTGTCGCCATGGCCGCGACTGCCGCTATTTACCCGCCAGTACAGTGAGGTTCCTTAAGGAGCGGCGCAGGATGCAGAAAGGAGTTATGAGATGAGCGGTATTGATTATGATGCGGAAATTGCAAAACAGGAAAAACTGCTCCCAGACCCAAAAGCTTTGGAACAGATAGGCAAGCTGCTGATGGATAGTGTGAGCTAAAAAAGGGGTCAGGTCTGCTCTTGGCTCATGTGGAGTTGCCGCTTGATGGCCTCCACGCGTCTCTTCAGCCTTTTGTCTGCCCGGATCTCATGCTCCACACGAGAAACCACGCTGCTCACGCTGCTATAGTTGCCCAGCTCAAAGGCCTTCCCTATGGTCGCAAGGGTCTCTCCGGAGAGACGCCTGGCAAGATAGATAGCCACGTTTCTGGCCTGGTTGTTCATCCCCCTGCGACTCAGCAACAACCGGCTTAGATCTATCTCATAGTTGGAACAAACTGCCGATTTTATGGCCTCCAGACCTGGAGCCAGCTGCCGCGACTCGGGGACCTCCTGATGATCTCTCAGGTTGTGAAACTTCGCCTTTACCCAATCAATAAAGCCTTCTGACCCCAGGATGGATGGGAGATTTTTTCGAGAAAAAAAACCGGCGAGTTCATCTGATTCCGCTTCTGCCATGAACTCCCGGTAAGCGGCGGCCTGCTTGGCCTTGTCCTCAACAAGCATGGAGAGGACAAACTCACTGTGCAGCCAACTCCATCTCCGTGAACCAAAGAGATAACCCTTGTGGCTACTCCATGCGTATCTGTCCAGCCTGCTCGCCAGGCCCGCACGCAATGGGTTGCGATGGATATACCTGAGCAACTCCAAGAGATAGGTGTCCGCGTCCACCAGGATGGCCTTGTAACGTCCCCGGAACAGAGAGCCGTCGAAATTGTGGTTCCGATTGAAGCGCTGAGTGTATACCCCATCCACATGTCTCATGAACCGCGAAAGATTCGCGCCAGGGGTCCGGACCAACAGGTGGTAGTGGTTCGGCATCAGGCAGAAGGCCGCAATCCGAACATTCCACATCGCGGAGCCTTGCCCAAGAAGTTCCACGAAGCGCAGATAATCATCCTGATCCCGGAAGATCGCTTCCCGGCGTCTGCCCCGATTCATGACGTGGTACCACGCGTCCGGATATTCGATGCGTAAAGGTCGTGACATAGCCGAACCCTATCACTAGGCCGCCAGATGAGTCAAGAGCAGACTTGACCCCCTTTCCCCTTTCCTCGATGTCCCCAGGATGATCTTACATTCTCGAATGCCATAATAAGGAATCATACCTCACTGTCGTATTTCATGCCCTAAGTCAAGAATGCCTGCACATTAACAGCCCGATATTACAGCCGGTTATAGATGTAGTCCTTTCCTGGCATGTTTCCTGCCTATAGCGAATAGGAGGGAATCTTTCCCGATCATTCCTAGAGCGCAGGAAGACTCGGCTCTCGCGCCCGGAAATTTGTAGGAAAAAGATGGTCAATGATATTCAAGGGTTGTCACGATCCGGATGCTTACCACAAAAGTGCAGTGAATCTCTGCCAATAAGCCATGTTCGCTTCGTCGATACCACCCTGCGCGACGGCGAACAGGCCGCAGGCGTGGCTTTCACCGCCGCGGAAAAGTCTAATATCGCTCGAATGCTGGATGAACTCGGGGTTGACGAAATCGAATGCGGTATCCCTGCGATGGGTCCGGCAGAACAGCTCGCTATCCAAGAAATCGTCCAATCAAACCTTCGAGCAAGGATTGTCACGTGGAATCGCGGTGTGATTTCAGACATTGAAGCATCTCTCGACTGCGGAGTATCAGCTGTGGCCATTTCACTGCCTGTTTCCGATCTTCAGATAAGCTTCAAGCTGGGAAAGACGCGAAATTGGGTGCTCCGACAACTCCGGGATACGGTTGCATTCGCCAAGAAGGAAGGCCTTTACGTGTGCGCAGGGGCTGAAGACGCGTCCCGCGCTGACGAAAGCTTTGTTGCTGAATTCGCGCGAACCGCGCAGGATAGTGGTGCCGACCGACTCCGGTTTTCTGACACCGTCGGATGTTTGGATCCACTCGGGGCGTATGGGAAAGTGGCCTCTTTGCGGGCTTGCATAGAGTTGCCCATTGAGATCCATGCCCATAATGATTTCGGCCTAGCCACAGGCAATGCATTGGCCGGCGTCCGGGCCGGAGCCGAATTTGTGAGCGTAACCGTCCTCGGAATCGGCGAGAGAGCCGGCAACGCGGCTCTGGAGGAGGTCGTCATGGCTCTGAAACACATCTATGGGCTTGATGAGGGCCTCCGTGTGGCGGTTCTGCCGGCGCTCTGCCGATATGTTTCCCGTGCGTGCGGCAGGGCAATTCCTTTGGGAAAGCCAATCGTGGGAGCCAAGGTGTTTTCACACGAATCCGGTATTCATGCGGCCGCGGTTCTCAAGAACCCTGCCAATTATGAGCCCTATTGCCCGGAAGAGTTAGGAATGGCCAGAGAGATTGCCGTAGGCAAGCACTCAGGCACGCGGGCGCTTGCCCATCGTCTAAGTCGGTTAGGTATTCGCAAAAGTGATGAGGAGATGCGCGGGCTCGTGATGCGAGTGCGGTCGTTCTCCGAAGCTGCCAAGCGTGTTTTGTCGGATGACGATCTCGCTTTGCTGTGCACATGAGGTCCAGGTGTAACAAATGGATGAAAAGATAAAACAACTCGAACTTAAAGTGCTCTATGACATAAGTCAGGTAATCGAACAGGCCCTGAATCTTGACCAGACCCTCGAAGCTATTCTGAGAATTCTCTCGGAATATCTATCCATGAATAGAGCTACCATAACGCTCAAGAGCGGCGAAAGGGGCCATCTGAAGATCAGGGCATCACATGGTTTGAGGCCCGAGGAAAAGGAGCGAGGAGTCTATCGCTCCGGCGAGGGGGTCACCGGACTGATCTTCAGGACGGCCGAGCCATTCGTGGTGCCTGACATCAGCAAGGAGCCCTTGTTCCTCAACAAAACGGGCGCCAGAAAGATAGAGAAGGGAAGGATAGCATTCATAGGTGTGCCAATCGTGCTTCACGGCAAGCCCATAGGCGTGCTCAGTGTTGATCGGCTCTTTGATGAAGAGATATCCTTTGAGGAGGATATCAGATTTCTCACCATTTTGGCGGTTCTGGTGGCTCAGTTTGTAAGCTTGAATCATCAGGTGCAAGCAAGGGAACAGAATCTGATCCGCGCCAATCTCTCGCTGAAGACAGGGCTTTCTGAAAAGAGCAGAAACTTTTTTGGAGTGGCACGAAGTCGCGCGTTGGCGGACGTTCAACAGCTCATCAGAAAGGTGGCTTCCACCAAGGCGAGCGTTTTGTTGCTGGGCGAATCCGGGACGGGCAAGACTCTGGTCGCACAAATCATCCACGAAATGAGCAGCAGGGCACAGTTCCCATTTGTGAAGGTCAACTGCGCCGCGCTCCCTGACACTCTCCTTGAATCGGAATTGTTTGGGTTTGAAAAAGGGGCCTTTACCGGCGCGACTGAATCAAAGCCGGGCCGTGTTGAGGATGCTGACTGCGGCACCATATTTCTCGACGAAATCGGCGAGCTGTCTTTGCCCTTGCAGGCAAAGCTCCTCAGATTTCTGCAAGATCGCGAGTTCGAGCGCCTTGGCAGCACAAAAACCCGTCAAGTTGATGTTAGAATCATCACAGCTACCAACCGAGATCTGATCAAAGCAGTAAACGAAGGCTCCTTTAGGGAAGACCTCTATTATCGGCTGAATGTCTTTCCAATCAGGATCCCTCCGTTGCGAGAACGCAGGGAAGATCTGCACTCCTTGACGCGGTTCTTCTCACAGAATATCACCCGTGAGTATGGATACAGTATTCAGTTCACCCCACATGCCATGGACGCGCTCTTGGAGTATTCGTGGCCCGGGAATGTTCGCGAACTTGAAAATCTTCTGGAACGATTGGCGATTATTTTTGAAGGGAGAACAATCGGTGTTGGGGATCTGGCTCCATATCTTTCTCACGTCTCGAAGCAAGAAGTGGATCCCGATGAACGCGAATTTGAACCTCTGAAGGAGCGAGAAAAGAAGGATGTGATGGCGGCCCTGCAACGAAATAATTGGATACAATCACGTGCAGCGAGAGAATTGGGTATCACGTTGCGACAGATGGGTTACCGGGTTAAGAAATTTGGGCTTGACCAGTTGGTGAGGCCAAGAAGCGCGGTACGGTAGACTCGGTTACAAAGCCTATCAGCATTTGGCGCTAACGGTAGGGGCGGGTTTCAAAACCCGCCCTTACAGTAAGTGTCAAAAATAATGTCCGATTGCCGTTTGGGCATTGGTAGGTGCCGGCCTCCGTGCCGGCACATTTTCCTTAAAAATATCAACCAGCTCGGGCCGGCAGAGCCTGCCCCGGACTCGATCCGGGGGACGCCGGCCCCCCCGGTCTTTCTTCAAGCGCGGGCCGTCCAGGAAGCCAAGGATTTTGACAACCTGTATAACTTCATCCGCATCCCTCTCCAGAACCGGAACAGCTCATCCCCTTTGAGCAGCCCTGACGCCTGCCTTTCAGGAGAGCGGGGTCTCCGCCGCGGTATACTGCGTCA
>JBMOME010000049.1:0-16188 GCA_049323095.1 Thermodesulfobacteriota bacterium
TCTTGTGTTTTCATGGCCGCGTCATAGCAATATCGCGACTCAATCGCGAGATTTATTTTAACGCCTATGGGAGGGGAGATGAGTCTCCCCTCCAAGTTATTGCGCAACGATGCGCTCTTGCAGCCTAACTCCGAGGCGAAGCCCCGGAGTGGTCGGCGGAGCCGAGGGCTTTCATAATTCCTTGTAGCTCTCTAGCTATGAGAGTTGGTACCCAGATCCTCGGTGACGCGGAGCAAATTCTCGTTAACCGGCTGGCGGTAAAGTGTTATAACCAGATAGGTAGCCGGCGGACCTTGCTGTGCGACAGGCCGGATAAATTGTCGGGGGAAAGGATTTGGAGATGTTCGCTCGGAGCGCGTCAGCAACCAGGACACGGAGTTATGTGGCGGCCGCGATTGTCAGTTTTGTTGCATTCACGCTCTTCAGCGCGGCCGAAGCGCGGGCTCAGGCTGAAACCGTGAGAGCAACGGTAAACAAAGTCTTTTCCATCAGCCTGCCTGAGAACCCTTCCACAGGCTATAGCTGGGAGGGCAAGGTGGACACGAGGTTTCTCTCCCTGAAGGGCAGAAACTTTGCACGGAGCGCCAAAAGCGAAAGTTTAGTAGGTGGAGGCGGGACCGTAACTTATTTCTTCCTTCCTCTAAAGCCGGGCCAGACCGAGCTCGTGCTTCGCTCCAAGAGACCTTGGGAAAAAGAGCCCAAGGAAGAGAAGAAATACCGAATCGTCATTTCAAGATAGATAGCGTGTCGGTTCCGCAGGCGCGGCGGCCGGCTACGAAGACGTTTGGGCGGTCCGGCCGAGACGCGGGCCGCTACGAAGCCCGGTAGGGACCGGCCTCTGGAGGCGTCTCAAAAGTTACGATCTTGTCACCCATTCGGTAGGGGCGGTTCGTGAACCGCCCGAAATGAGGGCGCTTCTCGAAGCTCCCCTACTGAAATCCCATGCATCCTGGGCTTTTGAGACAGCGCCATAGCCGCTCGTTATAGTGATTCTCCAAAGCTCTCTCGGAATGAGGTCACACTGCTGGACAAGCCAGTCCCGCGTTACGCGGGAACACCCACAAATCAATCCGTGATCACTTTCGAGACCTGTTCTGGAAAACCGGTTAGTTCTGAAGAACCGTCTTCTATCGCAATTTGCGGGCCAGGAGTCTCTTCAGTCGCAGCGAGTTGCTCACCACTGAGACTGAGCTCATGGCCATTGCCGCTGCTGCAAACACGGGGTTGAGAAGAATTCCGAAAAAAGGATACAGCACGCCTGCCGCGATGGGAATTCCCAGCGTGTTGTAAAAGAATGCCCAGAAGAGGTTCTGTTTGATTACCTTCATGGTCTCGGACGAAAGCTTGATGGCGGAAGGCACGAGCTGGAGATCGTTCTTGATCAGGGTGATGTCACCGGCCTCAATGGCCACGTCTGTCCCCGCGCCGATCGCGATGCCCACGTCGGCCGCGGTGAGTGCAGGCGCATCGTTTATGCCGTCCCCGACCATAGCTACCACTTCGCCCCGCTCCTGGAGGGAGCGAATTTGATCGGCCTTATCTCCGGGCAGAACTTCCGAGATCGCGGTGTCTATTCCGAGCTCGACAGCTATGGCGGAAGCTGTCTTTTCATTGTCTCCAGTGATCATAACCACACGCAATCCCATGTCCTTCAGGGATCGAACAGTGGCGTTCGCCGTCGCTCTGGGCACATCCTGGAGCCCGATCACGCCGATAACACGATGGTCCCTGGCCACGCATACCGACGTCTTCCCTACCTGTGCCAGCGCTTTCAGGTTAGCCTCCAGCCCGTTCATGGAAGCCCCTTCCTGGCGCATGAGCCGTGGGCTGCCGAGCAGGACCGGCTTACCGTCGATCACGCCCTTGACGCCGAGTCCTGATGCTGCCTGAAAATTCTCTACAGCCAGGAGCGAAATGTCTTGGGCACGCGCTTGGGCTACGATCGCCTGGGCCAGCGGGTGTTCGGATACCGCTTCTATGGACGCTGCAACGTGGAGCACCTCGTCCGGACTAGAATCCTGAGCTGCCTCCACGTCGGTCACCCGTGGCTCTCCCTTAGTGAGGGTTCCTGTTTTGTCAAAGACGACGGTTGTGAGCTTGTAAGCGGTTTCCAGGCTTTCCCCGCTCTTGATGAGAATGCCCCTTTCAGCTCCCACACCGGTCCCCACCATTACCGCGGTGGGTGTGGCAAGCCCCATCGCGCATGGACACGCAATGATGAGCACAGAGACGAAATTGAGCAGCGCACGGCTGAATATGGGGTCCGGTGCCAGGAAATACCAAACGACAAACGTTATCAGGGCGATAACGACCACCACCGGAACAAAAATTGAAGCCACCTTGTCCACTACGTGCTGAATGGGCGCCTTTGAGCCCTGAGCCTCTTCCACAAGGCGGATGATCTGCGCCAAGGCAGTCTCAGCCCCCACCTTTGTCGCTTTGAAGGTAAACGTGCCGCTCTTGTTGATTGTGCCCCCAAAGACATCTGCTCCAGCAGCCTTATCCACCGGGACGCTCTCACCGGTGAGCATGGATTCGTCCACCGCGGAAGCACCTGATTCCACCACGCCGTCTGTTGGGATCTTCTCTCCCGGACGCACGCGGACCAAGTCTCCTTTCGCGAGCATTTCAACGGGGATGTCTTCTTCGCGGCCTTCTCGGATAACTCGCGCGGTCCGAGGCCTGAGCTCCATCAGCCGCTTTATGGCTGCGGAGGTCCTTCCCTTGGCTCGGGCCTCCAGATACCTCCCCAAGAGGATGAGGGTCACGATCATGGCCGCGCCTTCGAAATATATGTGCGGCGTCGTGCCCGCGGTCTCAAAAAAGCCGGGAAACAGGACAACCGCGCTGGAATACAGGTACGCGGAAAGCGCGCCCATTGCCACCAGGGTATTCATATCGCTGGTCTTCTGTCGTGCGGCCTTAATCGCGCCGACAAAGAATTTGCTCCCTACCCAAAAGACCACGGGAGTGGTGAGTATCATGAGGCCCGGGAACAGCCAGTGCTGCGGCACTGAGTGCACAAAGGGGAAGAGATGGGGCATGGAGCCGATCATGACTATTGTGCTGAGGACCGCGCCCACCACCAGCTTGAGCTTGATATCATTCAGCTCCTGCGTGCGGGCTTCCTCTATCGGGTCTGCTATGCCCTCACGGGTCTGGCCCAGGAAGTCGTACCCGCTATCGTCCAGCGCTTTCTTAACCGCGGGGAGGATTGCTATCCCCGGCCTGTACACCACCGTGGCACGTGAGGATGCCAGGTTCACGGACGCGTCCTGCACTCCGTCGATCTTCTTGAGCGCCTGTTCGACCCGACGTACGCAAGAAGCGCAGGTCATGCCACCCACTGAAATGATGGCTTTCTCAACTCCCGGCGCGGGTTGGCCTAAGGGCTTTGCGTGGTACCCGATCTCTTCCACGCGCCTGTAGAGCGTATCCGGAGTGATCGTCTCGGGATCGTATTCGACTGTGGCCTTTTCGGTCGCCAGGTTAACGGACGCGCTCGTCACCCCCTTCAGGTCGGCCAGACCTTTCTCCACGCGACGCACGCAGGACGCGCAGCTCATCCCCTGAATATGGAAGGTATCTTTAGCCAACGTTGAAGCCTGCTTCCTCAATGGCCCGCCGGACTTTGTCCATGTCCACCGGGCTCCCTTCCTTGAAGGAAGCCTCACCCGACTCGAGATCGACGCGCACTTCCTTCACGCCTTCAACCTGGTCCAACGCTTTTGCGACAGCCATCACACAGTGCTGGCATGTCATGCCTTCAACTTTTACCGTTGCCATCTCTCAATCTCCTTTTCCTATGCAATCGCACTCTCCCGGGTGGCCTTTTGATGGACGTCACGACCCGGAGGTCGCACCACGAAGCCGGCCAAGGGCAGTCAGGTGCCCCTTTTCTTCATCAGCGATCTTTAGCAGCATCAGTTTGCTCTTTTCGTCCGTGAGCTTGTCCGAGAAGCGGAGGTACAGATCGAGCGCCTGAGTTTCCAGCATCATGGACAGGTCGAGCAGGTCTTCGCGCTTCTTGGTAAAGGACTCGTATTTCTTCGTGAACTCATGGGTCTCGAATCCGCCTTCCATCATGCGGATGCACGCCTGCGATTCCAGGTCCGCTGTGTCGGTCCCGGACGAAGTGAGCGAGCGGTAGAGCTCCCTGAGATATTCCTTATGCTTGTCTTCCACCGCGGCCAAATTGACCAGGAGCTCGGTAACTTTGGCATCCTCGCTTTTCTCGGCAATGGAGCGATAAAAATCTGCGAGCACGCTCTCCATACCGAATGAGACCCTGAATATGCCTTCCGGGGTCTCTTCTTCCGGGATCAAATCCAGGTCCAGCTCCTGTGGCCCTTCTGCCGTTTCTCCAAGCCAGGCTTTGATTCCACCTTTGAGATTGTATACCTGCTTGAACCCACGCCCGGCCAACAACTGAGCGGCCAACCGACTCCTGCCTCCCACAGCGCAATAGACGAGGGTCGGCTTGCCGCGATCCAGTTGATCCAAAGAATCACTCAACTGCGGCAATGGCACGAGCTTGGCTCCCGGGATGTGCGATTCTTCATATTCGGAGGGCTGCCGCACATCGAGGAGCGTGTATGTACCCTCCTCATGAGATGCGACGTAGTCCTTGGCTTGTTCGGGATCCAACGACTCGGCCGGTGTGAACAGCTTGATGAGATCGACCATGTCCGTGGGCTCCTCCGTGGCAACGCCCGGGATAAGAGGCGTATTGGAGCGAATGCGGCAACACGAAAGAATGCCGCTCTCTTATGATTCAAAAGATAATGCAGGGGAGGGGGTATTTCAACCGGGTGAGTAAGCAAACAGGAGCATCAGTGCCTTTGATTCAGGCCACAAGCTCGGATGCAGCACGATATGAAATGCCAACCGGTGCGATCGCGAGAGGCCCCCTTGGGGCAGGGGCCTCGGTCGCGAATTTCAAGCTCACAGTTCGGAAATTCCCGGAATGGTAATTACGTGCCTACCGGCTTCCTTCTGGAGGATCACTTCTAGGCTGGAATCCCGAATTCCCAGCGCGAGCGAAGCCTGGCCGCTGGGGCCTTCGAGTCCCGATATCTCTCTTAGGATCTCCAGGCCTCGTGCAATGACGTGGGGAGGCGCCTTCGGGAGACTGTAAGTGGTCTCTGCGTACACGGTGACGCCCGCGTCTTTATCCACTGCGAGCCGCGGCGCCCTTTCTTCGATCGCGTCCAGCAGACACAGCGCCATGTATTTGATGGGCGCTTCGTCTCCGTCTGTTCCGGGTTCGTCTTGCCATCCCTGGGTCTCCCATTCCTGGAGGGCTTCCCGGGGCTTCACTTCCAACTGGCAATCAATTTGTTGCTGGAGCCTGAGATGAGGACTTTCTGCCGTAGCCATGTCAATTCCCCCTTTCACGTGCTCCAATCCGGCAAGCTAATGGCAGCCGGCGCACGAGCTGGCCGAACAGGTGCTACACCCTGATCCGGCCGATCCCGACGTCTTGAAATCACCCGCGGCGCTTTTAAAATTGCAGGACGAGAGCAATCGTCGCACGTCTCCACCGCACTGAGGGCACACCACGTCTTCTTGCCCGAATACGAGCTTCTCGAACTGGCCCTCGCACTTGTTGCACTGGTATTCGTAAATCGGCATCCGTTACCGCTCCTCCGTGACGGATAAACTCCACCCTAAAGATGCTCTCTTCGGCTTCTCGGCGCAAGTGTTTCGCGCAAAGCAAGACTGCGTTCCGAATGCCGAGATCACAGAAGTCCTTTGATAATGCTGATGCGCACAAGTAGGGGCAGGCCTCGTGCCTGCCCTTCCCCGAATGACCTACATCCCGCGATACGCGGGACCACCGGGCACCCACAAGGGGTGCCCCTACTATCCAGATTGGCCGCTGTACGCTGGACCGGGAACGACCGTTGCTACGATTTCTGACTGCTTCTAATCGGATTTCAGGTTCTGATAGGTGATGGTGTCACCCTGAGGGAAGGTGAGGGTGCTTTCACGGTGGGTTTCCACGTAGCGAGCCGGCGCCATAAGGTTCTTGAGCGCGATGCGACCGTCCTTAGGCATATTGTCAGGACTGATGCGTTTCACCTCAGCCTTCCCGTCGGCATACTGCAAGGTGAAAAATCCCTGTGGGGAAACATCCGTTACACGAGCCCATCCGGTTTTGGCGATCTGCCCGCCACAACCGCCCACTAAGGTGATAAGAGCCGCCGATAGGATGAGGAGCCGGAATGTTTGCAAACTATCTCCGGATGATTGCAGAACGTATTGATATGTTTAGCATACTAGGCAACGACAAGTCAACGAATTGTTTGCACCAGCACTTTGTTGTGTCGATCGGGAAATGGGAGAAAACCCTCGCCTTTACGCGAGGACTTCGATAGGCTTGGCCTATTAAGAGGCACTTCCATAACACCACTGGCCTACACCAGTGATCCCCGGCTTACATTGAATCGATGCCACAAGGAGGTGTTCCGTGGCCAGATCATCTGTTCTCGTAGCCATGATGGTCCTTTTGTTGACCTTGGGGACCTCGGCGCAGGCGTCCAAAGGAACCGATGTGCTGAAGACGTCAGGTGGAGACCTGAAAGTAACGCACATAGGTCACGGGTCGGTGATGTTCGAGTACCGCGGCAAGGTGATTTACGTGGACCCTTTCAGCAAGATGGGAGACTACGCAAAATTGCCCAAAGCAGACCTGGTCCTGATCACGCATGAGCACTCCGATCATCTGGATCTCGATGCCCTGGGCAAGGTAAGGACCGACAAGACACTTGTGATTTTGACCAAAGCCTGTGCTGAAAAAGCCAAAGGTGGCATCGTCATGTCCAACGGTGATGTGAAGACCGTGGCGGATCTCAAAATTGAAGCGGTGCCAGCCTATAATATCGCTCACAAACGGGATTCGGGGGACCCGTTCCATCCGAAAGGCCGAGGAAACGGGTATGTGATATCTTTTGGCGATTGCCGCGTGTACGTGGCCGGCGATACGGAGAATATCCCCGAGATGAAAGACCTGAAGGATATTCGTGCAGCCTTTCTTCCCATAAATCTGCCCTACACGATGACCGGCGCGATGGTGGTGGATGCTGCCAAGTCTTTCCGGCCGCAGATCTTGTACCCCTACCATTACGACATGGGGAAGACCGACCTGCCCAAGCTTCCGGAACTCATGAAAGATGTCAAAGGGGTCGATCTGCGAATAATCAAGAAGAAGTAATACCAGTTCGCTATTATTCCCCTAACACACGAAGCACAAGCTGCCATTGCAAGGAGTGAAAGGACGAACCAATCCCGTAGAGACGTATGGTCATACGCCCTTTCTGGATTCCCGTTTGCACGGGAATGACGAGGGGATTGCTTAGGGCTTGACGCCCTGGCAACGACAACTTTCGGCGACATCACACTTGTCATGGCGAATCAGTGGAAATCGGGCAGGCTCAGGACCGAGGCAGGCACGAGGCCTGCCCGTGTATAGCGATAATGGACACGGACCGAATAGTCCCGCGATCTTGCGGGGAAAGGAGTTGACGAGAAGGGTGTTAGGAAGCGGTCATTTTCTCGTATGATTTGGGGATCGTTTGGAAATTTCTTGACTTCTCCCGTATCCTTTCTATAATGGAATATGAATTTCTGTACGTTAAGTGTGTCCTGTGGTGGAGGGTTCTTGGGCTACCGGCTTAAGGAGCATGGTTGGGGTCTCAAGGGAGTGGATTATGGTCTATACCGATGCCCAAGCTTGGTTGGACGCGCACGAGATAATAGAGTGCAAGCCGCTTAAAGGTCGCTGGACTCGAAAAACCTGTCTCGAAATTTCAAGACGGACGCGTAAAGCCCCGCGCAATGCCAAGAGTCGAGTCACGAGCGCTCCTGGCCGAACACTGCCCTGCGCCAATTGTCCCATCCTCGCCGCGCTAGAAAAATAGCGTTTGCCCGATATCTATGCGCGGCCAAAGAATGAATAGTCCTTTGAACCAGACACGGACCTGCCAAAGCTCAGGTCCGTGGCACCCCGGGCCGATATTGATTGGATGCTGGGTGGCGCTGACCTGGGCACCATGCCAGTGCTGTCTTAGTTAAAACGTCACCTTCACCTTTCACAAGCGAACCGGTACTTGCAGCCCGACGCCTCACATCGTGGCTAAGCTGCGGGCCTTCTTATGATTCCAAGTCGGCCGCGATTCTCGCGATCTCCTGTTTGACCACCTTTTCAACGATTTCAAGGAGGCGAGCCCTGATCTCCTCGCGGAGGAGCGATCCCACTTCCTCTTTAGAGGGAAGAACGCCCTTGGTCTTCTCGTCAAAGAGACCCCGAGACAGGCTCTCCAGCCAAATCTTTTCCGGCAACGCGTCCTGGATTGCGTGTGCAAGACTCTGAGCGAGAGTCTCTCGGAAGAGCTCCTTCTCAGGCAGCGCTTGCTTGAGATCGGCAAGCAGATCGTCGCCGGACGGAATTGCCGACTCGATGGCAGCTTTGATGTTCGCCATGCCGAGCGCGTGCTCGATTCTTGCCTGGAACATATTTCGCAGTGCGGTCTCGAAGCCCGCGCGATCCGGCATCACGGCCTTCACATGTTCGTCCAGGCGTGCAAGAAGGGTCTCGGTTGTGGGGAAGCCTTTGAATGCCCCTTCAAAGCGTTGCTGCACCTCAGTTTCAGTGGGGACGGCCCGCAGAGCCTCTTCTATTCTGTCCATGACCGTCTCGGTACCCGGAATGGCCTTCTGAATAGCCTCGTCCACCTTTTGCGCAATGACCTCTTCAGAAGGAAGAGACTTCACAATCATCGCATCCACCCGATCCAAGATCTCGTCCCGACTGGGCAAGGCAACCGCCACGCGTTCCAGCAGACGTTCCATGAGCTCGTCCTTCGGCGGAAGCGCACTCTCCACAGCGCCTGTGAAGGCTTGACGGAAGTCCTCTCTCGGAGGTAAGGATTCCCGGAGCGCCTCGCCCGGTGCCGCTGCAAATTGACTCGCCGGAAGGGCTGATTCCTGAAGCTTTTGGGCCAAGACCGCGGAGAACACGTCCTTCATCTGGTCCAGGGACGGAAAGGCTTCTCTGGTCGAGGCCGCGGCAACCGTCACCTCCGGCAGCTCCTCCGTCAAGAAAGGTTCGCGACGACCGGCTTCACGCGCAGGTTCGGGTTCAAATGCAGCGACAGGCTCTTCGGGAGCTTTCAGTGGGCCCGCGGCCGCGGCAGACTCAGGAGCGCGCTTCTCTTCTTCCTCAAACGTAATCTCATCCAGGAGGATGTCTTCCGTGACTTCAAGAACCGGCTCCTCTTCTTCCGGCTCTGCGGTCAGCGGTTCCGCGGGACCCGCTGCTGCTCTCGGGGCTTCTTCTGAGGGTAGTTCGCCTTTCGCGAAGTAGTCTTCGCCTCCTTCGGGTTCCTCGAACGATATCTCTTGTTCGAGGCTCAAGTCTTCCGTGCGGTCACTGGGGAATACCTCGGTTGGAAATTCGGCTGTCGGCAGTTCCTCGCCGAAGAACTCCTCCGTGGCAATCGCCTCGTCAGAAACGTCTTCCAGTGAGATCTCTTCCGCTCCTAAACCCGCGGTATCGATCTCCACCGTGGGACCTTCCTCCAACGTCACATCCACTGTGTCGTCGAACTCGGCTTCTTCCAGGTTTTCCTGAGCGAGCTGGGCCATGTCTTCGTCGGGCACCTGCTCGGTTTCTTCCACATCTCCCATATCCATCACTTCTGATGCGACCTGGATGGGCTCCAGCTCTTCCGCCTCGAGTTCCGATATTTCCGTATCTTCTTCCAGATCGATCACGTCCAGTTCGCCGGCTGCTGCTTCAGCGCCCACGTCTCGGACGAGAGAATCATCCTCCAATTGCAATTCTTCAGAGGTAAGGACCAGAGAAGGTTCTTGCACCTCAAGGAGCTTCTCCAGGTCCGTACTGTCCGGGCCGATGGAAGTCTCGGCAACAATCTCCTCTTCCTCACCTGTCACTTCCAGTCCCAGGTCAAGGTCATCCACATCCATCTCGACGGTAACTGAATCCTTGGCCCGCTGTGAAGCCTTCTGCGCAGAATCAACGTCTGAAGAGAAGTCAGGCAGCGCTTCATCGGACGCGCCGGCAACCTCAGGCGAATCCAGCGATATCTCGCCGGTGACCCGGTCGCCCGAGATGTCCAACTCCTCGGTTCCCGAATCGAGGTCCACCGCAATGTCGGTCACCAGCTCAATGGTGGGTTCGGTAGTGGCAAACTCCTCGTCCGTATCTTCCAAGTCCATATCGTCGAGGTTGAGCCGCACCGTGTCCTCGTACTCCGACGGAGTGCTCTGGATCGTCTCGGCATCGAGTTCTGAAGCCATGCCCCCCGTGTCGATCTCCACCGTGTCCCCAACAGGGCTGGGAATATCATCGGGCGCAACACCACGTCCTCTCGCGGCCCTCCCAACGGTGACTTCCTCATCCTCTTCGTCGAAATGAAGCGTTATCTCTTCGTCGATGTCCAGCTCACCCTCGCCCGGCAAACCCAGGAGCGACCCCACCGCGTTCTTCAGGGCCGCGCCCTCGATAGGTTTAGCCAGGTAACCGTCCGCGCCGGTTGTCTGGACCTTGCCCGGTGGTGGCCCTCCCGGATCTCCGGTCATCAGGAGGATGGGTACACCGCCATAGTCTTTCGAGTCTTTTATCTTCTTGACGATGCGCCATCCAGGCGCGTCTTCCAGAACGGCATTGAGGATGATAAGGTCCGGCCGGTGGCGCTTGATCGCGTCCTTGAGTTCGCCGGAACTGGCAACGGTCACAAATTCATTATCCTGGTCGCCCAAGAAGCGAGTTACGGCTTCCCGGCTTCGGGGATCCTTGTCCGCGACCACTATCCGGTGAGGCATGACAACCTCGCTTTTTTTCTTAGAAAATACAACGAATTGAGGGAAGATGTCAAGTTATTTGCAAGTGGTGCTTGCAAAACTTCAACCAGCGAACCTGAAGGAATGGAACAATATCCCGAATGAGCTGTCTCCTACACTACTGTAGACGCTCAAGCCATTCATGTCAACCAAGTGGACAACCAGACTGGACAAAGGATAACAAGTGGGCACGTGCTTCCCGCGAGGCGACGCGCCGGCGGAGGATCGTCCCAACCACTAAAGCGCGGCCGGCCCCACCACGAGCTGATTTAGGCCGTGGGGCTCCGCCGTCAGATTACGGAGCATCATGGGTCCCTGCCACGACGCTGGGATTACTTTAGCTTAAAACGATAACATAGCGTAAATAAGGGAAAACTTGACTTGGCCAGAATTATGGATTAAGTAATCATCTGAACTGGAGAAAGGAGACTTCTACCATGCCCGAGGCTCTCGCCGCGGCCTTGAACACACCAACAATATCCAACCACAGCATCTGGGCGCTTGTTATGGGTGCGGGGTGGGTCGTCAAAGGAGTGATGCTGATGCTCCTGGTTTTTTCCATAGCATGTTGGGGCATTATCCTTACCAAATCGCTGACCCTCTCACGTGCGAAGAAACAGACACAGCTCTTTTTCGACGCGTTCCGAGAATCCCGGAAGTTCTCCATTCTCTATGCTGAAGCCAAACAACTCACATTCAGCCCGCTCGCTCAGGTGTTCAAAGCAGGTTACGCAGAATTGAACAGGCTGTCGCGCCTTCAGTCAGGCCAGCAAAGAAACGGCGCGGAGGGCACGCAGGAGCCTGAATACGAACGCACTGCGATGGATAACGTCACCAGATCCCTTCAGCAGGCCGTGACCGCAGAACGAACCCGCCTGGAGAGAGGTGTGAACTTTCTTGCCACAACCGGCTCGTCCGCACCCTTCATCGGACTGTTTGGAACGGTTTGGGGGATCATGGAATCCTTCCGGAGCATCGGCGTCGCCAAGAGTGCATCGCTGGCCGTTGTTGCCCCCGGCATCGCGGAAGCGCTTATCGCAACAGCCGCGGGACTGGCTGCCGCCATTCCGGCCGTAATTTTTTATAATTACTTCCTCAGCCGCATCAACACCATGGCAACCGAAATGGACAACTTCTCCGCTGAACTGATCAACATTATCGAACGAGTCTACTGGAAGAGGAAGTAGACACTGCCAGGCGCGCCCGCGCCACAAAATCAGGAATCCGAGAGGAGTGAGTCCATGGCATTCAGCACAAACGGCGGAAGAAGTCGCAGCGCCATGTCCGATATCAACGTGACGCCACTGGTGGACGTGATGCTGGTGCTGCTCATCATTTTTATGGTGACCGCGCCCATGATGCAGGAAGGCGTGTCAGTAGACCTCCCTTCAGCAAAGGGCCAACCGATAGCCAGTAAGCCGGAAACAAAGGATATACTCATATCCGTAAACGCAGCAGGCAAGATCTTCGTCGATGACTCGGCCGTGACCGAAGAGTCCCTGGTGGATTCGGTGACGGAAAAGCTCAAGGGCCAAGGATCGCCGGCTGTGTACCTACGCGCGGACACGAGCGTGCAGTACGGGTCGGTGGTGCGCATCTTCGCCAACCTAAAGAACGCAGGTGTTCCTGATGTAGGACTGATCACCACTCCCCAACAAGAGCCGCCTTTGAAAAGATGATTGATCTTTCCTTCAGGTCAGTGCGTGCGATTTCGCCGTGGATGCTCATGGTTTCCGCAATCCTTCACGGGATTGCGCTGGCCGCGCTGATCCATATTTATGCGTCCTCCAAATCCAAGCCCATTACTATCCGGGGGGATGTGACACACGTGAAGCTTGTGGAATCGCAGCAGAGCGAGCCGGCCATGCAGAAAGCCCTCCAAGGGCCGACTCGCGAATCCGAGATCCCTCCGTTGGCAGAAATGGAGCGCATAAAACCGCCCCCCGAGCCTGACAAGCTCCCCGAAAAGATCGACCGGGGATCGGTGGCCGCGGTTTCGGACAAGGAGATCAAGCTCAAGAAGAGGAAAAAGCCTCCCCAACGAGTGGAACAGACCGAGCCCAAGCCCAAGAAGAAGCCCGAAGATGAGGCGGGTAAAAAACCCAAGCCGAAGGAATCCCCCGAGGAAACCCTTCGGAAGAGGCTTGCGGAAATACAACAGGACGTGGAGCGCAAGCGGGCTTCCAGGCCTCCAGCGCCTCCGGCAGGGGCGTCCGGCACCGTGGGCAACCAGACTGGAGTGCAGGGACCGGCCACAGGAATTGTAGATCACGAGCTCATGCGCTGGTTCGATATGGTCAGGCGCCGCATCAATGAGAACTGGTCCATGCTCGGCCATGATCCGGGCCCCGGAAAGGTCACCATTATCGGCATACAAATTGCCGATGACGGACGGCTCATCGCCGCGTCCGTGGATCAGACCTCCGGAGACGCTCTCTTCGACCGCTCGGCAATGAGAGCAGTGCACCAGGCAGCCCCGTTCCCGAGGATCTCCGCAGAGATGAGCGAGAAGATCCGCATGGCCGGCGGACTCGCGCTGCGGTTCACCCCCAGAGGCCTACAGTGACAAGCCGAAAAAGGGCCTCAGAGGCAGAAGTTCGTAAGGGATCGGTCGGGGAGATAAGATCTCGTACCGCCATGATCCGTTCCTATAAAATCAGCATTCAGTTGGCCTACCGCGGTCGATCGTCCGCACTGCTCTTTATTCTCCTCTTCATGGTGTCCATTGCCGCCGCTCCGAATCCTGCCTTCGCAAAGCTCGTGATCGACGTGAGCGATCCCAGCCTCGTGCGCATGCCCATCGCGGTGGGCGACTTCATATCGGATCAGCCTGGGGTTATCAACGGGACAGAACTGGCGCGCATCCTCAAGAACGATCTGCACCTGACCGGACTTTTCCAACTTGTGGAGATCGATCCTGCCCTCCCGTACGCAGCAAATGGAGGCCCGGATTTCCAGAAGATCTCTGAAATGGGCATTCAGGCGCTGGTAAGCGGACAGGTGCATGTCCAAGGAGATCAGCTTGTCCTTGAGGCCCGCGTCTACGACGTTGCTCTCCAGAAACAGGAACTGGGCAAACGATTCACCGCGGCAAACCCGCAGGCGCGACAGATCGTACACCGCCTCGGGGATCGGATATTGGACCAACTCACCGGTATCCCAGGATGCTTTTCTACCCGAATAGCGTTCGCGGGAGCTGCCAACCCACGCGAACTCTTTTCCATGGACTTCGACGGGCACGACCTGCGTCAGCTCACCAATAACGGGAGTATCAACCTTTCGCCCAGATGGTCTCCGGACGGTCGCAGCCTTCTCTTTACGTCGTACATGCGAGGGCAGCCGGAGACATGGTGGCTGGAAACGGTCACGGGCAAGCAAGCGTTAATTTCCGGGAGGCCAGGTTTGAATGCGTCTGCTCGGTATTCTCCGGACGGGAGAGAGATAGCGTTATCGCTCAATAATGAAGGAATACCTAAGATATTTATCATAAGTCCGCAAGGAAACATACTAAAAAGGTTGACTGACGGGAGAGGAAATGATATCTCACCCTCATGGTCGCCTGACCGATCCACCATCGCTTACGTTTCCGACCAGGCCGGAACTCCCCAGATCTATCTGATTCCGGTCAATGGCGGTCAGCCCAGGCGGCTCACATTTGAGAGCAATTACACGACGGACCCTGACTGGTCTCCACGGGGAGACCTACTCACGTTCACTGCTCGAATCGAAGGACGATTTCACATATGCACCATCAGGACGGACGGCACGGACATGAGGGTTTTGACCCGGGAAGGCTCGAACCAAGCCCCGGCCTGGTCTCCGGACGGGCGAATGATCACCTTTGCGTCCACTCGGGACGGGCAGTCCCGTATTTGGGTAATGGACGCCCGAGGCACGGTGCAAGTCCCGGTCTCTCCCATCCCCGGCAAAGCCCCTTCCTGGGGGCCGGAAGTCCGCTAAGGAAAGCTCTGCCCTTCGTAGTCTTCGGAAGAATAAGCCGCATCAAATCGCCTTTCTATCCTCTGCTCTGCCTCATTCTGCTCTGCGCGTTGGCCGCGGGTTGCGCTCCCAAGATCGTCAAGCCCAATCCGCCGCATCCCGGATTCCCCGGAGCATATCGAGCCGGACCGGTCGCGGAGCAGGAACTCCAGGCAGTTCAAGCGAATCTAAAGGCGATCTATTTCGATTACGATCAGTACACCCTCGTTCCCGAGGCTCAAGCTGCTCTGCAATATAACGCGCAGATTCTCCAGCAGACTCCCCATGTAAGAATCGTGGCAGAAGGCCACTGCGACGAGCGCGGCACCGCCGAGTACAACCTTGCGCTTGGCG
Organism: Thermodesulfobacteriota bacterium; assembly: GCA_049323095.1. Taxonomy (GTDB): domain Bacteria; phylum Desulfobacterota; class Desulfomonilia; order Desulfomonilales; family Desulfomonilaceae; genus VGSG01. Next base: position 15,199 of record JBMOME010000049.1, read on the forward strand.
AACGCCGTGCTCGCTCTGCGGTCAATTTCCTTGCCAGTCTGGGCATTGATCCGCAGCGGATATCGACAGTTTCGTACGGTTCGGAGCTGCCTGCGGATCCCGGCCACAACGAGACTGCCTGGGCCCAGAACCGGCGGGTCTATCTGCGAGCCGTGCAGTGATTTTGGCTTACCTTTCCCATTCGCGTCCCCCAACACGTACACTTGCGTCGCGTGCCGCGCCGCGACTTGTTTTAGCCCTGCTAGTGCTGCTTGCGGCTTCGGCCGGGGGCTGTCTCAGCCGAACAGGCGCGCCGGGATTGCCTTTTGTCGAACCTGCACAGTCTGTCCCGCAGGTAGACCCTGCCCGCTTGCAGATTGTGGCCCGCATGGAAGCTTTGGAGACCGACTTGCAGCGTCTTCGCGACCAGGTGGAGCGCCTCCAGGCTTCGGGTGCAGATCAGAACGCAATTCGAGAGCTTCAGAACAGGGTAGCCTTCATTGAGCGGCAATTGGGAATGGAGCAGACCGCGCTTCCGAGGGGTGAGTTCCAGCCACCCGGGGCCGTTGAGCCTCCCGCGGCCGTGGGATCGGCCCCAGGACGGCCTCCGCAAATATCGCACGCGCCTGTGCCGGGAGTTCCGCTGGAGATCAGGAATGATCCCGTATCCGAAGAAGAGCAGGCCTTCAGGCAGGCCTATGCGTTAGTGCGGGAAGGCTCTTTTGACCAGGCAATCGGCCTGTTTGACGCATTTCTCAAGCGTTACCCCAAGAGCAAATTCGCGGCCAACGCGGTCTACTGGACCGGCGAAGCGCATTTCGCCGCGGGCCGTTACAATGAAGCGGTATTACAGTTCGATCGGGTTTTAAAAGAGTTTCCCGGCTCGGAAAAGGAACCGAGCGCGCTCCTCAAGCAAGGACAGTCATTTGACAAAATGGGCGATCAGCAATCCGCGCGGATCATTTTCGACAAGCTGGTGAAAGAGTATCCCCACACCACCCAGGCTCGCCT
>JBMOME010000049.1:16198-20920 GCA_049323095.1 Thermodesulfobacteriota bacterium
TGGTCCGAAACCGTCTCAAGAATCTTCCCCAGAATTAGATCGGTCTCTCATACCGATTCGCTTTCAGACAGGTAGTATCCTGCTTCTTGGTGGGACCGGCACCTTATCCGACGTTCTCGGGCCGGCAGGGACGCCGGCCGCTACCGGAGCGTTGCCGGCCTGGTACGTACTCGTAGCTTCCTTCCTGTTCTGGTAGGACCGGCGTCTCTGCCTGTCCAGGTCTTCATCGTTGCACCGGTGGCAGCCATCGCCGATGTCAATTCTTTGGCCGCGCACCCGTTTCAGTTCTTTTGCGGTGTGTTCCCCTTCACAACGCGGCGCTCGATGAGATCCTGGAACACACCAAACTCTTTGTCAGGAAGTAGATACTTTGCCTGACGCATTGCTAAATCCAGCTCCGGCTGTCGATCGCAATACTTCGCAAGCGCGGCACAGAGGAGAAGGGACGATGCGAGAGATTGCCTGCGTGTATCGTCGCTAGGCTTTCCTCTATCGTAGTGACGTATGAATTCCAGTTTCTCCTTGTAAGTTTCCCTATTGTGTTCCCAGGTTCGATCTAGGTCCGGGGCCAGAACGCCGTCTTCTTCTTTCATGACCATGAAGAAAAAGGGAGCCGAAGCGTGACTCGTGAACGGATTTGCCTCCAACCGTCCCCAAACGTCGTAGAAAAAGCCGTGTGCATATGAGGAACCAAGTCCCGGTGTGTTGGGACCCATCGTGACAGCGAACTCACCAACTTTGATGAGTTTCCCCTGTCTGACGGCGAACACATACTCAGTTTCGCATCTCCACGAGGTGCCTCCACCGCACTCTGATGGGATAAAGAGGTAGCCGTCCTTCCAGCCGGTAGACTCCCTGATTCCTTCAATCACCCCATTCGGGGATGTGCGTGAGAGCGACAAGTATGGAACTTCAAAAGAAATATCGCCTCGTGTGACGTGTATGGTCACATCACCCCAATAACGAGGCCCGGGAAGGCTTTCATCCCATTCCTGGCCGCGCAAAGCATAGGTTACCGTCACATCTACCTCACCGGACAACAGAACGGCCTTTTGAATGTACTTGTACTGGGCAAGGGATGTTCCGATTAACAGTGAGTAGGTCAACAAGGTGAGACAAAGGAGTCGACCTAGAGGAAGACAATAACGCCACCCTCTACCCATCACGTCTTGCCTCCTTGAGATATGTGCAAGAAGCATGATGACGGTATGGCTTTCGCCGCACGCATTGCGTCCGTGAAGCGCACGCCCCAGACTTCTTAGGTTCTTATCATATAGCGGGAATTAGGAATAATCGCCAAAATAGCAGTCGCCCGTGTCTTCCCCCAAGGGGGACTCTCGGAGTAAGGGCAGAAGCACGGGTCTGCCCTTACTAAGAACTGTCGGCACGCAGGCGGGCCTCAACTGATTATACCAACCTCTGGGCGATGAGTTCCGTGATGTCGAGGACTTTGATCTTGCCTTTCTTTTCTCTGCGGGCTCGTGCGGCGGCCTGATTGAAGGTGCCTTTGCACGATGGACACGCGGAAACAATGGCCTCCGCGCCGAGGTCTATCGCGGAAAGAAGCCGCTTGTATCCGATGTCTCCGGCCATCTCGTTGTCAAAGCCCTTCATGCCGCCACCACCACCGCAACATTTCGCTTGAGCGCGGTTCAGCGGGAATTCCAGCAGCTCAACGCCCGGTATGGCTTTGATCACGTTTCGGGGAGGCTCGTACACACCCATGTGGCGGCCGATATCGCATGGATCGTGGTAAACGACCTTCATGGCCGGCGCTTGCTGATCGAATAGGAGCTTGCCTTCTCCAATGAGCTTTTCCATCAATTCCACACCATGGAGCACTTCCAGCTTCCCGTTGTCTCCATACTTCGGGTAAAGATCCCGGAAGGTCTTGAGGCAGCCAGCACACGTGGTGATGAGTTGCTTGGGCTTGTACTTGGCGACGCGCTCAAGGTACATTTCCATGGTCTTCTTGAACGTTTTCATGTCGCCGACGAGATAGGCCAGGTACCCGCAGCAGGTTTCTTCTTCACCAATCGCGCCGTAATTAACTCCGGCCTTATCGAGAATCTTCATGAACGAAGGAATTATCTTCACATCCTGGAAGCTCGCCACGCATCCCAGATGGAGCATGGCTTCGGTCTGTCCTGGAACAGCACGCTTGTAGTCCGGCGGATAGCTGTCCGTTCGTTTCTCAGGTGCCGCAAGGAGCGGATTGGCCGCGTCGATCATTGCAGCCAGAGCCACTTTGAATCCTTCGGGGAGGAACCCTTTTTCCACGAGCTTTTGGCGAGCGTTCCGAACGATGTCCGCAACGTTCACCTGGGCTGGACACACGGATTTGCAGTTGAGACAAAGCATACATTGGTACAGCCGCTTTGCCAGGTCCTCAGAGGGTTCCAGTCGGCCGAGGAGCATGTTGTACGCCAGGGTCACCCGGCCTTTCGCGTTGAGTGATTCAAGGGTGCTTTCAGCAAAGGTGGGACAGCCGGCTCGACAGAACCCGCACTGGATACATGCGATGATTTCGGGTGACACGTCTTCAGGGAAGCGATCGAGCTTATCCGGTTCGCGAACGAACTGTTCAAAACTGCTTTCATCCAAGATGTCGCGTATCGCGTCGTCAAATCCCATTTTGCCCGGATTGAGGATATTGTTGGGGTCCAGAGATTTCTTGATCTCCTTCATCACTGCTAGGGATTCACCCAGTTGCCTGCCGATGTACGGAGATTTGGCCATGCCGATCCCGTGTTCCGCTGAAACCGTCCCTTCCTGGCGCAGCGTCATTTCGATGAATTCGAGCGCGATGGATTTGACCTGCTTCCAATGTTCGGGATCTGTGGGGTTCATGATGAAGGTTGCGTGGAGGTTTCCGTCGCCGATGTGACCGAAGGTGGCTACCGGGAACCCATATTTCTTCCCGATCTTCTGGATTTCCGCGATGGTTGCGGGAATACGGCTTATGGGCACTCCCAGGTCTTCCACCAGCGGAACCAGTCGATGAACTGGCTTGAGTCGGCTCATTGCCGGAACCAGCCCTCCACGGGCCGCGAAGAGCTTTGCCTTTTCCGCGGGATTGTCAGACCAGAGATTCTCCTTGCCTCCCACTGACTTGCAGATCTCGTCTATTTGCTTGATCTGGTCCTGCACCGCGCTCTTGGGGCCGTCAAGCGCCATGAAGAGCTGACAATTCACGTCCGCAGGAATATCCATCTTGAGCGCGTCTCGGGCCACCTGAAGGCTCACGTTGTCCAGGATTTCGCACGTGGCAAGCTCGATACCCGAGGTGAAGATCTTCTCCACCGCGGCTGCAGCGGTGTCCACATCAGGGAACGACGCTTTTGAGAACGCTTCGTATTCGGGCATGGGGAGGATTTTCACCACCGCTTCGGTGATAATGCCCAAAGTCCCTTCTGAACTTGAGAACAGGTGCGTCAAATCGTAGCCCGCAGAACTCTTGGGCGCCACGTCACCGGTCCGAATGACTCTGCCGTCCGCAAGCACAACGGTGAGAGCCTTGACGTAATCCTTGGTGGTGCCGTACTTGGCTGCCCTGACACCGCTGGCGTTGGTTGCTATCATTCCGCCGATGGTGCAAATAGCCGCGCTGCCTGGATCGGGTGGGAAGAAATGGGTCGGCGCCAATTTGGCGTTGAGCGCGTTGCAAATGACCCCGGGCTCGATTACGGCGTAACCGTCGGCGCGATTGATCTCCTTAATTTTATTCAGCCTGGTGAAATCCAGCAGTATCCCGCCTTTGGGCGCAAGAGCCGCACCGGTGACCGACGATCCAGTGCCCCTGGCTGTCACCGGGATCCTTTCCTGGTTTGCCAGAGCCATCAGCTTGCTCACCTGTTCCGTGTTCGTGGCAAAGACTATCGCGTCAGGAGTGCCCCAGTGCACGGACATATCCCTGGAATAGGCGAGGCAATCGACTGCCGAAGTACTGACATTGCCCGGTCCGGCGATCTCGGTCAGCTTTGCGAATAGGTCCATTTGTGTCTCCTTCCTCAAATGCTAGTCCTGCGAATTCGGCTGTTCACCATGCTTTGGCGCGGGTTCTGCGCGGCATGGATCTGATGAGATCGAAAGAAGAGATAATTGGCGGTAATTGGTCCTGCGCAGGCATAAAACGGCACCAGTTCCGCGTCCGGTCGGCACGCAAGATCCGGCCCGGTCGAGAGGGCAAGAACGGTTGGGAAGATGGGAGGCTTCCTAAAGAAGGCGAATCACCTGCGCTTCCTGAAGCTGGATCTCGTGGAGAATCTTCGTCCTACTGAAAAATCATCATAGCGTAAGTGACGGGAAAACTCAAACCCCGGTCATGCTCGGTTTGCCGCAGATTTTCAAGGGGAATGCTGAACCAGGGGGGTGAGCAATCTGATTCTAGGGGCGCAATTCATTGCGCGCGACTAGTCCCAGGCCTGGTCGGTAGGCTGTTTGAAAACTGCGATCCCAACCAAGGCGTGCCAGTATTAGTGAAGCAAGTCTCAACTGGGTGGCCCCGACGTTATACGTCGGGGTCGCGAAGCGACAGGAGGTTTATTCGGGCCCACATAACACTCCTGGTCCTTTTGCTCGACAAGCGAGCGAAGGAATAAACCTCCTGTGCCTTCGGCACCGGGACGTATAACGTCCCGGCCAGTGCGCCTGCGGGCGTACTTAATCAGAGAGGTGCAAGTCCTCTCCAGGTATACCTTCTCCGGCCTGTAACCGACTGTA
>JBMOME010000050.1:0-20886 GCA_049323095.1 Thermodesulfobacteriota bacterium
ATTCATCCTTCGGACGCCACCTGGGGACAAAGAGGTGGATTTTTGCTCATCGGTTACCCGGCAATGAATTGCCGGGCTACTTTCAATCGCCCCTACGGGGCTTTAGCGGAGTTGAATGGATAATCCAGCAGCGAAGAGGGCCCGTCCATTTCTTGCGCAAGAAGAACCGACTGCTGGGCGGCCTCAGGTGATCCGATAGGTCTTGTCTTCGTCTTCGGGGGGCAGGATGTCGCTGGGAGGTGGTCCCGCACCTACGGGCGAACGGGAACTCTTATCGAATATCTTTCGGCCTTTGCGGTACATGCAGGATCGATACAGAGTCTTGTCTCGGCGCAAACGCAGGATAAGCCGCTGATTCGGGCATCGGCCTTCGTTGTCGCGCTCGCATTCGCGTGACTTGCCCTTTTCCGGGCATGGGTGGATCACTTCCACGAGCCGCCACAGCTCTCCCGGTTCGCAGTATTCTTCGTGCAACCCTTCGCCTTCACGGGAGAACCTCAACCCTGTAAGGTTGGTTACCACCGCGCCCGGTTGAAGGCTCTTGAATATGTTGATGCGCGCCTCGCACTCCGGGCAGAGAAGGTACGATCGGCCGATCGGGACCTTGTGGTCAGGCACGTTGCTAAGGGTTCCGCATTTTGAGCACGTCACGTCCATGATATTTCCCAAGATTATTTATACCACGGAGTGACACGAAGGTATATGGCCGCGTGTGCGGGCCTATTCATAGCGTCAACTGACGCTGGGGCTTCGAGTCTGAGGAAATCCAGGTTCTCACAATCGCTGGAAGCGTTTGGAAGGGTAGGACTTTTTGGTCGCGAGGGTCCGAGGAAGCCCTGCTTGCGAATGGGCCATGCCGTTAGCTGTGGTCCAAATTCAAAACATTGGCACTGGCAACCAGCACACGCGATCCTGATACTGTGAACGCAGCTACTGTAGGGGCAGGCCTTGTGCCTGCCCTTGTCGGAATTACCGGCACGGAAGCCGGTCTCTACCGGGCACCCACGAGGGGTGCCCCTACCGGTCCCCTTGACGCGGTCCGCGACAACAGGACCGGCCGTTACCCGATTGTCTTACTGTCTCTCAACTGAACCAAGGAAATCTTCCGTTTGCAAAAAGGGGTCTCCCCGGCAACTCTTCCAGAACCCCCTAGCTTTTCAAACAGCTTCTCGTTTGGGGCAACCGCTCGACCGAGCGGCTCTAGGAGCTGTACGGTCATTTCTTTGGAGGGTCGGTCGTGGGCGTGGTCTGCGGGGACGTAGACGTGGTCGGCTGCTCCACTGTGGTGGTGGGAGTGGTTGAAGGTTCGACCGTAGTAGGCTGTTCGATTGTCGTCGTAGTCGTGGGCGTTGTGGAAGGGTCCACGGTTGTGGGCTGTTCCACTGTGGTGATGGGCGTTGTCGAGGGTTCTACTGTCGTAGGTTGCTCTACGGTCGTGGTCGGCGTAGTCGAAGGCTGTGTCGTCGCCGGCTGCACCACGGTGGTAGTGGGGATCGTTGTAACCGGAACTTGCGTCGTGGTGACGAGCGGGCTCATTGACGCGGGCGCGGCCGTGCCATTGGAACTACCGAACAAGATCGAAACCGTCTGTCGCATCAGGCTCACGCGGTCTCTCAGAGCTTTGAGCTGCGAGAGCATCTCGTCGACCTTCTGCATCTGCACGCGCATGTCTGCGTACGCGTTCGACAGAGTCTGTTTCCACTCGTTGGTGATCCGATCCACAGCTTCAGTACCGGACTGGCCGTTGTTGGACAGGCTGTCGCGGTATGTTTCCACTAGAGCAATTTGACGGTCGATTTCTTCCTGGGCAAGGTTCAGCTTTTCTTCCACGCGCATTTGCGCCTGTTCCACACGGATTTCCGCGCTTTCCCGCGCGGCCCTCATGATTTCGACCTGAGCCTCAATTTGAGCCTTGATGCGCTCGATCTGGAGTTCGATGGACATGATGCTTTGTGCGTGCGCGCACGTGAAGGCCAGGGCTGCGATGAGGGCTGTGAGGATAATTCTCTTCATCGTGTGTGCTCCGAGGTATTTCGGCCTGGTAGGGCCACCTTGCCGATGAGTTCTATAGCAGAAATACCAATAGGTTACAATATATTTATGATAAAATATCACACAAAAACACGATAAGTATCAGAAACATTATAAGATGATGGCCAAATAGGCGTGCGCGTGGCCAAATTCTTTCCGTTGTGGGGCGGACTTTCCAGTCCGCCAGGATTGGCAGGCAATCCCGCGCTTCGCTGGACTGCCCCAGAGAGGGAAGGGTGAGGGACGATGGGGGCCAAATAGTCTGCCTGAAAATAGCGCCTATGCTGTGTATTCCCTTTAGGAAAGAGAGAAAAGGCGTTCTGTTCTCTTCCTTGGCCGAAACGTCTCAAAATGAAAAAAATCCTTGACAGGGTACATGGCGGCTGGTAATGTCTACTTCATCGGTAGAGTAAGTGACATTTGGTACGCCATATGCCCATCTCTCAAAAAGCACAGTACGCGGTCCGGGCCGTCTTCGAACTGGCAAAGCGCCAAGGCACCGGCGCGACCAAGATCGGTGACATTGCCGAAGCTCAGGCCATTCCTCAGAGGTTCTTGGAGAATATCCTCAACCACCTCAAGGGCGGCGGGTTCGTGGAATCGGTCCGGGGCAAGGATGGCGGATACCTGCTTGCTCGCCCGGCAAAGGAGCTCACCGTGGGCGCTATCCTGCGGTTCGTCGAAGGCCCGCTGGCTCCTGTGGAATGCACGGCGGGCAGCAAGAAGGGCTCTTGTCCCATGTACGGAGGTTGCCCGTTTCTTTCACTTTGGGCGCGCGCGGAAAAGGCTCTGGAAGGCGTGTACGACTCAACAACCTTCCACGAGCTCGTGGTTCAAGAAGCGGAGGAATGTCAAAAGTCGGTTGCAGACTTTGCTATATAGGTGGGCTGATATGCAGGACATGAGCATCCGGAAGATTTTTTGGTGAATAATCTCGACCAAACCGGTCGAAATAGTGACATGAATCCAAGGCAACTATGCTCGGTCTCAGTACTGCGATGAATGCTCCTCCACAAAGTGCTGACCAAGGTGCGTCTGATGAGCCCTCATTTTTCCAAAGAAGAACTCGTGCGCTACTCCCGTAACTCGGTCTTACCCGAGATCGGCTGGGCCGGACAGCAGCGCCTAAAGTCCTCCAGCGTGCTCATCGTGGGTATTGGCGGCATCGGGTCTCCGGCAGCCCTGTACTTGGCCGCGACCGGTGTGGGACGCATCGGGCTCGTGGACAGCGACAGCGTGGAGCTTTCCAATCTGCAAAGACAGGTGATCTTTCGGACTGACCACGTGCATAGCGTGAAGGTGGATTGTGCTCAGGAGGCCATTTCTGCATTGAATCCGCATTGCGTGGTTGAAGCTTATCATACGCGGTTGGGCCATGCGGCGAGGTTGCGCGAGATCGTTCGGAATTACGACGTTGTCATCGACGGCAGTGACAACTTCTGCACGCGATTTCTCGTGTCCGATTGCTGTTGGATAGAAGGAATTCCTTTAGTTTCGGCTTCCGCGGTGGGATTTGAAGGCCAGCTCCAGGTCGTGATTCCAGCAGTGGGGAATCCCTGCTATCGGTGCCTCATTCCTGAACCCGAACCCGGGAGCCCGATCGCCACGTGCCGCGGGCAAGGCATCCTTGGCGGAGTCGTCGGTGTCATGGGAAGCCTGGCGGTTGTGGAAGCGGTGAAACTGATTCTGGGCTACGATCCGGACATGGCTTACCGGTTTCTTGCATATGACGGGCTTCGTACCCGGTTCATTTCCGCGGAACGAGTCGCTGATCCCGAATGCTGCCTGTGCGGCGGACCGTCGCCTGTTGCAGACTCTGCCGAAATAGATTCTGCGCTTTGTGGGTCGTGCCAGGGAACCGGTCCGCTTGAAAAGCACTCAGATGGCTTGATCGGTGCGGATGCGTGAGCAGCGAGAGAGCGATTCGTGCGATTCAATCAAGTCCGGCGATCTGCTGGGAATTGCTAGAAGACTCATATTGAAACGTCGTCAACCAGTCCGAAAACTAACCGCAGAGGAGGAAAACAATGGGAAATATTCATCTCGACAACAGCTACAGCATCGGACGGACCCCGCTCATCCGGTTGAACAGAGTAGCTGCCGGGCTTCCTGGGGTAGTCCTGGCAAAGATTGAAGGGCGCAACCCGTCGTATTCCGTGAAATGCCGGATCGGCGCGTCAATGATATGGGCCGCAGAGCAGGACGGTTATCTCACTCCAGGTTCGCGGCGAGTCACCGTTCTCGAGCCCACCAGCGGCAATACCGGCATAGCTTTGGCCTTTGTGTGCGCTGCTCGCAATTATCCTCTCCTTTTGACGATGCCGGAGACTTTTTCTTTGGAGCGTCGCAGGATGTTGCGGGCGTTCGGAGCGGAGCTTATTTTGACGGAAGGCGCCAAGGGAATGCCTGGAGCTATCAAGAAGGCAGAGGATATTGTTGCGAGTGACCCGCAGAAATACTTTATGCCGCAGCAGTTTAAGAACCCTGCCAACCCTGATATCCATTTCAAGACTACAGGGCCGGAAATTTGGGACGATACGGATGGAAAGATCGACATACTGATTTCCGGGATCGGCACAGGAGGCACGATTACCGGTGTATGCCGCTTTATCAAAGGCGTGAAGCAAAAGAGCATATGGGCAGTTGCGGTGGAGCCTATCCATTCCCCGGTGCTAACCGCGATCCGAAACGGCGAGGAGCCCAAGCCCGGGCCGCATAAAATCCAAGGCATTGGCGCAGGTTTCAAGCCCGATGTGTTGGATTTGGACGTTGTAGATGAGATCGCGACGGTGTCCAACGATGAAGCTATTGAAATGAGCCTTCGGCTCCACCGTGAAGAAGGCATCACCTGCGGCATTTCCAGTGGGGCTGCCGCGGCTGTGGCAGTAAGGGTGGCCGCGCGTCCGGAAAACAAGGACAAGGTGGTGGTCACTGTGCTACCTGATGCTGGTGAGCGCTATCTATCCACGGTGCTGTTCCAAGACATTCCGGCCTCATAGAATCCGCAAGATCGGGGGGCTGTTTTAAGGAGGACGTATGCGTTTTGAGACTTTAGCAATTCATGCCGGACAGTCACGCGATCCCAATTATGGAGCGGTGATGACACCGATCTACCAGACTTCCACGTTCGCGTTCAAAGGCGTGAATCAGCCCGGTGAGTTTGACTACTCACGAAGCGGCAATCCTACTCGCAAGGCGCTTGAGGATTGTCTGGCCGCGCTGGAAGGTGGGACCGCGGGCTTTGTTTTCGCCACAGGAATGGCTGCGGAATCCACCGTACTCGAATTGTTCGGCGCGGGCGATCACCTGGTGGTTCATGATGACCTGTACGGCGGCACTTATCGGTTATTGGTCAACGTGACGAAAAAACACGGCGTGGAAGTGGACTTCGTAAATTTGCGCGATCTCGATCTGCTCCACAAAGCGATCCGTCCCAATACTAAAGGGGTGTGGACCGAGACGCCTACGAATCCTCTCATGAACCTCCTGGACCTTCGCGCAATTGCGGACATTGCGCATGTGCGTGGGCTTATCACCATTTGTGACAACACGTTCCTTTCACCCTATTATCAGCGTCCTCTTGAGCTTGGTATCGATGTGGTTGTGCATTCGACCACCAAATACATTAACGGCCACTCAGACGTGGTAGGAGGCGCGGTAATTGTGAAAGATGCAGGTCTGGCGGGAAAGATCAAGTTCCTTCAGAACGCGATGGGTACATGCGCGGGGCCGCAGGATTGTTTCCTTGTCCTTCGGGGAGTGAAAACTCTCGGAGTTCGCATGGAAGCTCATAACCGTAATGCGCTGGCATTGGCGCATTGGCTGGAAGCTAACCCCAAGGTGGAACGCGTTCTCCATCCAGGGCTGGAAAGCCATCCGCAGCACCAGCTTGCTCAGCGCCAGATGACCGGTTACGGCGGCACGTTCTCGTTCTTGGTCAAAGGGGGCGAGCAAGAAGCTTTCCGGCTGCTCGGCGCGGTGAAGCTCTTCACGCTTGCGGAATCGTTGGGCGGCGTGGAATCTCTGATCGAACATCCTTGGTCCATGACGCACGCGTCCATGCCGGAAGAAGTTCGCGCGGCAATAGGCATCACGCGCAACATGATCAGGGTTTCAGTCGGCATAGAACATATCGACGATCAGATTGCCGATCTGGAGCAAGCCTTTAGCAAGGTTTGAGCTAGGTGGGCGGGAGGTGAGTCCACATGAATCCTACGGACAACGAATTCAAATTTGAAACGCTCGCTCTCCACGCGGGCCAGTCCCCGGATCCGGGAACTTCCGCACGTGCGGTGCCGGTCCACCGGACATCGTCTTACGTTTTTCGAGATACCAAACATGCTGCAAACCTGTTCACGTTGAAAGAACTCGGGAACATATACACCCGAATAATGAACCCCACCAATGATGTCCTGGAACAGCGAATGGCTGCGCTTGAGGGAGGCGTTGGAGCTCTTGCTCTCGCATCGGGCACCGCAGGTGTATTCTATTCTCTCATCAACATAATGAAGGCAGGAGATGAGTTCGTTTCCGCGCGTAACCTTTATGGCGGCACGTACACGATGTTCAATGATATCCTGCCGCACTTCGGTATTACTGTGCGTTTCGTCGACCATGACGCGCCGGAACAATTCCGAGCCGCAATCAATTCCAAGACCCGGGCCGTTTTTCTGGAGACAATCGGGAATCCCATGCTCGGAGTGCCGGATTTCGATGAAATCTCGAAAATCGCCCAGGAAGCTCATGTGCCCTTGATAGTGGACTCCACGTTTACTCCTCCTTCTATATTTCGGCCTATTGACCACGGGGCTGATGTAGTCGTTCACTCGATGACTAAATGGATAGGAGGCCACGGGACCGCTATTGGAGGTATCGTGGTTGATGCGGGAAAATTCGATTGGACCGATCCCAAATTCAGCCTGTACGGCCTGCCTGAGCCTTCATATGGAGGCATGAGGTTCGGCCATGACCTTGGGGATCTCCAATCAATGGCATTTATTCTAAGAATGAGATTGATCCCGCTTCGTAATCTTGGGGCCTGCATCAGTCCCGACAACTCTTGGTTATTCATTCAAGGTCTGGAGACCTTATCTTTGAGAATGGAACGCCACTGTGCAAACGCGTTGGCTGTGGCCCGTTTTCTTGAGGAACACCCCCTTGTGAAGTGGGTTCGCTACCCTGGTTTGCCTTCCGATCCATCCTACAGCTTGAGTCAGAAGTACTTCACGAACGGAGACGCGGGTGGGGTGGTTGTTTTCGGAATAAAAGACGGGGCAGTCTCGGGGGAAAGGTTTATCAACTGCGTGAAATTGTTTTCTCATCTTGCCAACGTGGGCGATGCCAAGAGCCTCGCCATCCACCCCGCGAGTACTACTCACTCCCAGCTGAGCCCGGAGCAGCAAATGGCAGGTGGCCTGCCCCCCGAGCTGGTCCGCCTTTCGGTAGGCACTGAGCATATAGAGGATATTACGAACGCCCTGGAGGATGCCCTGCTGGGAAGCTACTGTGCCTATACTTATGAAATCTAAAAGGATTGTTTCTTTTGTTCAGCAAGTCTCTAAGGGGATGACTTCCATAGCTTGCGGGTGCCTGCGTCCAGCATGGACGCTCCGACAGTAGCCCGGCGATGAAGAAACTATCTCAAAAGCCATGATTCTGGCACCCAGTCGGTAGGGGCGGTTCGTGAACCGCCCGAAATCCGGGCGCTTCTGGAAGGCTGTCTCAAAGCTTCGATCCCAATCGAGATCGTGCCACGGCTAGTGAAGAAGGTCCCACCTGGGTGGCCCCGACGTCATACGTCGGGGTCGCGAAGCGACAGGAGGTTTGTTCGCGCCCATACACTGCTTTCGGCCCTTTTTGCTCACCAAGCCAACAAGCAAATAAACCTCCTGTGCCTTCGGCACCGGGACGTATAACGTCCCGGCCACCCACGCATCGTAGCACGATGTTCCTAGTGCCACGACTTTTGAGACAGCCTCTTCATACGCCCTCTTATCGGACGCAATGAATTGCGCCCCTACTTGCCAACCGCTACGATAAATGCCACAAATGCGGTAGCAGAATCGTGGAAGTGGCATTTATGCATAATGAACAGATATCGGATTTGTTAGTTTTCGCCCTGTCACTCGGAGTCAGCGACGCGAAACTGCTGGGCGTTGACCGGATAACCGTGGAAGACCACTTCCGTAACATGTGCGAAGATCCTCGCTGCTCCAATTACAATACTTCGATTAACTGCCCGCCGCATTCTATGACTCCAGCCCAGTTTCGAGCCCATATCAAGGGGTTCAATCGTGTCCTTGCTTTCAAGTTTGACATGCCGATGGAAGCGGTGCAGGAAGCCAGTTTACGAGAGGCTGCTTTGTTGTTGCACGAGACAACCGCGGCTATCGAGCATCACGCCAAATCTTTAGGATTTGAGCGCTCCCGCGGATACTCGTCCGGTGGGTGCAAGAAAACATTCTGTTACGAGCACGCGGATTGCGCAGCGCTTCAGGAAGGAGGTCAGTGCCGTCACCCGGACAAAGCGCGGCCTTCACTTTCCGGCATGGGTGTAAACTGGCAAACGTTATCAAAATCCCTTGGCTGGATGATGCAAAAAAGTGAAGATGCAGGGCACGATACCGTCATGATGGCCGGTCTGGTTTTCCTTGAATGAAAGCGATTGCCTTTGTCACATCCAATAGTCCATCATGGAGTCGGGGGATTGCCCGGTGAAAGGCCCTCTGGGACACAAGACACAGTGTAAGTGGCGGAGTTACTCGCGTGAAAGCCGCTCTACTGGCCGACTGGAAGCTCGAGAGGCGGGGGCTGGAGCGCGGATTCAACATCGGTCAAGCAAAGACTTGACCCCGTTGGACCGTTGCGGGGTTCGATCTGGCGGAGCAAAATGATATGCAAGGCAGTGGGGCCGAACAAGTCGACAGTCATAGAGTCATATCCAGCAGTCATAAGATTCTGAGATCCACGCTGTTGTTGATAGCAGGGGTTTGCCTCTTCTTCGTGGTGGCGTCAGCATTCTTTATTCTTGCCTCAAGTTGCATGTTATATTATTTGGGTTTTTTCCCCGCCAAAACTATTGTCGATTCTTTGTTTGCCTTTCTAGCGCTTGTTATTCCGGGTGCTTATCTAGGCATATTAGTGCCTCTCAAGATCTACCTGCGCGAATTCTCGCCTTCCAGACGTATGAAGATTCCAGTGGTATGGAGAAAGATTCGTAAAATCACATTGAAGACAGTGGTACTGATTTGCTCAGCAACCCTGATGACGACATGGCTTTGGGCGGACATTGTTGACGGGCTCTTTGCTGCGCTATTCGTAATATTTGCTCACCTGTACAGAATACGGTTTCTGAATCCCCGGCATATTCACGGCTGGATACTTGTCTTTCTCACTGTTGGTTTCGTTTTCCTCGTGAACTGTGACAAAGTGGCTGATCCGGACTACGACGATGCGTGGTACTACGCTGCTGAATGGCTGTGTTGGGCTGTTATTGCTTGCTATTTTATGCACTTGGCCTTGCTGAAACGGCACAAGCCCTGGAAATGGCTGGTTGCGGCGCTGCTGATATGGCTCCTGCCCATTACAGAACTTCCGGGAGAAATCACGCGTCAATTGGTAGGTTGGTCCCTGACCGGCCGAATGGAGGGCCTCCATTTTACCAAGATACGTCCGGACCGTATTTACGCGCTGGAAATACCGCCTTGGGACAGAGGGGTGGAGGTTTACAGAAGACAAAGCAACTTGTCTTATCAATATGATACTAAAGAATTTTTGATGGACGGCGGTGGAGTGTCGAGTTGGATTCAGATTCCCAGGACCCCACTCCCATTTCTCAGACTCAGGACTATATTGGAGGGAAAGCGTACAAAAGCACGCCGGGCCAAGCCTGATGTTGGATCATATTGACGCGTTCGTCAGCCTCCTGATGATGAGTGACAGCCCACCTTGAGTTGCGACCATATCTAATGCGTGTCGACCTACATGCGTGAAGCAAGGACTCGACCATTCCGCTGGGCCAATGAGTTAAGCCGCGCATATGTTGGGAACCGCCAGCTTTTGAAAGAGATGAGGGGAAGCTACTGCGCTTGATGGGTATGCCGCCAGCGAGCTGCGAAACTCGGGATGGGTGAAAGCTTCCCGGAAATGAGCAACCGACTCCCAGACCGCGTAGTTGAGGAACACGCAACTGCCGCCGATGCCCCGGTGCAGTTGAGTCGAAATGAAGCCCGGCTGCTTCTTCATCCAGTTGGCGTCAGCTTCCCAGGCCTTAAGCAGGGCATCCACATCGTCGGACGCCACGTGGAAAATGTTGATGAGAATAACCGGCGAAACAGACTCACCGAGCTGCTTCTCAATGGGCACGAGTTCGTCGAGCGGGCGAAGTTGAATCATCGATCTCTCCTTTCAGACGGAGGCGTTAAATGTGCTCTTGGGTCACCTTGACCTCTTCCTCAGCCTTCCAATGATGAGCGTTAGCCGACCACTGGTCAGAAACAGACCTGACCTGTATCGATCAAATAAGTCAAGCTAAGACTTCACCCCCAGAGATGGCCCACTGCTCAGGTTTATGGTCCATTCAACGGTTCTGTGCTAAACTATTTGTCGATGAAGTGGAGGCAAGTATTATGCCCAGCACGCCGGTTACAGTGGAAGAGAACCGCATTTCCGACCTTATCGACCGGGTCGCCGTCGAGGGGGATCGCCTTGTTGTCCTCCGGGAAGGCAAGAAGGTTGCTGCTGTGGCCCCTCTTGAGGACTTGGTAACCTTGGAAGAGCTGGACGATTTGTTGGAGGAGGCAGAGATAGAGGCAGCTCGCGAGGAAGCCCGGACGGAAGGAACTGTTCCTCTGGCGGAAGTGAAGACCAGACTTAGCTCCTCACGCCCCTCGACCCTCGGGGCGCCCCGTTATTAGGTTTTTCCGAAGAAGTCGAAATCCACCCGAAGTCTATTGAATCTTCCTATACCTTAAATAGAACTTGACGATACCAATACGCTGGACTATGAAACGCGTGACCCCAGCGAGTATCTAAGAATGATGGAGATGTTACCGGTTGGGACTTCGTGGGGAAGGGAGGTCTTCCATATGTCCGACGCGTTCAAGATCACATACTGTTTTAGCTGAGGCGACGAACCGAAGGCCGTCAGTCTGGCGGCCGAGCTGCACAAGGCATTTGGGGCTGAAGCCCAACTTGTACGGTCTGAAAAGCAGATCTTCCGTGTAGAGTTCCAAGGACGTCTGCTTTTCTCCCAGGGACGGAGAGGCAGGCTTCCGGAAGAGGGGGAAGTGGCGGACCTCATAAAAAGGACAGCCCTATTCAAAGATCTGGCTCATCGACCCCGCGGGGGTGACGAGACCGAACAATAGGAACGGGCAGGAAGGGGTAGCGGAAGGCTAAAATCCTTCTTGACCCATCTTCCGGCCCGCGGATGTCGAGCGGCAGCCCATCAACGATCGAACGCATATCCAATACCAATGCGCGGTCACAAAAGTGACATCGGCAATAGCCGCCACCGGTGCAAGGATGAAAACGTGGGCCGGTAGGGGCCGGCGTCCCTGCCGGCCCGAAAACAACAGGCAATCCCGCGCCTCGCGGGACTGTCCCAGCAGGAACGGGATATTACTTGTCTGAACGCGCAGTGGTATAACCCCAATACGCATCGGGTCATGGTTCAAGCGGAGACCTGATCTCCCATCGGCACATCCTTAAGCTGGGCCGCATAGAGAGCCGCTCCCAACGCTCCAACCATGTCAGGTTCAGACGCGACGAGAACGTGCGATTTTATCTCCTGTTTGATGAGATCTTTCACGCAGCGGTTGAGCGCCACGCCGCCGGAAAAGACCAAAGGGCCTTCCGGAGACACTCTTTTCAGCATTGAGAGTGAACGCTTGACCACGGATAAATGAAGAGCACGTGCAATATCTTGCGGTCGGTGTCCACGCGCCATCAAGGACGTTGCCTCTGATTCGGCAAAGACCGTGCACATGCTATTAATGGCAAGCCCGGGCTCTCCCTCCAAGGCGAAATCTCCAAATCTCTCGATCGGGATCTGAAAGCTCGTGGCCATGAATTCGAGGAACTTGCCGGTTCCTGCTGCACAGCGGTCGTTCATCTCGAATTTCGCGATCCTTCCCGTGGAATCCAATGAGATCGCTTTGGTATCTTGTCCTCCGATGTCTAACACTGAACGACACTCGGGAAATAGATGCCCGGCGCCAAGAGCATGAGCGAGAATCTCGGTGATGCTCTCGCTGTTGGCGTCGTCCTGCAACAGTTTTCTTCCGTACCCAGTGGCAACTGTTCGTTTAGCGGACAACCCGTTCAGGATCTTCCGGCACTGTTCTACAGGGGCGTAAGTGGTCTCAACCTTCCGAAATTCCAGAATCCGCTTGGTCTCGGGATCCAGGAAAACGGCTTTGATTGCCCTGGACCCCACGTCTATCCCGCAAACTGCCATAGGAGACTCCGCCGGAGTGCTTTCCACGTCTGTTGAACCCACGGTTCCATGATCGTGACTCGGAAAATGGGGGAACTCTTGGTTTGAGTTCCCCCGCTTCCAACGTCGGCTCTGTGAGCTCATTGCGGTCGGCATGAGCTAACTCGCGGCCATTTTTATTCGTTCAACGAAGGCTTCCACCCGCGTCTTTATCTGTTCCACGTCTTCCATGCTGTAATCGGTATCGATCCTGAGCGTCGGTATGCCTGACCCTTCAAGAGCCTTTTCCATTGGCAATGACTCAATCTGATACGGTTGACAGAATTGCAGACCGTAATGAATTACACCATCCGCCTTGTATTCCCGAGACATTTGACGGACATGCTCAAGCCGGTCGGGATTGGGTGCGAAGACAGCACAGTCGATCTTGAAATACCGATCGACTATGGCCTCCATGAGTTCTTCCACCGTCGCACCGGAGTCCTCCGTCAGGTTACGAGTTCCCCGCTCACCCACACAAGATTCTTCTCCCACAATTACGGCGCCCGACGTTTCGAGGATCCACGGCAGCTTCCAGTTGGGAACGGCCATGGGGCAGCCGGATATCAGGATGCGGGACCTCCCCTTCGGGCAAACCCCCTGGCCGTCGCGGACTCTCGTCTCCAGCTCGTCACAGATCTTGTTGACGGAATCCGTGAAACGGACAGGGTCGTCGTAGAAGTACACCTGATTGATCAAGAGGGCGTCCAAGCCGGAAATAGGAACCGGGTCGGCTTTTCTCAACTTAGCGAGCCTGTGAATCGCCTTGCGTTTGCTGTTGACAATCTTTATGCCTTTCTTGAGACGGGCAGCATCAATGGTGACTCCGGTAAGATCTTCGACAGCCTTCTTGAATTTGTCGTATTCGGCTCTCAAAAGGGATCGACCTGCGTTTGATTTCATCTGGGGGAGATCCATCACGTAGAGGTTCGGGACAAGGGTGCTCAGAACCTCGTAGGACTTCTTCTTTCCATCGCACGTGTTCTCTCCCACGATCATGTCCGAGGATTCAAGGTAAGGGCACACTTTGCCAAGCTTGAAGCCAAATGCAGACTTGATCAGAGCGCAGGTGTTGCGCGGAAGAACCTTTTCCACTTCCTCGGTGGCGAAATCCGCGCCCGCGCACAAACCCACCATGGTGGCATCGGCGGCCCTGACGATTTCTTCGGGTACGAAAACACAATAGCAACCGATGACCTTGCGGCCTTCTTTCTTTTCGTCAAGAAGCTCTTTGATCCGCAGGCCATGGACCTCGCTCATGACGAAGTTAAAATAGTCCATTCCATTCGGGCGGTCGGTTTGGCTCAAGAATATGTCCTGATAGCCCTTTCCCAGCACCTGGAGAAGCGCGTCGTGAGCAGCCAGATCCAACCCAAGCCCTTTCCACATTTGCTCGTACTCGGCAGTCATCGTGCCTCCTTTTGGCATCCACAGGGCCGCACAAGAGAGTCGGCCATCACAAATGCCGATATTAGGTATAGGCATTTTCTATACAAAGACTGCCATAAGTGTCAAGCCCATTCCGAGCAGCACTCCGACCTGAGACGAAGAAGATCTACTGGGTGGGCTCGGTTCTGGCCCAGGCGGGATTGCACACCAAGTCTTGAAGGGGCGAAACATAGGGAAGGTAGGACGGATGCAGCCTAATGGTGGTAGCAACGTATGCCTGTGTGCGGGGCACCGCGGATAGATATCTGCGGTTTTCCATGACTGAGGCCTGGTACCCGAAGGTTCCCAGGGCCTTGATGTTGCGCTGGAGCGACATCACGTCGAACACGAACCGGAAGCGCTCAAGAGAGGGGTCCTGTCCGAGCGCGGGAACCGCAGCGAAGTAATCGGCCAAAAGCTTGTCCATGAGTTCCTGGGACACCGTGACGTACGAATCACGGAGCAGAGACGCCAGATCGTATTGAGCCGGGCCCATACGCGCATCCTGGAAGTCGATCATGACCAGTCGGCCTTCATGGAGTATCAGGTTTCGCGAATGGTAATCCCGATGCGCAAAGACCCGTGGTTCTGCAGCCAAGAGAGAACATATCTCCGTGAAGAAATCGTACAAGGTTGCAAGCGCTGCCCGCGAAGGCTCGATGCGGCACAACCCGTGCACAAAGTGCGTTACAAAGAAGTCCATCTCTTCCATCAGCTTCTTCAGATCAAAGGCTCGCTCGAATGCGGGACAGCCGCTTGTCAGCCCATCGGTGGACTGACGAAGCCTCACCAGGAGCTCGACTGCCTCAGCGTAGAGCGCTTCGATCTCATCCGTAGACGAGCGCGCAACCACTGACTCCAAGAGATCGTCGCCCAGATCTTCCAGCACCACTATGCCGAGACCGTAATAGTGTTCGTGCAGGCGCGGGACAGGCAGATCGCGGTCTGCCAGGAACTCTCGGATTTGGAGAAACGAATCTTCCTCGCCTTCGCCTGCCTGCGGCATCACCATGACGATTACAGTCTGTCCGGAAGGATAGAAAGCTCGGAAATAGAGCCTGGTGGATGCGTCACCCATAAGCGGAACGATGCGTTCCGGCAGGCTTTCGGCCCGTTGCATTGCACGGAGACGTTCCTGCACATCAGGATCAGTGGCTTTCAATGGCGATTTCTCCGTGACGGCTGACCACCCGATTGTGACATGAGCCCTTCGCGACAACGCCCGCGCCCAAAATCGCGTTGCGCACCGACGCGCCTTTCAGGACACGAGCCTCTTCCCACAAGATCGCATTCTCGATCGATGAATCCGCCTCCACGACGCACCCTGCCTCTAGGGAGACATATGGGCCCACCGAGGCCTGCGGATCGATTCGGGCCCCAGCAGCAGCTCGCACCGGCGGATGAATGCCCAATCCGGAAAAGAGGTCTCGTTGAGCGTGCAAATAGCGTTTGGGGTCTCCCAGATCGTTCCAGTACCCTTTGACGGGAAATCCGTAGATGGCTTTGCCGCTTCTTATCAGCTCCGGGTAGACCTGATCGTTGATTTCCCAGAAGCGGCCTTGTGGGATCCAGTCGAAGATCTCCGGTTCAAGAATATGGATACCGGTGAACGCGTAAACTTCGTCCGTGGGCTCTCCGGCAGGCGCGGTCCCCTTGAAGTTCCAAAGACGACCTTCATGGTCGATCCTTATCGCGTAGTGTGTCAAAGGAGGCTGTTGCGGAATCAGCACCAACGTAGCCACCGCGTGCCGCTCGTGATGAAACGCAATCGCTTCGGCGATTGAGAAGTCCATCACAATGTCTCCATTGGCCATAACGAAGGTGTTGTCAGTGAAGAACGATTCGTTGTTCTTCAAGCCGCCGGCGGTTCCCAGTATTTCCGGCTCGTACAAGAACGACACAGGAAGCTCTTTCCAGAGGCCGCGGTCGAATATGGCTTCTATAGTGTGGGGCATGTGGTGGAGATTCAGCCTGAAGTCGTCGATTCCTGACTTCATAAGGCCCTCGATGAGCCGCACCACCAGGGGCTTGCCCAAGAGAGGGATCGTGGGCTTGGCGCGCTCAAGGGTCAAGGGTCGCAATCGTGTGCCCAGCCCTGCGGCCAGGATCATGGCCTTCATACCGCTTCGCTTTCACCATTTTTCGGAATGCGCATCGGTTTCATGGGAGTTTTCGACACGTGAGGGTCTGCTGTTTGTCTTGGTGTCGTTTAAGCGCCAGCTCGATGAGCCGGTCGATAAGCTTCTCGTAGGACAGCCCGGTGGCCTCCCAGAGCTTGGGATACATGCTGATGGACGTAAACCCCGGCAGCGTGTTGATTTCGTTTACCACCAGTCTTTCGTCCGGTGTGAGAAACATATCCACCCTGGCCAAGCCCGATCCATCCACCGCCTTGAATGCCTTGACTGCGGCATCTTGCGCACGCTCGACGATGTGCTGGGGCAAATGCGCAGGGATGACCAATTCTGCCGTATCCCGCAGATACTTCTCCTCATAATCGTAAAACTGTGAATGGGAAATGATTTCTCCAGGCACGCTCGCCACGGGGTCATCATTGCCGAGAACACTTACTTCAAGTTCTTGGCCACTCACTCCTTCTTCCACAATGACCTTGCGGTCGAAGCACATAGCATGCTCCACAGCAGCCTCGAAACCCGCGGGCTGGTCTACCCTTGTGATGCCCACTGACGATCCCAGGTTCGCCGGCTTCACGAATAGAGGAAACTTAGCGGATTTCATTTGTTCCAGGATTGGAGCACGTCGATCGCGCCACTGCGATCGAAGAAACCAAAAATACGGAGTCAGCTCCAGGCCGGCCTCTCGAAATACAATCTTCATGAGAACTTTGTCCATTCCCACAGAAGAAGCGAGCACTCCGCAGCCCACATAGGGAATGTCCGCGAGCTCAAAGAGTCCCTGAAGGGTCCCGTCCTCGCCGTACGTGCCGTGGAGAACGGGGAAGACCACATCCACTTCGATTCGCACGAGGCGTCCTTCCGCGTTGATATTCAGGATACCTCCGTGTTCGGGGTCGGGTGACATGAGCACGCGGTCGGCCTCATCCAGTTCA
Source organism: Thermodesulfobacteriota bacterium (assembly GCA_049323095.1). Lineage (GTDB taxonomy): Bacteria > Desulfobacterota > Desulfomonilia > Desulfomonilales > Desulfomonilaceae > VGSG01. The sequence continues at coordinate 17,007 of JBMOME010000050.1, forward strand.
TCGGACGCGTCGAACGACTCCGCGACCGCGGGCCTCATATACCAGGACCCTTCCTGGGTGATTAACAGAGGCAGGATTTCGTAATTTCCCTGTACCATGGCTTCGAAGATTGAACGTGCGGAGCGTCGGGATACCTCGTGTTCAGCGGAACGACCGCCGAATATGAGCGCGACACGTAGATCCTGGCGGGCCATATCACCTCCGGCGCGGAATCAGCGTTGAAGCGTGCATATCACAAGGTGTCCGGCGTCAGCAAGTATCGTGTCTTGGAGGTAGGTGGGTTCAAAGACGAGAAAGATTGAAATGGTGCAGAAATTGAGTCTATATTGATACAAGTAAAGGTGGTGAACCATGGCCCTGCGCGTGAGATCCAAAATCTGGTTGGAGAACGAAAAAGGTGAGCTGGTCATTGGGACCGGGAGGCTCCGCATCCTGGAAGCGATCCTTGAAGTGGGCTCCATCAACAAAGCCGCCAAGAAACTGGGGCAGCCCTTTCGCGCGGTTTGGGGAAAGATCAAGACCGCTGAGGAACGATGCGGGTTCCATATTGTTGAATCCACGAGCTCCGGAACCAGACTGACCAGAGAAGGCCTGGAACTTCTGTCGACCTACAAGGAATTCAGGAAGCGATGCAAGACCTACGCTGACCATCAGTTCTGGGAACTTTTCAGCAAATCTCAGCCGGGCGAGCAGCCTTTCCGCGAAAGAAGGCGCTGAATCAGCCGCGCCGGCTTTCAAACAACCTTGCATTCGGTAGCTCCACTTCAGGATGCCGCACATGAACGACTTATCAAAGGCCCCAGGACTCACTGTGGATATCCCTGCGATCCGGTACGAAAGCGGACACGCGAAGCCGATGGACGTGCCGGTAGCTGCGGAAATTCCTTACACGCTCTTTGTCAACGATCGGGAGATCCTCTCCATTTCCACGCTTCCGTGCAATCTGAAAGAGCTCTTTGTCGGGTTTCTCGTCTCAGAGGGCGTTCTGCTCGCGCGCAATGAGATACTTACCTGCCATGTGGATCACCCCGGGAAGATCGTAATGATGGAGCTCGATGTCCCCGATACGCGCCTGGGACGGATCGAAGAGCGGGGAATGCTTACCTCAGGATGCGCAGGGGGCATGGTCTTCTCAGTAATGACTGATCCGGGACCTCCTCGCCAGACAACAGTGAGGCCCGGCGTGCCCGCGCGGTCTATTGTGGCAAGAATGGGCGAACTGGATAAGTATCAAGGCATCTATCGGGTGACAAGAGGCGTCCACGGGGCATCGCTCGCGACGCGAGACAAAACGCTGGTCATTCTGGAGGATCTGGGCCGACACAACGCGGTGGACAAGATTGTAGGCCACTGCTTTTTAGAGGGGATCGAGACGAGCGACAAGCTCCTGCTTACCACAGGGAGAGTAACCTCGGAAGTGCTGACCAAGGCTTCCCATGGTGGTTTTCCGCTCGTTATCTCTCGTTCCAGCGCGAGTGCTATGGCACTCCATCTCGCTCGGCAGTTTTCCATTGACGTAGCCACATATGTAAGAGCCGGGAGATTCAATTACTTCGCCAATGGCGGCGCGGAGTTGGTCGTCGAAGAGGACTTGGGCACAGTTTCCGAATGAAGAGGCAATCTTCGCCGGACGGATCCTATTTTCGGTTGCTCAGGAAGCGCCAGACTTCCCACAGAACCCGTGCAAGTATCACTGTCGCAAGCATGAGCGAAACGAAAAGAACCACGAGCGGCCAGAACTCGGGCCAATGACCCAGGACATAGAACACCACGAGGATCGCGAAGCAGACAACAATCCCTGCGATTATAATCTTCTCCATGCGAATCTCGGTCGGCTTCTTCTCGGGCCTCCTGCCCGCGCAAATGCGTGCATAGATCCTGGGATCGCCGATGAGCAGGTGAGCGTTAGTGTGAGAGTCGTGGGCATGAGTATCCTTGTTCGGGATTACGTATGGGGTGGTTTGGAGGGGAGATGAGTCTCCCCTCCAAATTATTGCGCAACGATGCGCTCTTGCTGCCTATCTCCGAGGCGAAGCCTCGGAGTGTTCGCCGAAGCCGAGGGCTTTCATGACTCGCTGTAGCTCTCTAGTTATGACAGTTGGCATGAACGCTCACCTATGGCGCTAGAGCTTTTTCAGCTTTCTGTCAACCGGTTGTGATAGGTATTTTGCGCGGCACGGCTTTTTGAGATTTAGGCAGTACCAGAGTGAGCACTCCGTCCGTCAAGGAAGCGCTTATCTTCTCCTGGTCGACGATATCGGTGATGCGGAAGGAACGGAAGTAATTGCCGGTTCGGTACTCGGTGAGGAGCTCCTCGCCGACGGGGGCGGCATCCGTGACTTTTCCCACAATCGATAGCACTTCGTCTCGAAGGTCGATTTCGACATTCTTGCCGTTTACTCCCGGCATGTCCACCATGACGATCAATTCTGTTTCATTCTCGCAGATATCCACCGCGGGGGTAAAGTACGGACCTTCCCGCGTAAACTCACCTTCTGGGGGTTCAACCTGCATTTTCTCATGAACCTGGATTTCTTGCTCAGCCATCTTTGTTCTCCTTCGCGAGCGGGTAGCTCATCCTGCTTTCACGGATATCTGTTTCGGCACGGCTGCTTTCTCTACAGGAAGAGTAACCGTGAGCACCCCGTCCTTGTAGGTTGCGGTCACGCCTTCAGCATCCACCCGGCGCGGCAGCGTGATGCTCCTCTGGAAGGTGCCTGATGCGCGCTCTCTCCGATGAAAGCTCACTCCTTCGCTCACTTCGGGTGCCTTTCTTTCACCCTTGAGCGCAAGAGTATCCGCTTCCACCTTGAGTTCAAGGTCTTCGAGTTTCATGCCCGGGATTTCCGCTGTTACCACATAGGCGTTCTGCAGCTCTCGCACGTTGAGGAGCGGAAAGAGCCTTGTTTGGCGCCATAGTGAGCCGGTCGGCCACGCATCCCGCGTAAGTGCGCCGAGCAAACTGTCCATTTCTCTCCGGAGGCGATTGAGTTCAGACCAGGGCGGTCCTCCGGGTACGGTCCAACGAAACATGTTGTATTCCTCCTTCTTGGTCGGAGTGCTCGGAGCACTTCCGACCATGTTTCCTCACGTCAGCTCGATCTTGATAGTCTTCTTCTTGCTCGATTCGGCCTTGGGCAGTTTCAAGGTAAGGACTCCGTCCTTGTACGCGGCTTCCGCCTTGTCCTCCTGGACTTCCCCAGGAAGCGTGAATGAGCGGGAAAAACTGCCGTAAGCCCGCTCGACCCGGTGCACGCTCTCACTCTTCTCTTCTCGTTCTTCCTTCTTTTCGCCGCTGACCGTGACAACGTTACCGGTAAGGTTAACTTGGACCTCTTTGGGGTCCACCCCTGGAAGCTCCGCCTTGACAATGAACTCATTGTCGGTTTCGGAGACATCGAACGCGGGAAAGAACTTGCGTCCTGAATAAGGGGTCGGCATGAACCAGTCAGACCCGAAGAATGAGTTGAACAGGTCGTCCATTTCCCTGCGAAAGGTCGCCAGGGGGTGTTCGCGAGTTTCCACATCTCCTCGTCTCCAAGGGATCAGGCTACGCATTTGTCAACACCTCCTTTTCGTTTGACTTATTAGTCCGACAGGGCGGTCGTGTTTGATTACTTTTTCGGTTAAATCACTACTCAGATAGGTACGCTTGCCTGAATGTCAAGTGGGTGGACCCATTTTTGGTCCTTGGGCCTTTTCATTCCTCAAATCGTGGTCATGATTTGAACGAGGCCATATGAGGTGACAGACATGGAAGAAATCGACATCGAAGAAAGAGGCATATCAGGAGCGTCTCTGGAATACGGTTTCAGCGAAGAGACGTTTGAGGCGGAACGAAAGGGATACGATTGTTATCGGGAATGCATGGACGATGCCT
>JBMOME010000051.1:0-20849 GCA_049323095.1 Thermodesulfobacteriota bacterium
CAAGCGGCATGGCGCATTCCCGAAGGCGCAACCGTGATCAGTTTCATCGGCAGACTGGTGGCCGGCAAAGGGATCGCTGAACTCGCCCGTGCATGGCAGAGCATCAGGACAGTACATGAGACAGCGTATCTCGTGATTGCCGGGACTCCCGAAGAACACGATCCTGTGGACCGCTCGGTTCTTCAAAGCCTCAGCGCGGACGAGCGCGTGATTATGGTCGATTCAGTGCCTTATACGAAGATGCCTGCGTTGTACGCCGTGAGTGACCTTATCGTACTGCCCACCTATTCGGAGGGTCTTCCGAACGTGGCACTGGAAGCTGCTGCTATGGCCAAACCTGTGGTGGCCACGCGAGTCACAGGATGCGTGGACGTGGTGGAAGACGGCGTCACGGGCACGCTCGTCGCCCCGCGCGATTCTGAGGCGTTGGAAGAAGCAATGGCTCGGTACCTGAATAACCCTTCGCTGCGAAAGCGTCACGGGATGGCAGCGAGAGAGTTGGTGTTAGCGAAGTTCGCTCCCGAACCCATTTGGGAGTCGCTCCGGATAGAGTACCTCCGTCTGCTCTCGGAAAGGGGTCTCATCACCTTGAATCAGGAAGGCCCTGAACGAAGCTCCGTGCTTACGGCTCAGGGCAAGCCTTGATCCGTTGCAACCATACCCGCCGACACCGTACTATGGAAACCGATCACTCCCATCACATTGAGGCGATTTCCATTCCGGCTCATGAGAACATCATGTCCGTGGACGTGGAGTGCTGGGATCAGATAATCTGCCGTAACCTGACAAGAGAGCTGATCCATCCGACGAAGTCTTGCCTTGAAAGCACTCGATCTTTGCTGGACCTGTTTAAGAAGCGAGGAGTGAAGGCTACTTTCTTTGTCCTCGGGTACGTTGCGGAGACGTTCCCGGACTTGATTCGCCGGATCGACGCGGAGGGCCACGAAGTGGCCGCGCACGGCTACACTCATACGCCTCTGCGAGATCTGACACGGGAAAAATTTGAGGAGGAGTTGGACAAGACTGTAGGCCTTCTTACCAGAATCGTTCGGAAGCGAATCCATGGGTTTCGAGCGCCGGAATTCAGTATCACGAAAAATACGCTGTGGGCGCTGGATACGCTGGTTGAGTATGGATTCACATACGACAGCAGCATCATGCCGTTAGCGAGTTCTCGATACGGGATCGACGGCTTTCCGCTCGGGCCGTCTCGCGTACACTTTGGCGAGAGTTCCATCCTGGAAGTTCCGCCGTCGACTGTGCACCTGTTAGGAAGAAGGATTCCTGCGGCCGGCGGCCGATACCTTCGCCTGCTGCCTTATCAAGCGATTCGCGGGGCAGTACGGCAAGTCAACAGGGAAGTCGGTCCTTACGTTTTGTATCTCCATCCGTACGAATTGTCGGCCGAACGGCTCACGTGTGGCGCTTTCCCGGGTACAGTCCCGTCAGCGCAGGCATGGAAGACCGAGTTTCTGTGGAACTGGCGCAGAGAGAGCATACGGGGTAAGCTACTGAAGCTCCTTGATGAATTTCGCTTTTCGCCTGTGATAGAGGTGTTGGCTCGTGCCATCGGAAATTGAAGGGACGCAGAAGTATTTCGATCGCATCCCAAAGCAGTGGCACGCGCGATACGCTGGTGCGAGCCGTGTGCGCGCAATTCTAAACCGCCTCTCGCGAAGCGCCCTGTATGAGCGTCACCGCCTGACGTTTGAGCACTGCGGGCCGATACCCGGCGCCACGGTGCTCGACATCGGCTGTGGAACCGGCGAGTATTCGCTGGGATTCGCTGCAAAGGGCGCATTTCAGGTCACGGGGGTGGATATAGCGCCCGCAATGGTGGAATTTTCAAAACGGCTGGCACACGAGCGGGGGCTATCCCAATATTGCCGCTTTATCTGCGCGGATTTCCTTGACTATCAATTCAGCGAGCAATTCGATATTGTGCTCGCGATGGGACTCTTCGATTATGTCGCGGATCCGAGACCGGTCCTCAAGGCGATAGCAAGGTTGACGCGAGGTCGCTTTCTTGCTTCGTATCCGTGTAACGAAGGAATCTGGGCGTTTCAGCGCAAGGTTCGATACCGGTGGATGAAAAGAGTGCCCGTATTTGATTACACGCGGAATCGACTGGAGACCCTTTACAAAGAGTCTGGATTCGAGTCCCTGCAGATCGTCGAAATGAAGAGAGGCTTATTTGTAATTGCCTGGCACGAGCCCGCGTCCAACTTCCGTCGGTAGAGCGTTGAAGCGGCTGATCGACATCGTGGTGGCCGGAGCCGGACTGATCCTCCTTTCGCCCGTGATCGTGGCAGTGGGTTTGTTGGTTCGGTGCACCATGGGATCGCCTGTTTTCTTCAGGCAACAGCGGCCTGGACTTCGGGGCGCGCCGTTCGAGCTGGTAAAATTCCGAACCATGACTTTCGAACGCTCGGCAACGGGCGAGCTGGTCCCGGACGCTGCGCGTCTCACCCGATGGGGAAAGCTGTTGAGACGGACCAGCCTCGATGAGCTGCCAGAGCTCTGGAACGTCCTCGTCGGCGACATGAGTCTTGTGGGGCCGCGGCCGCTGCTCATGGAGTACTTAGATCGATATACCGCGGAGCAGATGCGTCGGCACGAAGTAAAGCCCGGAATAACAGGTTGGGCACAGGTGAACGGCAGGAATGCCATTACCTGGGAGCAGAAATTCGCATTTGATGTTTGGTACGTGGATAACTGGTCGGTGGGCCTCGATCTGAAAATCCTCCTCATGACGCTCGGCACTGTGTTGACCGGTAGAGGCGTATCACAGGAGGGATCGGCAACAAGCGAGCCGTTTCTTGGGCGGTAACAACACCATGGAAAGAATCTTCCTGTTCGGAGCAGGCGGCCACGCGAAGGTGGTGATCTCGGTAATCGAGGAAGAAGGCCTGTATGAACCGGCCTTTCTCGTTGACGACGATCCCCGGCTCAACTCTCAGAGCGTGCACGGTTATCCCGTGATGGGCGGCCGAGAAGAGCTTGTGCACGCTGCCCGCACACAGAATGTCATGAAAGGCATTGTCGCCATTGGCGACAATCGCGATCGGCCCTTGGTAGCACAGTGGCTTCGTGAACAAGGATTTCAGCTCGTCAGAGCCGTCCATCCCACGGCGTACGTCGCCCGTCGGGTCGCAATAGGAGACGGTTCTGTGATCATGGCAGGTGTGGTGATCAACCCCGATACCAGTATCGGGACATGCGCAATCATCAATACCAGCGCCACAGTTGACCATGACTGCACCGTCGCGGAGGGAGTTCACATAGCGCCCGGATGCAGGATCTGCGGAGGTGTGACCATCGGTCAAGGCGCATTTATTGGCGCGGGCGCCACGGTTGTTCCGGGCAGGACGATCGGTCGGAACGCGGTGGTGGGGGCGGGCTCCGTGGTGATCAAGGATATAGGAGATGACGTTCGAGCTGCGGGGAATCCTTGCCGGCCCCTCGATGGCTGATGGACGCTCTGCAATGCTCAAGACGGGGCGCTATGCTGGGGCGAAGCAAACCGTAGTCGGCTGTCGATACAAACTCCTTGAAGAAAATACCTGTAATGGTTAAGATAGTTTTTTGAAGGCAAGACCCATACTGCCCGGATGCCGTCACCATTTATGCCTATGTTGTTGATGAATTGATGACCTAACGAACCTGCGGCCGCACTTAATTGCTAGTTTTGCGCTTCTTGGGCTGCAGTGAGGGGGGCCCTATTACCGAAGGATCCAGACGGAGCGACCAATGAGAGAAAAGAGCCATGATACCGACGCCGGAAGCAATCGCAGAGTGGAGCGAACTCCAGCCGGTGATCGAGTAGTCTGGCCCGAGTTTTTCCAAGACGAGGCGCGGGGAGGTCTGTACGGTCTGGCGCCGGAAGCGCCGAAGTCCGCAATGGACTACATCCGCAACGTTGTGAACCGAAAATGGACGGTGGCTGCCGTCGTGGTTGCAGGAATTTCGGTAGCCGCGTTTCACGCGTTCACTGCCACTCCCGTTTATGTCTCAAGGGCCACTGTTCAGGTGGAGAAACTTCAACCGAAACTGGGGCAGATGGATGACCTTCTCAATGCGTTCGGCCAGTACGACGTGTACTACCAGACGCAGATCGAAGCCTTGAGAAGCAGAGACCTGGCCGCTGCTTTTCTCGACCGTATGGCTGGAGCAAAGAGCAAGCAACGCGGGACGGAGAGCAATCGAAGTGCCGAGGATCAAAAGCCTGCGCCTGAGTCATCGCCTGCGAGCACCAAGGCAGCCTCGCATTGGGGAAAGGAAACCGAGGAAGCTCTCGCACAGGAGAGGCAACGCATCGCGGATGTTCAGGCGGCCTTGTCCCGGATCACGGTCCAGGGCGTGCCTGGCACTCAGTTGATCAGCGTGGAGATGTCTTCCGACAACCCTGCCGAAGCTAAACGTATGCTTCAGGTATATCTCGAAGCTTACCTCGACGAAAGTTTCCGCATCCGCAGCCAGGTGAACAGCAGGGTAAAGTCTTGGCTGGATACGGAGCTGGAAGAATCAAAGAAACTGCTCATGCAGTCGCAGGATGAGCTGCTGGAGTTCACTAAGAAACACGGAATAGTGGACCTCGAAGGTAAACCACAGGAGGTGGTTTCCGCGTTCGAAAGGGCCAGCGACAGTTTCGTGAAGTCCAAGGTCGATCGGTTCAACCTCGAGACCATGATGCAGACCAAGGAAGAGGGCTTGCCCGCGGATACTACCGAGAATTACCTACAAAGCTTGAAGGGTCAGCTCAACAACCTGAGAGCTAAGTATGCTGAGATGCAGCCGATCTATGACCCGAATTATTTCAAGATGAACTTCATTCGGAATAAGATCAAGGCGACTGAAGACGCGATCACTGAGATAGAAAAAGGCAATCTGGCTTCTGCCCTGGATGCGGCAAAGAAGAAGGAAACCCTATCGGAGAAGGTTTACGAGAAGACGAAGGAAGAAGCTATTAATAGTAACTCCTTCAAGGTCCAGTACGACATATTAAGAAAAGCCCTGGAGGCCAACCGGCAGCTCCACTTTATGATCCGGCAGAGGTCCAAGCAAGCCGAGCTCGATCACGGTATGATGGGTCACAACGTGGTGATCAGTAGCGCTCCGACTCTTCCCATCTCGCCGGTCTACCCCAAGAAAGACCGGATACTTCTTATCGGTGCACTACTGGGATTGTTGGGCGGGATCGCCGCCGCTATATGCTTGGAGTATCTCGACGATACGGTGAAATCGACGCAGGAGATCGAGCAGAGGCTCAGTCTTCCCATCCTGGGAGCGGTGCCGAAACTCAGTAGCAGGACAGGTCCTCTTGGCTTACGATCCGGTCCCCGCGTGGAGTTTCTGGCGCACCACGACCCGCTCTCACCGTTTGCCGACGCGGCCAGGATAGTTCAGAACTCCGCGGTTTCGCTCCTTCCCGCGAAGTCCGCGCACGCTGTGTGTATTTCCAGTGCTCTCCCGATGGAAGGCAAGACTTTTCTGGCGGTCCTTATGTCAACAGTGACCGCGTCGGAAAACAAGAAGGTGCTCCTCATTGACGGAGATCTCAGAAAGCCCCGGGTGCACCGGATCTTCGAAATCGGTGGGGCTTACACGGGCCTCAGCGACGTCATTAGCGGCAAGTGTGCCAGACTCACCGAAGCGGTCAGAGAGTCCCACATACCTAACCTGTACTATCTTCCGGCAGGAACGGTACCGGATAACCCGGTGGCTCTCTTGAAGACCGGCCTCATGAGAGACGTTCTCGATGCATGTCGCAAAGCCTTTGACCTCGTCGTTATCGACGCTCCACCGGTTCTTGGCGTAGTGGATGCTCGGATCCTGGCTGGATACACCGACGGCGCAATCATGGTAACGAGGGCGCGTCATACCCCCGTCGACGTTCTGCGGCAGGCCAAAGACGCCATGGTACAAGCCCAGGTCCGTTTGCTGGGCATGGTCCTTAACATGGCCGATAGCAGGTCCGACCGGTACAACTACTATTACTATCGGTACTATTACCACAAGAAAGGACGCCCCAGCCGGCGCCCGTAGCGACATAGTTGATTGAGCCCGGAAAGGGGACGCGTGAGCTAGCCACTCGTGTCCGGCTTTTCGCCGTCCGGACTCAGCTCAGACCCCTAGCTTTTCCCCTTTGACTCCAATACGTTCGCTGCCCCTGCCTTGTTGATCCCCCTCCATCGGTTTGCCCGCCCGTCACTCGCTCCTTTAACTAAGAACTCAAGTCGGCAGTTTCCACACGTAGCTTGACTCTGCGAAGGAGTTGCTCCAGAATGCGTCTGGGGGAGCCACCCGTAAGGGATGGTCAGCTCTGGTGCCCGGCGCATTTCTTCGCGCCGGCGAAAAGATCATTCTGGTAAGCTGATCTCCGGCACATCCCGGAGAGGGCGAGGTGCCTTACGTGATTTATCGATTATGCACTGCAGTCTGTTGCCTTATGGCCTTGAGCGTTATTGGCCCTGGGCCCGCGTCCGCATACATTGACCCAGGGGCCGGTAGCTACGCGCTCCAGGTGCTTATCGCTTTTCTGGTCGGTGCGCTCTTTGCCGCCAAGGTCTATTGGAACAAGCTCAAGGATTTCATAAAACAGATTCGCGGTCGTGGAACCGACCGAGATTCGTGACCCTCTTCGTCGTCTCGCAAGCCGCGCCGCACCTGTCTTGTGCGCCGTGACCTACGCCAGGTAGAATGCGGGTATGTCCACCCAGGACAGAGAGAACCAAACGAGTCGCTTCGGAGATGTGGTTATCGCCTGGCTGCCCGCGCTGGCGCTCTTCATACTGAATCCGTTAGCCATCTATCTGCCCAACCAGCGAGAATACGATTACACACTTCTCCCCTTAGTCCCTTTCTTCTTGGCCGCGCTTATTTCGTTTGCGGTCCTTCTGGGCCTACTTCTGATCAAATCCCGCGCCGGCTCGGTCATTGCCGTTACGCTCTTCTACTTAGGTGTTTTCCTTATACTCTCGGACATTCTCGCTCCCGTTCCTCTGGGCCTGTTGGAAGACTTCTCCGAACTGAATCGCGTTGAAGAGCCTCTCCGCCTCAATATCATCCAGTTGCTCATTGCCGTAGGCGTAATCCTGTGTGCAATCAAGGTCCCGGTTCGAGTAGTGAGAGACGTGGGCCCTTTCGTGGTAGCGGCCTTGGCGATTGTGGAAGTGGTTGTGGTGGTCGCGAGCCTTTCTTCCCACACGAGGCTCTTTGTCAGGCTTCCCGAATTCGAGGCAGTCCCTGGAAAAGAGGCTCCCGCGAATCGGCCGAATGTGTACCAGATCGTGTTTGACGGCTATAATAGCTGTGTGTTTCCGGAGCGAGCGAGCGACCTGTCCGAGCGCTTCAAAGGGTTCACTTTTTTCCGAGAAAACCGGTCTAATTATATCTACACGCCGCTTTCCTTCACCAGCTATATGACCGGAACGCTGTTCGACGGCCGTTCGCTTGCAGACTGGCAAGAGGACGGATTGAGGGGCGGCCTCATTGAACATCTGTACCAGGCTGGATATTCGATTTCTTATTATCCCTTGGAGCTGCGACTCGTCCACCAAAGAGCCTCTCACGTCAGGTTGGAGAAAGAAATATCGTGGTTGAACACGAACTTCATGCGTATATGGCTGGTTCGGGTCGCGCCCAATGCGCTGCGGCAAGAATTCAACAGCGTCGCGCGCTGGCTGGGTCGCAAGTGGCGTGACGCATCAACTCGTAGCGTAAAGAAAGCCCACGCAGAGAATGACCCGTCGAACAAACCTGCTTCAGAGGCTGATTGTTCTCGTCTTATGCGGCTCTTTCTCCAGGAGGAAGCGCGACGGCCTTCCCGGGGGCAGTACGTGTACGTTCACATCAACATTCCTCATCCCCCTTTCTGGTGGGATTGCTCGTGCCGCTTTGTGGAACATTCCACGTATGAACAAAACACTTGCTGCGCAAACACGTTGATGAGTCTTGTGATCAGGCGGCTCCAAGAGCTAGGCAAGTATGACGAGTCCCTGATAATCTTTCAATCCGATCATGGATGGCCTGTTGAAGGAAGCCTCTGCGGTGACAAGCCCAAGCCGTTTATTCCTCCGGAAGTAAGCGAGACTGTGGTGCGATCGACCAACGGTGAGATGACCGGGGAGCAGTTTGTCGATCGGACAAGGGCTCTCCTCCTGATCAAGCCTCCAGGGGCGCCAGAGCAACCGCTTCAGGTTTCGGATGCTCTCACCATGCTCTTGGATCTCCCTGCCACAATATGCCGACTCGTCGGGTTGGAAGGATGCGCGGGAATGGGAGCCCCGGTCTTCGAATTGGATCCGGGGAAACCGCGAGAGATCCACTTCTACTCGGGGTACAAGAGGGCAGGAACCAAAAAGGGCGTGCTCGTCCTGGGAAAGCACCTGCGCTCTACTGAGATGGGGCATTTCTCTTTCACGAACAGCCAGGGCTGGAAAGTGTACCAGCCCTTCCGGGCCGATGCAGGCGGTCGAGGCCTGTTCCGCTAATGCCGCGCCAGGCAGGGTCTTTCGTCACTCATTCATCGACCTTGATGAGGTCCCGTCTAACCGGATGGGGCCTTTTTCTCGTACAGAAGCCATTTCTCGGCGGCTCTGACGAGGCGGTACAGCTTCTGACTGCTCGCTGAAAGATCGTTCGGATTGCCCCTGATCAGCAAGTAGTCCACATTCAAACGAGCCGGGTCAAACGACCGTGAGGCCCAGGCCCACTCGGGCAGGTCGGATATGGAACGGCCTCCTTCCTTCCTTCTCACCGGCGGCGCGAAGTCCACGAAATCTACGATGCGAAAGGTCGCGACGCCCTGGGTCCATACGATGTAATAACTCGGGCAATGCACGTAGATAGGTTTCCCTCGAAAATCGATGTCGTACACAAGCCCGCCCAGGGTCTTTCGGTTGGAGTCAGCCGGAAAGAAGCTCCGAGTGAACTGTGCGTTTTCTTTTTGGAAGTCTCGGAAGTAGTCGGCCCATAGCACCAGATGTGCAACGCATACGAGGCAGATGATCGCGATTCGCAGGTCCACGCGCCGGGCTGAATGAATTATGCTGCCCGTCACAATTACCAACGCAAGGAAAACCACGGAAAACCTGGGATACAGTATCTGGAAATTGAACACCTGATCGGGAAGTACGAGAAAACAAAACAGTGTCCATCCCAAGAGAACGAGCAAGGGCACGGGATCGGGCTTTCCCGGCTCTCTGAGCACGCCGAGTGTGGCCTTGGGAGCCTTCAGGAGCGGCACGAGCAGCAATATGATCACGTGGAAGAAGATCAGCGCGATGGCTTTTCCCGGGAGACCATCGTAGAGGAAGTAGTTGTCAAAAAGCGCCAGTCGTATTCGTCCGGGTAACGAGTGCAGATACGAATCGCGGTAGTACTCCGCCAACGAACTCACGAAACCGGGCCCTGCGAATTGAGACACTTCCCGTTGGTTCCACCAGACGATCATCACCACAATGATCGGGATGACTACGGCAACGCAGCCGAGGACCGCCCGGGGTGAATTGCCCCGGCGGACCAGGCAGCATATCGCAAACGCGGAAATCGCAAACACGACCATGAGCGCATGGACAAAAAAGAGGAAGACGAACGCGGCAGCCAAGATAGAAGCGATCCGGACGTTCGGCCGCTCCAGATACCTGATGAACAGATAACTCGCGAGAAGAAAGAGCGGGATAGAGATGGTGAAGCCCGCAAACCCCCAACTCACGCTCAGGTTGTACATGAGGAGAAACGAGAGCAGCGAATACCAAGGATTGCCTTGAAAGGTCCGGATCAGGAGCAGAACAGAAAGTGGTAGGAGAATCACGTAGATCGAGTAGAAGATCTTATTGGCAAATTCCACGGACGGAAACAGACTGCTGCTGCAAAACAGTATATGGAAGAGATTCGGCTTCCAGAAGAACGAACTGATTGAATAGTACTCTGCGAACTGGTTTGTGGGCTCTCCATAGTGCCTGAGTATCGTGGCTGTAGCGAGGTGATCGGGCAGGTCGATAAATGGGAGCAGGCGCGAGCTCCAAAGCAGCCAAAGATGAGCTGCCAGAAGCCCGAGAAATAAGAGCAGGAAAGCCAAACAATTTCCGCGACCGTGGGACTTCAGTTTATGAGTGCTCGCCAATCGACCCATCCTATAAGTCGGCCTTTTCTGAATGGAGATCGAACGAAAGAATAGCGTAGCAGGTCACAAAAATAAATCTGAAACTCCTCGCGTCGGTAACCATTCGGTCACGCGGAGAAAGAGTGTCATTGCTAGCGAAGCGAAGCAATCTCCCAACCTTCAAGAGAGGGGATTGCTTCGTCCCCCGGATCACGTCCGGGGTCCTCGCAATCACAGGTTAAATGCACTTGACTCCCGCGTGTAACTGAATGCTTATTCGTGTCAATTTTCTGATCTCGCGCCTCGACGGACCGTCTTCGCCAATATGATGTAACACATTAAGTTATTAAAACAACGCTTTGATATTGAATATAAATATTGACATATCTACGCGAAACATGATACGGTTCTCGCCTGAGGGAATGCGTGGAGAATGCTCCCGTTTGACCTCAGATGGATGGCTCTTGGAGCCTGACACGCTGCTCGGCTTCAAGTCTCCCGCTGGAGGACGCAAGATGCTGCGCTTTTCGACACGATTCCTTTTCGTTGCTTTGAGCTTGCTGCTGACGGCCGCTGCTTCTACGCCGGTTTTGGCCACGACAACGGGAAGTATCGAAGCCATCCACGTCGCTCCGGATATGAGCAGTCTGACGATCAAATGTCAAGGTTATGCAGGAGAGCATACAGCAGCAGTCATTGGCAACCCATACCGGCTGGTTATCGACTTCAAGAATGCCCGCATGAGCGAAAAGCTCCCCGGCCGCGCGCGGTACGACACGTCTCAGATCAAGGAAGTACGAGTAGGTCGGTATCACGCTGGGGTGAGAGTAGTCGCGGATTTTGGCGGGCACCCTGTACCACGGTACACGATTCTCAAGAGCGGCAACGATTTGATGGTGAAATTCGGTGAAGCACGAATGCTCCCTGCCGGAATAGAACCGCCGAAGGCGCCTGCCGTGACCGCCAAGAAGCCCTCCGTTTCCGCCAAACCGACGGCCGCGCCTACGCAGGTGCAGACAAAAGGAAAATCGAGACTTGCAGTGCGGTCCGTGGAACTGGATCACGAACTCGTATCGCTCGATATCTCAGATACACGGAATCCGTCGCGTAAGTGCCGCCTGGTGCTCGAACTTGACATGGACCAACTCAAGGTTCGCCGAGCCTCGTTGAGTGACGACCACGGCAAGCTCACGACGGTAAATCTTTCTGATGCGTCTCAGTCTTGGAAAGGGGTTGCGCAGGCCAAACGAGGACCAACGAGAAGTCCTGTTGCCCCGCCTGCCGTAGGCCCCAGAGCCAGAACGCCAAAATGGGATCTTCCAGCGGGTGGCGTCCGGCAACGGACAATGGGAATGAAAGCCACGCCTAAGCCGGTTTCCGTGGGTGGGATTCCGGTATGGGGAACAGGTCCTATCGACGACGATTGAGCGTGCCAAAACGAGGAGGGGGATCCAGCAAGCGAGCCCAGTTGACGATTCTGTTGCGAACCAGAGCAACGGATCTCAGGCTCTGTGGAGCGAATTCCCCCTGTCCGGCTTTTTGGTTCCGCGTGATATTGAGCTTGACTTGGTATAGGGGGATCTTAAGATTAAAAATAGTGGGATCGCACACGCACTATCCAATCCGGAAAGGGTACGCTCATGCCTCACTCGGTCCAAGTCTCAAAAGTCATGATTCATCGCAACGAATGGCCTCAGTTCAGGGCAAACACGTCGGTAAAAGATGCGATCAAGATTCTGCGGATTCTCACGGAAGACGAGAAATTGACGCACGGACACTCAACGCCACTCGTCCTGGATGACGACTACAATCTCCTGGGGCTGATCAGACTTACTGACCTGCTCAAAAGCGTACGCCATCTGTGTGCTCCAACGGGTGAGCCGTGCGATATTGGAGAGGCCGCGAGACCGGTGTCGGAGCTTGTCATACCGTTCCCGGCAACAGTGAGCCCTGATGACAGCATCCTGAAAGCGCTGGACATCATGATGGATCACGGGGTTTCTCTGGTGCCGGTCATGAAGGATGGCAAGTTGCAGGGAATGATAAAGCTCTCCGATATCTTTAACACCGTGGCGGCCCTTCTGTTTGACGAAGAAGAACCAGAGGGCCGGAGTTGGATTTCAGAGCATTTGCACCTGTAGCGCCGTCCTTTCCTTTCGTTGGGCCCCCATCTGGAGACCACGGCATCGTCGCAGGCGCGCCCGGCTGTAGGCGTGCTCAACTCAGCCGTGTCGCCAGACTCTCTTCCACCATTGCTACCCGAGAAGCGCCGCCCGGCTACCATGATGGGGTCACTCGTTCACCTGGAGACGTAACCAATATTATTTCGCCTGAGCCCCGCGAGAACATCAATGAACCGTGGGTATAACAAAAGAGGGCGTGGAGAGTCTTATACTTAGAGGGCGTGGCCGCGTTTTGTGTTATGGCTCGAGATCGACCTCAGATTGCGACATAGCCCCTGTGCCGGCTTCGTGCAGGATAGAGGCGGGAACCGCAGCTCAGGCCTAAAATCAAGTTATTCAGCCGGAAACCATCATGAAACTAGGAAAGAGCAAACATATCATCATCGTGCTGTGCGTCATCGCAGGAGTTGCCTCAGTGGGAATATACTCAATGGGGAGTGTATTCCCTGGGAAGGCTCGTGTGGAGTATCCAACTTCCAAAGTGGTCCGAAGAGACCTGGGCGCCACCGTTCAGGCCACTGGCGTGGTCAAACCGCAAGTAGGCGCGGAAGTGAAGGTCGGATCCCGCTTGCCCGGGAAAGTCGTTGAGCTGCCGATAAATGTGGGTGATCGCGTTGCTAATGCGCAGGTCATAGCCCGACTGGAGCAGGATGACTTGGTTGCGAAAGTGAAGCTGCAAGAGGCTATCCTCGACGAAAACAGAGCCGAACTGGAGCGTTTGGATAGAGACTACGTCCGTGACAAGCAACTTGTGGAAACGAAGTCCATTTCAGACCAGAAGTTCGACCAGACGCATTTCTTGAGAGAAATGTCCAAGGCCAGAGTGAAGAAGGCAGAAGCCGAACTCGATCATGCCAGAACGCAGCTCTCCTACGCCAACATCTCTGCTCCTATCAAGGGCACAGTGGCAGAGGTCGCCACGATTCAGGGCGAGACGGTCACCACGGGTCTCAATGCGCCTACCTTCATCAAGATCATCGACCTGGAGCGGCTCGAGGTGCGGGCCTACGTCGATGAGAACGACATCGGCAGGGTCAGGGTAGGCCAAGAGGCAATCTTCACGGTTGCATCGTACCCGGGAACCGAATTCAAAGGCACGGTCACGTCGATCTATCCGTCAGCCACCATACAAGACAACGTGGTGTACTACATTACGACCGTAAGCGTGGATAACCGGGAGGAAAAGCTCAAGCCGGATATGACCGCCAACGTCCTGATATTCCTGGATCAACGAAAAGGGGTTTTGACCGTCCCAAACAAAGCGGTGCAGCGTGAAGGAAACAGTAAATACGTACACGTGATCGAGGGCGGTGTGCCGCAAAGACGCCCGGTAGGTACCGGCTGGAAAGATACCTCGTACACGGAGATTCTCGACGGACTGCGGGAAGGAGAATCCGTGGTCGTAGGGGCGCTTGCCCGAAAGTAGACTGCTCGCGGAGGCACATGATGATCGAAGTCAGGAACCTTGCAAAGGTTTTTCAGAAGGATCATTCCGAGGTCCGAGTTCTTGAGGACATTTCTCTGACAATAGATGAGGGCGAATTCGTATCCATAATGGCGCCATCAGGAATGGGAAAGAGCACGTTTCTCAATATTCTCGGATGCTTGGATAGGCCTTCCTCTGGGACTTACATCCTCGACAATGTTCCGGTCCATGAGATGAACGACGATGAGTTGTCCCACATCAGGAACAAGAAGCTGGGATTTGTCTTCCAATCGTTCCATCTCCTCCCTCGGATGACCGCGTGGGAAAATGTGACTCTTCCCCTTATCTACAGTGAGGCTGACGCCAATATGAAAGCGAAGGCCGTCCAGGTCCTGGAAGCGGTCGGGCTGGGAGACCGGGTGGATCATCTCCCAAGAGAGCTTTCCGGTGGTCAACAGCAAAGGGTCGCGATTGCGAGGGCTCTGGTCAACGACCCCAGAATTATCCTGGCCGACGAACCTACCGGTAATCTGGACAGCAAATCCGGCCACGAGATCATGGGCATCTTCAAGAAATTGCACTCCGAAGGCCGAACGCTCATTGTGGTTACCCATGACCGAGAGGTTGCGCTCCAGTCGGACAGAATAATCGAGATGAAGGACGGGAGGATTTCCAGCGATAGGCCGACAGCTCAGGCTTCGGCGGAGGTGGCGCTATGAGGGCGTTACGCATGGCACGTCAAGCACTGAGTGCAGTTTCTGAGAACAAGACCCGCACATTTCTCATGATGTTGGGTGTGATCATTGGAGTGGCTACCCTCACGATCATCGCGTCCTCGGTGCTCGGGGCCAGAGGCGCGGTCATGGAAAAAGTAGAGAAGTTCGGCCTGGATCAGATCATGATCATGGCGGGAGCGGGAAGAAAACCCGGCGTTCCACAGCCGACGCCCACAACCCTGAGAGTGGAAGACGCTCAGGCCATGGAATCGGAAGTTCCCAACATCAAAGAGGTCTCTCCACAAATCAACCGCCGGGATTACCTTGTGAAGTACGGCAACAAGAGCTCTTATGCTGTGCTGATTGCGGCAAATCCTAACTGGTCAGGCGTTTGGAACACCGCGGCTGAAACCGGAAGATTCCTCTCAGAAGAAGACAGGGCCCGCCTGGCGCGCGTGGTAGTCATCGGCAAGACGGTCGTAAAGGACCTGTTTGAGGATGAGGACCCTATCGGAAAGCAGATCCTCCTGGGTAACAACCCGTTCGAAGTAATCGGCGTCATGGAAGCTCGGGGCACGTCAGCCACTGGTCTTGACATGGACAGCAGGGTAGTGATCCCCCTCTCGACAGGTCAGAAGCGAGTATTCAACCAAGAGTACCTCTTCATGATCAAGGTGGTTCTCCAGGATCCCTCCAAGATGGATCAAACGGTGGCGGATGTAAGGGCTCTCCTCAGGGAACGACACAATCTTCCCCAAGGCGTGGAAGACGATTTCACGATAGTGACGCCTACCCAGGTGATGTCTCTGGCTTCCAAGGTGTCGACCACGTTTTCACTCTTCTTGGTGCTGGTTTCCGCGATTTCGCTGATCGTCGGCGCGGTGGTTATTGCGAATATCATGTTCATCGCGGTGAATGAGAGAAAAGGAGAGATTGGAATACGGCGGGCGGTTGGAGCCACGAAACGGGACATACTCTCACAGTTTCTCTTTGAAGCGGTGACCATTGCGCTGCTCGGCGGAATAATTGGAGCTGCGCTGGGTCTGACGGGCTTGAAGGGGCTGGCCTTCTTCATGAAACTACCCATGGCGACCATGTGGCAGCCGATTGCGTTGGCTCTGCTCAGCGCAGTGCTCGTAGGCCTTGCCGCTGGGATACAACCAGCGCGGGCTGCAGCCAATCTCAATCCTATTGAAGCTCTGAGGTAGACTTCCCTGTGCAAATGAGGCCCTTTCGAGGGATAGGTATTGCGCTCAAATCGCTTACGGCCCACCGATTGCGGGTGGCCTTGGCTCTGTTCGCGATCGTCATCGGGGTCGCTTCGGTGACGCTCATGGTGGGAATCGGCAAAGGAGCCGAGACAGAAGTCAAGCGCAAGATTGAGGCTATGGGCACCAATCTGTTGGTGGTGAGCGCGGCTCAATCCAGAGCGGTGAAGGGCCAGATCGGCGCGCTGGGCATCATGACCACTTTGACGGTGAAAGACGCCGCCGCGGTGGCTGAGGAATGCCCCGCGGTGAAGATCGCGGCGCCCGCTTACTCGAAAAAGTTGCTGGCAAAGCATGAAAGTGCCAGCTATTCCACCAAAGTGGTAGGAGCGGTGCCGGACATCCAGCAAGTGCGCAATATCGCTGTGGAATCGGGCCACTTCTTTGATGATGACGACAACAAAGTCATGGCGCAGGTAGCCGTGATAGGCCCAACTGTGGTCCAGAACCTGTTCTTGGGCAAGAACCCGGTGGGCGAGTCGTTCCGCATCGGCAAAGTGCTTTTTCGAGTGATTGGAGTCACGGTGCCGAAAGGAAACGTTTCCGGCGAAGATGAGGACGATCAAATATTCATCCCATTGCGCACCGCAATGAACAAGCTGGTGAACGTCACGTATCTGTCCAATATCTTCATAGAGGCTGCCGATTTCTCGAGTGTGCACCAAGCCGAAGCGCAGATCCGAGCTCTCTTGAGAGACCGACACCGCTTGCGAGAAGGTAAGGCGGACGACTTCACGATCCAGAATCAGGCTGATGTTATAGAGGCCGCGGTCTCGGTCGCGCGGACCTTCAGTCTCCTAATCGCGAGTATTGCTGCGGTTTCACTGCTCATAGGCGGCGTAGGGATACTGGGGGTGATGCTGCTCTCCATACGGGAACGGGTGGGGGAAATAGGGATCAGGCGGGCCGTGGGCGCGAGAAAGAAGGACATACTCACTCAATTTCTCGTTGAATCCGCGTTCTTGGGGATCGTGGGAGGTCTTCTCGGAGTGATTGTCGGTATCGCGGGCTCCGAAATGGTCAAGATCTTTTCCGGTATGCCAATACTGCTTGCTCCGGGATACGTGCTGCTCTCGCTTGCCTTTTCCGTAATCATCGGACTCGTCTTCGGCATCTATCCGTCATGGAAAGCCGCAAATCTCGATCCTATCCAGGCGTTACACAGTTCGGGATGACCGAGCGGCCGGCCGGCTGTCCCCCCGATGACACCGTAGGATGCGGTGACCCCGGACGTGATCCGGGGGAACCGCATCGGTCGCGGTCTTACTTGAATCGAAGCGGTCTTCGCGCGGTACGGGGAGTGCCGCGTCCGACAGTGCCATGCGTGGCCGGGTTGTGGAAAGCCTCGACAGATGTGGTGACCCCGCGTTCCGCGGGGTCACCACATCCTACACGCCTTTGCCCGCGATCTGTCCACTTGTAGTTGACCGTCCAAGCTAGCCAAAGTATATAGTGATTGCCGAGAAACCTGTCCGATTGGCTTAGGCTGCTCCTCGTCATTCCCGCGAAAGCTCATAGGCGTTAAGTTAAGCAGCCCAGTTCTTTCGTCCGTCATTCCCGCGGAAGCGGGAATCCAGTCTTGAGGGTGTGATATTAGGGCTTGCCACTGATCGTTAGGCTTAAAGGGCCGCGACCAGGCGCGGGCTTGAACAAATTGTCGGAGGAAATTAGGTATATCTGGTTCATATGAGGGGAGAATTAATATGAGGCGCACCTTCGCGCTTGTCCTGGTGTGCACCGCGCTTTTCGTGCTTGTTACTGACGGCCTGGCAAGGACTGACTTATCAGCCGATGCGATACTACTCATCCAGGGCGAGGTCCGGGACACCACGGGCAAACCTGTAGCAGATGCTCACGTGGTCCCTTACCTGAATGGCAAAAGGTACCAGCCGAGCGATGCTTCCGGACACAAAGAACCATCGCGTCTGGTGATGATCACAGGACAGAACGGGCTTTTCATTGGGCGGGTTTTTGCTCCTTCCGACATCATCAGATCCGGCCAATGGGCAGTTCAAATTAGTAAACCCGGCTTCAAATCTTCGGAGCCGCTTCCATTGGCAGCGCTTCAAGACAGAGGAACCAACGCAGAAGGCGTGCAGGATTTTGCTATTACAGTGGAAACGACGCTTCAGAGGGTGCAGGGTCCTGCTTTCTGGATCGCGCTCCTTGTGCTCGTGGGGATTTACGGACTGATTGCCTTTGAGCTCATGCATCGAACCCTCGCAGCAATGCTGGGAGCCGCTGCAATCCTCGGCATCACCCACACTTTTGGGCATTTCAACGCAGCCTACACCGTACTAACCTTTGAACAATCAATGAGAGCGGTCGACTGGAATGTTATTTTCCTCCTCATGGGAATGATGATCATTGTGGGCGTACTGAAGGAGTCGGGAGTCTTCCAGTGGTTAGCATATAAGTCGTTCGCGATCACCGGGGGCAGAATTTTTCTCCTGTCCGCGGTGCTGTGCATCGTGACGGCCATCCTGAGCGCGTTCCTGGACAACGTGACGACCATGCTCTTGCTCACTCCGGTCACTATCGAGATAGCGCTTGTTCTTGGCATATCGCCCTTTGCGTTTCTCATGCCTGAGATCATGGCTTCAAACTTTGGCGGCACTGCCACACTGATTGGAGACCCGCCCAATATCATGATCGGGTCGTACGCGGGGCTTACGTTCAATGATTTCGTGATTACCCTGACACCGGTGGTCCTCATCACAGCCGCGGTTCAGATCGTGTACACCAAATTCTACTATGGAAAAGACTATCACGAAGCTCGGGTGGAAAATGTGCAGGAAATGATTGAGTTCCTGCAAGAGAAGTATCAGATAACCCAGCCCCGGGTGCTTTATGTGGGAGGCACGATTCTTATCGGCGTGGTCCTTCTCTTCGTTCTCCACGGATTCTTCCACATGGCAGTGAGTGTAGCGGCACTTCTTGGCGCGGCACTAATCCTTGTCTTGAACAAGGCGGATATTCAGGAGGTTGTTGAAAACGATATTGAATGGTCGTCGCTGATTTTCTTTATCATGCTCTTTATTATTGTGGGTGCGGCGGAAGAGACAGGCATACTCCAGTTCATTGCCGAGTGGATCATGAAAGTGTGTCACGGCAACTTAGTTTTGGCGATCCTCATGATCCTCTGGTCTGCGGCTGTCCTCTCTGCAATCGTGGACAATATCCCTTTTACGGCCACCATGCTCCCCGTGGTGGCGCTCCTCTCAAAGACCATACCTGGGGCGGCCGAGACTCACGTGCTCTGGTGGGCGCTTGCTCTGGGAGCCTGTTTCGGAGGCAATGCCACGATCATCGGGGCTTCGGCGAATGTGATAACAATTGGGATTGCAGAAAGATCAGGCCATCACATCTCGTTTTTCGATTTTGTGAAGCATGGAACCCCAATCACTATCATCAGTCTAATCATCTGTTCGGTCTTCCTGCTGCTCATCTACCGTTGACCAAATCTCAGGCATTCCGCTTGCGAGTCCGGGCCACCAGGGATTGCACTGCGTCTGAGTACACATCGCCGATTCGGTTCCAGGAAAAGCACTCTTCAGCCATGCGTCGCGCTCGATTGCCCATTTCCTGAAGAGTTTCCGCAGGAGTGGCCGCGGCTTGCATCATGGCTTGGGCCATGCCCTCCGGAGATGGTTGAGCGACGAAGCCGCACTCGTACTTCCCGACGAATTCAGCGGTCTCATCCACGTCATTGACGAGAATAGGGCGGCCAAGAGCGGCATATTCCGCGAACTTCGTTGGGAACGCGTGTTTGATGGCTCGATGAGCTTTGCGTGGGATCACGAGCACAGTAGCGGATCGGAGGATGTCGATCAGCCTCTTCCGGTCCACTTTATCGGTCAACTCCACCGCCGGGCCGAAACGGTCGAGCAACTCTCGCTTCAGGTTGCTGTCTTCCGCTTGGAAGCCAACCATGAGCAGCCTGGCCAACGAGTCGTCTATCCGCGCGAAGGCTTCGATAAGATAGTCGATCCCCTGCCACATCTGGAAACCACCTGCGTATGCAAATCGAACAGGAACCTCTCCAGGGACGGGCGTATCGCGGAATAAGTTGAGATCGACACCGTTTCTCACGAGGGTGATTCGGTCTTTGGCAATGCCTTCCTTGATCAGTTCCTCTGTTTGGAGAGAGGAAACGGTGAGGAAATGATCCGCGGATCTCACGGCCATCCAGTAGAAAAGCCTCACGAGAGGTGATGCGACGGAACGCTTCCCGCTGGTGCGGACTTCCTCCGCTAGCGCAGACTGCGCGATTACGTCGCCGTGAATATCAAGGATTATGGGTGCGTTCACAAAGTGTCGGCACCAGAAGAGGGCTTGCCCGGCTTCCGCGTCGCCGCAGTGAATGAAGTCGTATCGTCTGAGTTTTCCGCAGTGCCGGAGGAAGAAGAGCGAAGCAGTGGAGCTCTTCTGTAAGTAAGGAGTGTCTTCCATACACAGGAAATCGTATCCTATGCCTCTTTCTTCAAGGCACTGGGCGAGCTTGGTCAACCGATGAGTGTAAGCGGATCGGTCCGCTCGCGGGTGGATTGATATGAATAGGCCCCGAAGATTCATCATTGGCTGCCGCAGGACAGTTCAGCCCATACACCGGCGTTTCGGCTCGTAAGCACACGAGACTCGATCCACGTCTTAACACATCACCATATGGTTGCGAGTAGGCTATTGCAACGAAATAGTTGTTCTGAAGCTGAGATCAGCCCCACAAGCAAACGCGGTGTGGCAACTTGCCAGGATTGTTGGTATAATTAACCCATTGTACGGCGCTTTTGAGGTGAGCTGGTGCATCAAAGGGAGCTCCGAGAAATGCTGCGCACATTGTTTCTGATCTTCATGATGGCCGTCCTCTTCTTTTCAAATCAAGTCACGACAGTTCACGCGTTCACCGTGGACACGCGGTTTCAGGAGTTGGAAAGCGGCCAATGGAGGCTGACTCGAAAAATGAATTACGAGGACGTGTTCGACATCGTGAAGATTAAGACCAACAAGCCTGTTGGGTTCGCCCGATGGGACCCGTTACAGCGACGCTTCACCATGTTCGACAACGCCGGAAGATATTACGGATTCTTGCAAGCGACTATTGAAACGGTTCCGACGGCTGATTTCTACAGAGAGCAGCTTTACTACGGCCAA
>JBMOME010000052.1:0-20842 GCA_049323095.1 Thermodesulfobacteriota bacterium
ACCTGGGGACGAAGAGGTGAATTTATGCTCATCAGTCACCCGGCAATGAATTGCCGGGCTACTCTCAATCGCCCATTTGGGGCTTCAGCGGAGTTGAATGAATAATCCATTTGCAAAAAGGGCCTCCCCGGCCACTTCTTCAAGAATTCTTTCCTCTTACAATCGTTCCTAGCTGGCGAAGAAGGCTGTGAACGCGCGGTGGCACATCCACAGGTCATCTTTTGCAGCCAGTTCGAGTGGCGAATGCATGCTGAGCAATGGCGGCCCCATGTCGATAACATCCATGCCCATCTTAGCCAGGAACTTTGCCACGGTGCCGCCTCCTCCCTCATCCACCTTCCCTTGACCGCCCGTCTGCCAGACGATTCCCTGCTCGTTGAACAGTCGTCGTACCCACGCGGCATATTCCGCGTTCGCGTCGGAAGTCATGTACTTGCCGCCGTGGCCCGAGTATTTCTCCATGGTCACCCCAGAACCCAGCTTGCACGCATTTCGTTTTTCAAAGACATCGGGATAGGTGGGATCCAGGGCTGCATTCACATCAGCAGAGAGGGCCTTCGCGTTGGCGAACACGCGGTTGAGGTTGTGGAAGCTCGGCTCGATGCCCGATTGCTTCATGAGATCCATCAGAAACATCTCAAGGAAGCGTGATTGTGCGCCGGTGTTTCCTTCGCTGCCGATTTCTTCCTTGTCATAGAAGATCGCGACCGCGGTATGAGTGGGTCTTTTCGTCTCTATGAGCGCGGTAAACGACGTGTAGGCACAGATTCGGTCGTCCTGTCCGTACGCGGCGATCATGCTTCGATCCAGGCCCGCATCTCGAGCCGGCTCGGCAGGCACGACCTGGAGTTCCGCGGTCGTGAAATCCTCTTCCGTGAGCTTGTACTTTTTGTTGAGAAGCTCCATGATTGCCAGCTTGACCCTCTGGTCCGTGTCCTTGTCCGAGTACGGGAGTTCGCCTGCGATCAGGTTGAGATTCTCCGCAGGTATGAATTCGTTGGCCTTCTTCTCCATCTGCTTTTTGCCCAAATGCGGCAGAAGATCGGTGATGGTGAGTATGGGATCGCTAGGGGCAAGGCCGATTTCCACGTCTACTCGATCGCCGTTTGCCAGAATTACGGTTCCGACCAGGGCAAGAGAGCGGGCCACCCACTGGTACTTCTTTATGCCGCCATAATAGTGGGTCTTCAGGAGCGCCAGATCGGTGTCTTCGTAAAGCGGGTTGGGTTTCAGGTCGAGACGAGGGCAATCAGTATGGGACGCGATGAGCCGGATGCCGTCGGTCATGGGTCGCTTACCCACAACGGCCATTGCCAGTGACTTTCCTCGAACCAATTGATAAAAGCCGTTTGCACGAGGCTTCCTGTCCCCTAACTCCGCGAACCCCTGCTTGGTAGCGGTCTCGACAAAATAGGCCGCGGCGCGGCGCTCGGTGCGGGCTCGATCGAGAAATCGGCGGTATTCCTCTGCATACTTGAAGACCGCGGAGCGCTCTTTGGCATTCAGCTTGTCCCAGACGCGGGGAGTTTCGAGGATGAGTTTCTCTTTGAGCAATCGGGTAGTTTTCGATTCCTTGGACGCCATGGGAACCTCTTCTCTAATTTCTCAATAAGTTCTGACGGGATTATAGGAATCTAGTGCCCGGATTTCCAGGGTGGAGCCAAAGGATTAAACGGTTCTCCCAGAGACCGAGGTCCGTTTTCGGCAGGCCCGAGAGGCCCCGCGGCCGGCGCTGATGCGGACTTGACACGCGGAAACCCTGCTCTGGAAAGGAAACCCTTTGCCACGTTGATGGGGGTAGCAAAGCCAATTCCTTGGCTCTTCCACAGCAGGATCGTATTAACGCCGATGACCTCACCCTCCAGGTTGAACAACGGGCCGCCGGAATTACCCAGATTCATGGCCGCGTCTATCTGAATGAGAGGAGGATACCCCGCGCCTGGGATGACACGTTTCTTCGCGCTGACGATCCCCATCATGAGCGACTGGCCGATACCGTACGGATTGCCGATGCCCACCACCCAATCGCCCAACTCGACGACTTCCGAATCCCCCATCTTCACTGGGACCAGTTTGTCCGGGATTTCTATCTTTACGAGCGCCAGGTCGTTCTTGCCGTCCTTAAAAAGAATTTTACCATCGAACTTGCGACCGTCCAGGAGTTCCACTTCTATGCGCGTGCCGTTGCGTAGCACATGCTCGTTAGTCAATATGTGGCCCACGGGCGAGACCACAAAACCCGACCCGTACCCCATGGCCCGCTCTCCCTGCTCGCGCAAATTGCCCAGAGACCAAGATGACCCCGGATCGAGCATTCGGATGGAAACCACGGACCGGTTTACCAGTTTGACCAGATTCCGAATATCGGGTAATCCCGCGCGACCCAGGGTTCGGTGATCTTGGACGTCGCCCGCGGGTTCCGGCTGATAGGGCATGGGTGAGAAGCCGATGCGCGTCCCTTTGGATTCAGGCTGGCCTTGCTGCTGATAACGATTAATCGGTGAGGCGTCCGAGCCGGTTGCAGCTCGCCTAAGTGTGGCATCACGCGCGGAGCACAACGGAGGATCGAGTAACACCAATGCAGTAAAATATGATATTGTGACGAGAACGGCAATCCGGATAAGCGTCATCCGCAGGCTCCTCGATGCTGTTCCCGGAGGAGTTGGTCGTAAGGGCTCAATTCCGGGACATTGGCGATGGGTATAGTCTCGGAGGCCCGGGTTGTCAATCTCTTTTTCCTGTTTTCGCCGACAGTATCGCCAGGTTTGATGTATTCGTTAATGTTCTCTATTAAGAAGACGCCGACCTCTTTTTTAAGGATTTTAGCATGTACGAGGTAGAAGTTACAGCAGGCTTCTCAGCAGCCCATCGCCTGCGTGAGTACAAGGGAAAATGCGAGAGACTTCATGGCCATAATTACCGCGTAATGATCGTGGCTAGAGCGAAACAGCTCCCCCCTGGGGGCATGGTCATTGATTTCGTGGAATTGAAGAAAGCTGCGGGTACGGTACTGGAGAGACTCGACCATTCCTTCTTGAACGATCTGGAGCCCTTTGACCGCATCGAGCCCTCGGCAGAAAATATCGCAGCCTTTATTTTTGAGGAAATTGCCCGTAGCCTTGGTAACCAGGGCAGCTTATTGCACTCAGTCTCGGTCTGGGAATCGGACACGTCTCGGGCTGCATTTATCAGAGATGGGGCGTAACATATAATTAGGAAAGACTGACGGAGAGCCACCGTGAATTTCCACAGATCCATACTTGATGTGCAGAGCCTGCGTGACGAGCGCAACATTCCCATAGACAAGGTTGGGGTCAGGGGTGTGCGCTACCCGATTTCCGTGCGGGATCGACGCAGGCAACTCCAGCATACGGTGGGGGTCTTCGATCTCTTTGTGAATCTCCCGCATGACTTCAAGGGCACGCACATGAGTAGATTCATCGAGGTGCTCAACGAGTATCGCGATGAGATCTCTATCCAGAAGTTCCAGGAGATCTTGGAAAAGATCAAGACCAAGCTCAGTGCCAAAAGCGCGCATATGAACGTGGAATTTCCTTACTTTATAGAGAAAGAGGCTCCCGTCACTAAGACTTCAAGCCTCATGTCGTATACGTGTTTCATGCGAGGTACTTTGGCGGAGCGCTTCGATCTTATTGCGGGCGTGGAGGTGCCGGTCACTACGGTGTGCCCGTGCTCCAAAGAGATATCGGACCACGGCGCGCACAATCAGAGAGGTTTGGTGCGGGTTCAGTTGCGCTTCCGTAAGTTCTTTTGGATCGAAGAGATCATCGAAATGGTGGAAGCCTCGGTCAGTTCCGAGATTTATTCGCTGCTCAAACGACCTGACGAGAAGTTCGTGACCGAGCGCGCGTACGAGAATCCTATGTTCGTGGAAGACGTGGTTCGCGCAGCCGTGTCTCGTCTGAACGAAAAAGATAACTTCACGTGGTACAGGATAGAAGCCGAAAACATGGAATCGATCCACAATCATAGCGCCTACGCTATGATTGAGAAGGACTTCCAGCCTCAACCCGAATGCTTTCAGGGCGCGCTCCTGGCGCAACCCTCCATCGGCCTAAAACCGTAAAAGTGGTTGCACAAGTCGAGATTTTGGGGAAGGTTAGCCCGGGAGGACTTCCTTGCCGGGTCTCTCCGGGCATTTCCTCAGACGGCCATATATCTTGAGACGACTTCTGCATTTTGTAATCGGAGGATGTTCATGAAATTTTCGCGGCGCGTGATCGATACGCCCCCTTACCTCTTCCACCTGATCGACGAAAAGCGCAAAGCCGTAGAACAGAAGGGCATTGACGTCGTGTCCCTTGGTATCGGGGATCCGGATCGTCCCACGCCTGACTTCGTCCTTGAACTCATGGAAGAAGAGATACACGACCCACGAAATCATACTTACCCCAGTTACAAGGGCGAACCTGATTTCTGTCGGATGGTGGCGGATTGGTTCGAGCAACGATTCGGAGTCCGACCGGATCCAGCGAAAGAGATCATGGCAAGTATCGGGAGCAAGGACGCTGTTTCCCATCTGCCCATGGTCTTCCTGGACCCGGGCGATTGCGGCATCATCACAGACCCCGGATATCCAGTGTATCAGGCTGCCATCGGATTCGCGGGCGCGGAAGTCGCGCGCATTCCGCTTCTGGAAGAACGCAATTTCTTGCCGGACCTTGACGCTGTTGACCCGGAATTGGCTTATAAGGCCAAGATTATCTTCGTTAATTATCCGAACAATCCCACCTCCGCAGTTGCGGATGAATCCTTCTTTGAAAGGCTCGTGGCCTTTGCCAGGAAGTACGATCTGGTTATCCTCGCGGACAACGCATATTCAGAAGTCTACTTCGAGGAATCAGTCCGGCCCATCAGCATCATGCAAATACGGGGGGCCAAAGAGACGGCCATCGAGATCCATTCTTTTTCCAAGACGTTCAATATGACCGGGTGGCGCGTCGGATTTGTGGTTGGCGCGGCTCATCTGATTGATGCTTTTCTCACCCTGAAATCGAACTTCGATTCAGGCGTGTTCATGGCAATTCAAAGGGCCGCGGCTCGTGCATTGAGTCATCCCCAGGTCTTGGCATTCAACCGTGAAAGGACTAAGCTATTCAAGGATCGCAGGGACCGGATAGCAGCCGCGCTCCGGGCATCAGGGTTCATGTTCCAGCTACCTCTGGCGAGCTATTACTTCTGGGTTAGAGTGCCGGAGAATTACGATTCGTCGGTCACTTTTTGCGCGGATTTGCTGGAAAAGAAGGGCCTCGTGGTGACGCCCGGAGTTGGGTACGGTCCCGCTGGAGAGCGTTACTTCAGAATCTCGATGACAGCCCCGGACGAGCGTATCGATCAGGGGATGCAGCGACTTCAGGAATTCGCCAGGGAAGTTTGATGAAAGCAACTCTCGTTCTTGTGGATGGCACGGTCTTTCGAGGGACCTCTTTCGGCGCGGAAGGCGAAGTGATCGGCCAGGTGGTTTTCCACACGGGGATCACCGGCTATCAGGAAATCCTCACCGACCCGTCCTATCGTGGGCAGATCGTGACCATGACCTATCCTCATATCGGCAATACCGGTATTAACTTCGAGGACAACGAATCCGTGGAGCCCTACCTAGCCGGCTTCATCGTCAAGGAATACTGCCCGCATCCGAGCAACTGGCGCCAAAATCTTGACCTGGAATCATATCTGAAAAAACACCACATCACTGGGATCCAAGGCATCGACACGAGAAAACTCACCCTTAACCTGAGAGATACCGGCGCAAAAAAGGGGATCATCTCTACACTGGATCATGACGAAGCACGATTACTCAACAAGGTGAAAGAATACCCCGAGTTCGACGGCTGTGACCTGGTCAAGGAGGTAACCTGTTCCGAGCCTTACGACTGGGAGGAAGGTTCCTGGCAGTGGAACGGGCAGCCCAAGAAATCGGAAGGCCTTTTTCGCGTAGCCGCGTATGATGGTGGCATTAAGCAGAACATCCTTCGCCTGCTCGTTGATGCGGGCGCGGCCGTACGCGTGTTTCCCGCGTCCGCGTCCAGTGAAGACGTTCTCGCGTGGGGCCCGGACGGCATATTCCTTTCTAACGGGCCCGGTGACCCGGAAGGAGTGCCGTACCTCATCGAAAACGTGAGAAACCTCATTGGAAAGAAGCCGATACTCGGCATTTGCCTGGGCCATCAGATACTCGGTCTTGCCCTGGGCGGCAGAACGTACCGACTCAATTTCGGTCATCACGGTGCCAACCACCCGGTTCGACGACTCGACACAGGCCAGGTAGAAATAACGTCGCAGAATCACAATTTCGCGGTGGATCCGGAAAGCGTGAAGTCTGAGTGCGAGGTGACCCATATCAATCTCAATGACCAGACCAACGAAGGACTCAAGCACAAGAAATACCCCGTTTTTTCCATCCAGTACCACCCCGAAGCTTCCCCAGGCCCACACGACTCCCGCTACCTCTTCGACCGCTTCCGTAAGATGATCGAAGAGGCCTAGCGCGTATTGAGAGCCTAAGAGCTCTTGGGGCTTCAATTCTTGAAGTAATTGAGGCGGCCACAGGAATCCAGGCGACTAAGTCCCTAGTTCCTCTGCGGATTCCTGGACACCGGAGGCTCCCCTTCCTAATCGTCCGGCATACGTGGAGTAGGCGGATTTAGTTCATTCTGCAAATTCTGGATTTCTTCCCCCTTACTCCCCAGATCTCAACCCAATCGAGCGGTTGTGGCTGAATATGAAAGGCGAATGGTTTTCAGATCTTATCGCAAAGAGTCGCGAACAACTGGTTGAGGCTCTCTGTTAGGCACTGAACTGGGTCGTCGACCGCAAAGACCAAAACCAAAAAACTTGTGCCATTGGGACAGAAATTTAGGCAACTGTTATATGCCGCCTGCATAGATTTCCCTCGCCTTTGCACAATTGTCTCCCAGCGCCAAGGTTACGGTGACGAGCAATGCAGCGCACGTGAGACCTAGAATTCGCCAGAACTTTGCATAGACCCGAGCCGTTGTGATCGTCCCCCCGAAGAAATGCTAGTCCAGGCTATCAGACCCTCTAGTCGGCTTCGCCAACCAAAATGAAAGCTCCCCAGAAAAACGGATGATCGAATCCTTGTCTGCGCGCTTCAACTCGGGCGCTGGTCCACGCCTCTCTCTTACCTTTGCCGTTCCTCAGCTGTTTGAAAAACTCCTCTGTCATAAGAACCGACGTGCTCTCCGCTACAGACCAAAGGCTCATCAGTACAGACCTAGCCCCAGCGCACTGGAAGGCTCGTCCCATACTCATCACTCCCTCTCCGGCCAGTCTTACGCCGGTTCCTGTCTGACATGCAGTGAGAGCCGCTACGTCAACGTTCATCTTGAGACCCGCGACTTCGCTGATCGTCAGGTATCCATCCGTGCCGGGAGGGACCATGGTGAGACACAGGACCGGCTCCATGATGCCCGGGATCTGATTGGCCGCGAATCCGTGGGTCGCAAAAACCACGGACTTGTAACGATCCAGAAATGGGGCGATCTTCGATAGGAAAACTGCTTTGCTGGCCTCAAAACCAGTGTAAGTGTCGCAAGATTGCCCGTACAAGGACTCTAGGCCCTTCGCTAAGTCGGCAGTGCGGTTAAGTCTGTTCAGTTTGAAATGACCGCCGCTCTCTTCTTCGATCGCGGCCATGAGGGTGAAGGTCCGCGCTTTCTTTCCTGTCGCGGCCATCTCAATCCGGGTGTGATCGGTCTGAGCCCGTGCGTCCTGCATCTCAAAGACAGGATCAGCCACCACCAAAACTCGTTCGCCTGGCAGCTGTTTTTTCTTGAGGTTCCTTACCAGCGCCATCGCGGTCAAAGACTGATAATAGGTCAGGGTATAAATGTCGCCCACATAGGTCAGACCCTGAGGTTCGTCGCCCCATTCACGTTGATTCCACGCGACCGAACCTCCTGTGACCAGAGCCTCAAAAGGTAATAGGGCCAGCACACCGTCCGGTATAATGCAGACCTGGCTTCCCGCAGGAACCTGTCGAAGCGCCTTGTCCAAGAGCTTCTGATAAAGCGACAACGCAAGATTAGGGTCGAAGGCACGGAAATCTACCTCCTCGAAACTGTTACGAAATTTAGCTATGTCCGCTTCCAGTAGAGGCACTTGCCATTCGATGAATGCCGCATCCAGGATCTTCTTCCCTTTGAGAAGCTTGACTGCCAAGCCTTCGCCCAGCACGTCAAAGACGATGGCATATTCGTCAACGCCAAGCGAGGCGTCCTTGAGCTGCACGGGCTTCGGGTATTTTACGGACGCGTAATCCTCATGGTCTTTCCAAAGCGCTTGCACAAAGGATTTCTTTGCTGTTTCGAGGCCGCTGAGTTGCTTGGAAATCTCAGAGAAGCGTTCGGGGTCTACGGACTTGGAGACAATGGGCGCGGCTGTCTTGATTGAAGCAAGCTTGTTGTTTATCTCCGCTTCCTTCTGCAGGGTCTCCGGTGGTACGTTGAAATAAACTCCTTCGGCCCGCTGTGAGAGGAGGTCCGCAAACTCTCGCGCCCTGACGCTTTCGCTGGGGAAAATGCTCTCTTGAGGCTTATTCTGTTTCAGAGTTACTCGAATGAGCCCCTTCGCCGGCTCATAACGGGCAAAGCCGTTAACTTTGCGGCTGAAGAAGTTCTTCCGTTCAGAAAGGAGCAGCGACGATCGTATCTCTTCCGTAATATCGACAGCTTTCGAGTAATGCTTCTGAGCTTGGCGATAGTCCTTCGTTGCCTCAAATACTTTCCCGAGCCCCGTGTGAGCTGTAAACTGCTCATCCAGGTTGGCTTCTTTATGGCTCGCGCCTAAGAGCATCTCGTAATGCCGCTTGGCCTGATCCAACTGGGATTTCAGAAGATAGAAGCGTCCCAGAGAGGAGTCATATTCCGATTCCTTCACGTACGGTTCGGCCTCTGCGAGCTTACCCATATCGAGATAGACGTCTCCGATTGCTTTCTTCGCTCCGTCAGTGGCCAGACCGCTCCTTGACAATACTTCCAGGGCCTTCTGACCTGACTCAAGTGCCTGGTCGTACCTGCCCCACTCCGCTTCGGTTCGAGCGATATTCAGAAGTGTGTCGCCTTCCTCCCTGGGATCTCCTGCGCTCCTTGCCAATTCGAGAACCTGGCTGAAGCCGTCAATTGCTTTTCTGAAGTCTCCCCAGCTCTCGTTTAGTTTGGCTATGTTAGCGACGGTTAGAGCCCGAAGCCGATCTTGCTCCTTGTCGAGCGCCAGGGATCGTTCGAACGTTTCCATGGCAGCGTCATATCGCCCGCGGTTCTTTTGCAGTACACCTTGATTATTTAGCACCATGCGGGCTCCTCTGGAGTTGCTTGCCCGCATGAATATCGTGAGAGCCTCCCCGTTGTGGGCTTCCCCTTGATCGTATTCTCCAGCAGCAGTCAGGGCCGCGGCGATATTTCTCAGCGCAATCCCTTGTTCCAAAGTGTCTGTGAGATGGCGGCTGATGGATGACGCTTGCTCGTAGCTCTGTCGGGCTCTTTCAAAGCGGCCCGTTAGGTAGAGCACATGCCCAAGATTCTGTGCGGCATATCTCTCTGCTTGCAAATCCCCCCGCTTCTTCGCCTGTGCCACCGCGTTCCTATAGAACTGCACCGCCCTGGCCGGTTCATTGCGAGCCATTTCCAAAACGGTCCTGTCGATGTCGATTGCGAGCTCCAAAAGGTAGGGAATACGCGGTTGGGTGAGCTTTCCGGTGGCGACGGGAGGCGGCGCTTGTGTCGAAGCACTCTTCACTTTCTTCGGTGTGTCAGAATCCTCGCCCGCCTTTTCCATCAGATCTCTTTCTATTTTGTCGAAGTCAGGGCCTTTGTCCTCCACGGGCATTCGTGGTCCGATCATGATCCCAATACCGATACCGAACCCACCTCCACCTCCTCCGCCGCCTCTCGGTCCGCGGGCTGGAGCGCCACCTTTCGGCCCGTGAGCGAGCAGCATATCAGGTACCGCAAGGCTAAACGCGGACAGCAATAGTATCGTCCACAGGAACTTTGTAGGTTTTCTCGAGCCGACTCCGAGCCTCTTCTTATTCCATGTGAGCGACATTCTTTTCCCCCTAGTAGTTGGAGCTACGCTGTCTGGCTACCCAGCTCGGCGTACAAAGCCACCGCTTCCTCTGTCACGGCGAGGAAGGAAGGGTGAACCTCGGCAACATTGATTTCAACACGCTAGAGCATGAAATGAGCCAATTGCGGTGCCCCGTGTCAGAGCCTCACGAAAAAGCAAACGACTCCCGTGCGTTTCGGAAGCCGAACGACACAGGTCAAGCACAAACCTAAGTACTGATCCCCTGCTCAGAACCCGCGATACTCGTGAAATGATAGTGTGAGCGCGAATCCGACGAAACGCGAAATAGTAGCGGGAACCCAGATCGGTCGCGGGAAGGAATTAGGGCCGAATTCACGGGAATGTCCCTTGGCACCATTGCCTTAGCAGGCCGTGTGCACAGCCGCTGAATGGAATTCCTATGAGTGGACCACGTCAGAATCGAGAGAAGAAGATGCAACCCCTGCCATCTTTAGATGCCTAGCACCATGTTAAGAAGGGGGGATATGCATGTCAAGCGGATTGTTTAGAGCCGGCTGATTGTTGGCTTCTGTGGAACTGAAGGGGAGCTCCGGGCAAAAAGAAGCTCCGGCTAGAAGGCGCCAGTGGCCCAGCGGTAGAGCTTTTCTGCCGCTTTGAAGTGTTGTGGCGAGTTCAGGACCACGACCAGGTAATCTTTGGCCTTGTCATTGAACAGAGCCACAATGCATTTCCCAGCCTTGTTGGTGAATCCGGTTTTGGCGCCTGCCAGCGGAACAGGCTCAAAGAGGAGTCGGTCGTTGGATTTGAGCCGATAAGTCCTGGGCTTTTGATTCACGGTCTTCATCGCGTAGGTCTTTGTGCCCACAATCTGGCGGATTGCGGAATACTCGAATGCGTGTTTCGCGATAAGAGCCACTTCTTCTGCTGAAGCTGCATTCAGGTGCTTACTCTCCAGGATCTTGCCGTCTTTTCTGCCCAGAGTTACGCGCATGTCCAGTCCACTGGGTGTAAAGAACGCGCTCTGTCTCGCGCCTAACTTCGCCGCTTTCTTGTTCATGGCCTGAATGAAGCCGTTCCGACCCCCGTGAGGGTACGCGCGCGCCAGAACCTCCGCGCAATCATTCCCAGACACGATAAGCATTCCGTGGAGCAGATCTCTCACCGTGAAGCGGTCGCCCGGCTGAATGCCCACCTTCTTGGGCTCCACTTCCGTGATGTCTTTTGGGGTCTCCACCACCTGATCAAGGCTCATCGCGTCAAGAACCGTCATGGCGCTCATAAGCTTGGTGATGCTGGCGATGGGGAGCGGTTCCTTGTCATTCCTGGCCAGGAGCACTCTGTTGGACGAACAGTCCATGCACAGGAGCGCCTTGGCCTGAATCGACGGCTCCTCGTGACCCTTGCCCCTCACCTCGGCGATCGGCAGAGGCGCGCCCAGGAGCTTGTCGATCCCACCCGGCACAGCACGAGGCCCACCATTGGACTGCACTGGAGAAGGAGCGTGCGAAAGCGAGGCGACCCTTCCGGTCTCGGGCTTTTCAGAGCTCCTCCTTGGACCTACGGCCAGACTCTTTGGTTGGTCTATCCAGGGGGGCAAAGCGGGCCGAGCAGCGCGCGTCGGGGGGGGCGCCACGGTCTGTATCACGCGAGGGCGAGTCTGAGCGTCACTGGTTGCCGGCCGCGCGTTCGGCGCGAGGAGAACGCCGCCCCTCTTGCCGACATTGCCGATCATATCGCTCACTGAGCTCTGCGACTGAACCGGTTGGAAGGCGAAAGCGCTGCCTGCCAGCAGGAGCGAGGTGGCGAGAATGGTAAGCAAGATCTTGGAAAGCAATGGATTGACTCCGGAGCGCGCCGCGCAAGTTGTCGGTCGCGGCGAAGCTCTTACTTCACAAAAGCAGAATAATCTACAGAATTTATTAGGTCAGTAGGCATCCTTGACCGGAAAATTTCCTAACATATCAAAACTAAACAATAAATGAGTATTTGTCAAGCGGTTTGGCTTATCAGGGCCGGAAAAACACGATTCTTTTCTTTTGTTGAGGAGCGCGTCGGTTTCGCTGCCCGATCCGCCAGTTGGTAATAAGCAAGGCTCCTGCTGGCGCAGAGCACTTTCGCGTCACAGCACTCAACCGCACCTCTCGCTTAGCCCTTGACTTGTGCCCGCCTCTTTATCTATTTTCTTACGGATCACCTACGGAGCAGAATTGTGTCCAGTGCTCGCCTTCCCTGAAACAATTCTTGGCGGTCTGTGTCTAATTTTGGTAAACCTGCTGGTGCTCGCCTCAACCTATAGACCGGAAGAGGACGAGGACAGTGAGGTGGTCAAGGACTGTGTGCAGGGCAACAGAGATGCCTTCAACATCCTTGTTGAAAAATACTACAGAAGAATCTATAACTTGGCCTACCGGTTCGTTGGGGACCAGGAAGAGGCCAACGATCTGGCTCAGGATATTTTCACCGCGGCGTATCAGAATCTGAAGAGGTTTCGGGGAGAGTCGAAATTCTCCACCTGGCTCTTTCAGATTGCGACGAACAGAGGAAAGAACCGGTTTAAGTACCTCAAGCGGAGAGGGTACTTCGCTAATAAGGGTCCCATTGACGGGGACGAGGATCGGGAAGGACTGCCAAGGGAGCTTCCCGACACAAGCTCGAACCCCGAAGACCTGCTTGCAGGCAAGGAGATACAAAGAATCGTCCAAGAAGCCATCGATGACCTGGAACCTGATCACAAGGAGATTGTCATTCTAAGAGACATCGAAGGTTTTTCTTACGAAGAGATTGCGCGGATGCTCGATCTCCCGGAAGGAACTACCAAATCTCGCCTGCATAGGGCGAGAATGGTTGTGAAAGAGAAACTGAAGAAGGTTCTGTCATGAGTGAATGCGATCAAATTTCCGGTATGTTTTTGGAGCTTCATGAGGGTAATGTAGATTCGGAGACCAGATCACGTTGTTATGACCATATGAATGAGTGCAGGTGCTGTCGGGAGGAATTCCAGTGGTATTCCACCGCGGTCAAGGCACTTGCCGGTCTGGAAAGGGTCTCGCCTCCCCGAGATTTCATGGTCCAATTGGATCGGCGGCTTGATGCCGTTTCTTCTCGTTCATGGCTGGACTTTCTCAAATACCTCACTATAACCGCGCCTCGCATGCCGCTGCCCGCGGGTGTGGCAGCACTTCTCTGTATCGTTCTCATAGGCTATTCGCTTTATAAGCAGCCGCCCGTGGAAGTCGCGCACCAGGCGGGGACGCTGATTTCGACCCCGGTCGCGACTGCGAAGGAGGCGGCCAAGCCGTCCGCGCCGGCGACCGGTCGTGCAACGATCGCCGCCGTGAGCGGAGACGGAGCCTTGGCCACAGCCTCTTACCCCTCCCTTTCCAATCCTTCCACCAACCTTCCCCGACTCCCACTCACAACACCAGAATCCGGATTCAGCGGTGCAAAGAGCGCACAGAATCTGATGCCCACGGTGGCCGATCGATTGGGAGCGGACAATCTCACCGTCGTGAGTGCTCGACCTGAAGAAGCGCAAGAATTGCTCAAGCGGATTCTCCCAGGCTTGCACGGCACGGTCGTGAGGGAAGATCTCCAGCCGAACGCTCGAGAGGGTTTGGTGCGCATCATTATCCCGCCAGACGCGTACGGGAGCCTGACCCGCGCTCTCGTTGACCACGGCGACATCGAGTCAGGAGCCGGCGCGGGAGTCGATCCTCCCAAACCGGTCCAAGAGCAGGGGAACGGAATCCTGCTCTATGTCAGATTCGTCCGGCCACAATAAGAGGCAAAAAGACAGCAAGCGACCTTTTTTCGAGGAAGGGGCCTCGTGTAGCGCTGATTTGCGTACGCGCTGCGCGCTGACCTGGGGCGTGTCGCGGATCTCCTGTCACGATTCCTGACGGCAGGGAAAAGCCTGGCACAGCACACAGAAAGGAACCTCACGCGTGCAACTGGGAATCATCGGTCTACCAGGGAGCGGCAAGAGCACAGTCTTTCGAGCGCTTACCGGAGGTGTGACATCCGGAGACCATCGCGGATACCGGGAGCCGGACGTGGGGGTGGTCACGGTGGAGGACGACCGCCTGGACTTCCTGAACCAATACTACAAGGCCAAGAAGGTTACCGCGGTTCATGTGGAATACTTGGATATCGCAGGCCTGACCGGCGAAGGGGAGCCGGGCCGTGAGCTTGGCGATACCATCCTGTCCCATATGCGACCACTCGACGCGCTCGTCCATTGTGTGCGCTTCTTCGATTCGCCCCGTTTGGGCCCTCCGGAGCCGCTGAAGGATCTCGAACGATTGGAAGAAGAGATGATCCTCTCAGACCTGTCCATTGTGGAAAAGCGCTTGGACCGGATCTCTAGCGACATGAAGCGAGGCAAGAAAGAGCTGGCAGACGAATTGCCTTTCCTGGAAAAGGCTAAAGCTGTGCTGGAAGAGGGCAAACCGCTCCGAACGGCCCCTGAAGTGGCAGAATGGGAGAAATTCCGAGGATTCGCGTTCCTGTCCGCAAAGCCGGAGCTCTTCCTGGTAAATGCCGGGGACAACAAGCCGCGGCAAGAGATCGATGCGCTGGTAGAAGAAGTCTCGCAACGTGTGGCAGATCAGACTCACGTGGCTGCGGATTGGCTATACGCGGATGCGGAAGCAGAGATTGCGCGGCTCGATCCTGATGATGCTCGGGAATTCCTTAGTGATCTCGCATTAAGCGAAGGGGCAAAGAACCGGATTATCAAAAAATCTTTTGAGTTACTGAAACTGATCGTCTTTTTCACAGCAGGCGAAAAAGAAGTTCGCGCGTGGCCGCTTGGTCGAGGCGGAACAGCCTTGGATGCCGCGGGAACAGTTCACACCGACATGCAGCGAGGATTTATCCGAGCCGAAGTGGTTTCTTTTCAGGATTTCAAGGACGCGGGTTCGACCGCGGCAGCTCACAAAGCCGGGAAGATCCGGCTGGAAGGGCGTGAATACGAGGTCCAAGACGGAGACATCATCCTCTTCCGCTTCAATGTCTAGAACTGCTTGATTTCTTGGAGAGAGGCAGTGTCTTCTCCGGATTCACATGGTCGGTAACCTGTTGAGAGCAGTCCCGGAGTTCGTATTGAGCTAATATCTTTTGTTTATTGCTTTTTCTTGCTTTTTGGTATATGGTAAATTACTCCCAAACAACAGACGGACTCGCCGAAATGTGGTGCCACGATGGATACGGCCATCGAGACGCTTGGTGAACCAAAGATAGATTCCCCACTGGACTCTGCTTACTCTGTGGATGAATCGGAGCGAGTCCTGTACAGGGCGTCCGCGGAAGAGATCTGTCGGGAGGTGAGCGAAGGTCGGGAGCCGGTCTCTTTTGTGAAGGCGGGTCCCAGGCGAAAGATCTATTTCGATCCGAGCAAGCTCAAGTGTGCCATGGTCACGTGCGGAGGGCTCTGTCCCGGGCTCAACAACGTGATTCGGTCCGTGGTTCTCACTCTGTATCACACGTACGGAGTGCGCAACGTGGTGGGAATCATGTATGGGCTTCAGGGTTTTGTACCGCGGTACGGCCATGCGGTCATGGAACTAAACCCGGGCACGGTCGCGCAGATTCATGAGCTGGGCGGAACGATTCTCTCGACTTCCCGCGGCCCTCAGGACACATCCGAGATCGTGGACGCGTTGGAGCGGATGAACGTAGGGCTTCTCTTTATCGTTGGTGGAGACGGTTCATTCAGGGCCGGGCTGAAGATAGCGGACGAAGTGAAGGGCCGTGGAGCCAAGATCGGAGTAGTGGGGATTCCCAAGACTATAGACAATGACATCAATTTCCTCTCCCGATCTTTTGGTTTCAACACCGCGGTCAGCATGGCTACCAAAGCGATTGCGTCGGCCCATGTGGAAGCGTTGGGTTCTCCCAATGGCGTGGGGCTTGTAAAGCTCATGGGGCGACACTCGGGATATATTGCGGCGTGGGCTTCCCTGGCTCAACGGGACGCCAATTTGGTTCTTATCCCGGAGTCGGACTTTGACATTGACGGCCCCCACGGTCTTCTAGCCTGGCTCGAGAAGCGACTGGCAAAACGAAAACATGCGGTAATTGTGGTCGCTGAAGGAGCAGGCCAGAGGTATTGCTCTGAGGAGGGAACAGACCCATCGGGCAACGTGAAGCTCGGAGACATCGGATGGTATTTGAAAGACCGCATCGATGACCATTTCAAGGAAAAAGGGATCGAAATGAATATCAAGTACATCGATCCGAGCTACATGATCCGCTCTGTCCCGGCAAACGCCGATGATGCAGTATTCTGCGGTTTTCTCGGACAAAAGGCCGTTCACGCGGGAATTGCAGGTAAGACGAGCGTGGTGGTAGGGACTTGGAACGATGAGTACGTACTGATTCCGATCCGCCTTGTCGTGCAGGGTCGGAAGCAAGTAGACCTTAAAGATAGGCTCTGGACAAGCGTTCTGGAAGCTACAGGGCAACCGTCCCTCAAGCCCGAAAAGGAGGAGGAACGCGGGCAGGCGGTAAACTAACGCCTACGTCGGATGTTCGTCCTGCGGAAATGGGACCGGCGATTGGGCATTCGTCGGGCCCATCAAAGGGCAAGAAATGGCGAAAAGAGCCAATCCTGCAAAGGTTTGTGCGTAAAAGCTGGACGACAGGGTTATCAAGTTATATGATAGCGCCATATGGAGGTATGAGATGACGAGGAAGATTAGTGTGGTTGTTGCGTGTGCAGTGATAACGCTCCTCTTGGCAACTACTGTTGGTAGTGCGCCGCTCTTTGTAGCGACGGCCAAGAATTTCAGGGGCGCGCTGTACCTGGGCTACGGGCCGACGCCGACGCACGCGTCGGAACAGGCCGTGGTGAAGTGCTCACAGGACTCTTTCATCCCGCCGTCATGCAAAGTGGTGTGCGTGCGGGCTGAGTGTCCTCCACCGTGCCCCCCGCCGAAGGTACGCAAGACCGCCAAAGTGTACAAGCCAATGAGCTCATCCAAGTACCAGGCGGTGCCTTATCCAACGTATCCCAAGTAGGCGGAGGAGCTTTATTTGATTTTCATACGCCCCTCGGGCTGACCGGTCCGAGGGGCGCCTTCAAGGCTTGCCATGCAGCGGGCTCTCGTATGTGCCTTCGCGGGATTGGTGGTCTTTGTGATCGCCTATAGCGGGGCATCGTTCCTGACCGGCTCCCGGACTACTCCCCATGCTAAAGACAAGAATCCCCCAACCCTCATGGACTCTGTCACTTCGTACGCGGGCAGCAGGCTGAAACAGTCCCTCAAAGACACCCCGGACGAAAGCCTGGAAGAAGGCGCGGAGTTCGCCACACGAAAACTGTACCCAATCATCAAGGGCATCCTTAAGGGCCAATTTGACGCGATAATCAGCGACACCAAAAGGGATGAGGTCCCCCGCAAGGCGTACGAGGCAGGAAAAGAAACCTCAGAGAAAGTGGTCAAACCATTCGCGGAAGGCCTGGCCGAAGGCGCTTCGTCCGCACTCAAGGAGTTGGACAAGACCGTCAAGGACGTGAGGAAGTTCAAGGAAGAAAACAAGGACGTTCTTGACGCGATTCAGCAAGGTCTCGAAGAGCTCAGGAAAAACCTAAAAGAGCTGCCTCCGTTGCCTCCGTTGCAGCCACCCAAGCCACTACCACCACCTCCCCTACCTCATGCCCCGGGACCGCCACCCTTCCCCCCGTCAACTCCAGGGGAATGATATTATAGTGGTTTTATGAAGTTGTGGCGAATTGCTGTTCGGCTGAAGTGACTCATCGCGTCAAGCGGGATGTGAAATCACTCGGCGGGCAACGTCCTTTCAACCGCGTTGCGAAAGCTTTGTCCGATTCGAGGCCTCCCAAATCCGTCATTCCTGCGGAAGCAGGAATCCAGTCCCACGTTTCGCGCGATTCCATTCCGCGTCTTCCGAGGGACTGGACCCCGGTGCCTGCCCTGCACTCCGATCCGCCGCTCGCCGGCGTGACGGAAAAGAGCAGACCCTTACCTTTGGGAAATGCTATACGTCTTAGAATCGGAACTGTTATGAGG
The DNA here is from genome assembly GCA_049323095.1 of Thermodesulfobacteriota bacterium. Classification (GTDB taxonomy): domain Bacteria; phylum Desulfobacterota; class Desulfomonilia; order Desulfomonilales; family Desulfomonilaceae; genus VGSG01. The sequence goes on from JBMOME010000052.1 coordinate 18,102, forward strand.
GTTTCCCGGGGGTGACACCATGTGGGATGCGCTGCTCTGGATCTACCTGGTCAATGCGACCCTCTTGATTACGCACGAGATCGACTCCGCGTACTGGCGCGAATGGGAGCTGTTTCGGCTACCCGGGGGCATCGCGGGGTTCCTTGTAATGCATCTTCCCCTGGTTTTTCTGATTCTGTGGGGAGCGGTTCTTACGGCGCAACAATCGTCCGGAGGCCTCCTTCTATCCGCAGCGCTGGGGCTATCAGGCATCGTTGCATTTGCCCTACACGTCACCTTTATCCTCTGGGGCCGGACCGAGTTTAAGACCTTCCCCTCTTTGTTGCTTCTCTGCGCTACTCTCGCGGTCTCTGTCATTCAATCTGCGCTGGTGGCATACGTGATGACCGCATGAGCCTGGTTGACCGCGGATCGCAAGTCTGGTACAAGAACATAGTGAGGATAGGAAATCATCGCGCCGCAGCCTTCTGATCCCGTGGGAAGTGAACCCCTCCCCGGGATTTTTAAGTGGTGCGCTGCGGCTGAATGCCTAAAGCAGTTGCCAAAGGAAGAATGGTGTTCATGAGCCGTCACCCCGGCGAACCCCGGATCGGAGTCCGGGGCAGGCACCGGGGTCCAGTGCTGCGCTGGACGCGAGATTAGAAAGACTGGATTCCTGCTTCCGCAGGAATGACGGAGTCGAGGACCTCGGATCGGACACGACTTTTGGCAATGATTATAAATGGTTGTTGGGAGAGACTTAAGAACGAGGTGCGAGTGTGAGCAAACGGCCCATATCCCTGGATGGACATCGGAAACTGAAAGAAGAGCTGGATCGCCTGATTCGCGTCGAACGGCCAAAAGTGACCAAAGAGATAGAGATCGCGGCCGGTCACGGTGACTTGTCGGAAAACGCGGAATTCACGTACGCCAAGGAAAAGCTGGGCTTGCTTGACGCACGCATCCGTGACCTTCAGGAGCGGCTCGCCACCTGTGAAGTAATTGATTTGCGGAATCGTCAAGCTACCGACAGGATTGTTTTCGGCGCAACGGTCACTTTGGAAGATGTGGACTCCAGCGAACAAAAGAGCTACCAGCTCTTGGGGCAAGACGAAGCCGACATAAGCCAGGGGACTATTTCCGTCACATCTCCGTTGGGCCGCGCGCTCATCGGAAAGCAGGCTGATGACGTGGTTGAGGTGAAAACACCCAACGGCCTCCGAACTTACGAGATTATTGACGTGTCCTAATGAAAGGCCCGGGCGGCTGAAGGCTCAAGACAGCGCCTTCATCGATAGGTTTCGGGAGGCACCATCGGGATTAGACCGCTTTCCGTGTGCTGTTCAATAGTTCAGTTTTGCCCGACCGGATCACCATGAATCAAGAGAAGCCAACACACGTAGAGCCAAAGACCGAACCCAGGGTCCTCATCCTTTGCGACTTTGACGGTACGGTCTCTATCAGAGACACGGTAAACCGTCTCGTTCGGGATCACGTCCATTCCGCGGAGTGGCGGCACCATGTGAAGCGGTACGTGCGCGGGGAGATCGGCTCACTCGGAGTGTACGAGGCCGTTGCTCCGCTCATGCGTATGACCGAGCGCGATCTGGAGGAGTTTGTCCAAAGATTTGCCCTCTTGGATCCTCACTTCCCTGCCTTTTTGGATTGGGCTCGTTCGAGAGACATCGACGTAAAGATCGTCTCCGACGGGTTCGATGGCACGATCAAGACGCTCTTCCGCAATCACGGCATTGACGGGCTCGACGTTTTTGCCAACGCGCTGATCCTGGCGCCCGACGGGCAGGTTCGGATGGCATCGCCTCACGCGGATCCTGAGTGCGGCACGTGCGGGACATGCAAGCTGGGCGTGCTCAAGCAATTTCGACCGCAGTACGACAAGATTATCCTCATCGGCGACGGTGAATCGGACCGCCACGCGGCAAGCGCCGCAGATCTGGTCCTCGGACTGAGAGACCTGTTCGTGTACTGTGCGCGGGAAAACCTCCCGGCAATTCGTGCAGACGGATTCCGTGATGTTCCTCTGCTCCTGACACGTCGCATCGAGGCTGTGTCCTTTGATATGGACGGCACTCTGGTGGATTCGATCGACACCATCGTCGACGCGTTCAACCACATGTTTGTCCAAATGGGCTATCCGACCATGAGTAAAGAAGAGGTCGTCAGGAAGACCTCCATATCGCTGGTAGACTTCGTCCACTCGTATCTCAAGCCGCACGAAGCAGAGGAAGCCATCAGGGTCTTCCGAGAGTATTACGACGCAATCTATGTGGAAAAGACCGGGCTGTTGCCGGGCGCGCTGGAAACCCTGGAGCGCCTCAATAGCAGCATCATCACCGGTGTGGTAACGAACAAGCGCGGACCGTATGCTCGACGGCTGGCCGAGCACCTTGGGTTCGCGCACCATATGACGCGCATTATCGGCGCTCAAGACGGGTTCAAAGCCAAGCCTTCGGGCGAGATGTTCGAAGAATTCGTCAGATCCGCGGGTACAACGAAAGAAACCACTATTTACGTAGGGGACGCGCCACTGGACGTTCAAGCCGCGGCCAACGCGGGCATAGATTGCTATGCCATAGCTAATTCTATCTTTTCCGCTGAGGAGCTTGCCATGTCCGGAGCGCGCCGCGTGCTCGGCAACATCAGCGAGCTACCGAACGCGCTCGGCCCCGAACTCTGAATTCCTTACGCCTGCCGTGCGATACAGGTTCGTCGTAATCTTCGTAATATCCTTAGAGTGAGAT
>JBMOME010000053.1:0-20635 GCA_049323095.1 Thermodesulfobacteriota bacterium
ATGCATCGGGTTTCATCCCAGGCTGAGGAGAAGGTCAGAGAGATCACGGGCAAGTAACTGCACATTTTGAAGAAACTCTACCTCGACACCAACCTGCAGCTCATGGGCGGGGTCACTCTCATGGTGATCATGGGAGTGTCGAGCATTATGCCTGTGTTGCCCACTCTCATGCGTGAACTGGGAGTCTCGCCCGGCTCCATTGGTCTGGTAATCACCGCGTTTACGCTTCCGGGGGTGATTCTGTCACCCGTCGCGGGCGTGCTGGCGGACAGGTTGGGAAGAAAGCGGATTCTGGTCGGGTCACTGGTCGTCTTCGGCGTTTTCGGGGCCGCGTGCTCGTTGGCGCCGGATTTTGAGACCCTACTCTACCTAAGGTTTCTTCAAGGCATCGGAGTCGCGCCCATCGGAGTTCTCAATACCACGGTGATCGGAGACCTTTATGAAGGCGAAGACCGGGTCAGAGCTATGGGCTTTAGCGCCATAGTGCTGAGCGTAGGCACAGCCTCGTTACCAGCGCTCGGCGGCTTCCTCGCGTTGTGGGGCTGGCAGTACGCGTTTTTGCTGCCGCTGTCTTCGCTTGCGCTGGCAATCCTGGTTCAGCTCTTCCTGGACAACCCTGAGCCCCGTGCCACCGTGACATTGAAAGAGTACATGAAGGGCACGTTTTCTGCCATGGCGGCAAGGACCATGGTGGCGCTCTTCGTCATCACCCTGCTCACACACATCATCCTGTACGGGCCGTACGTCACCTACTTGCCTATCCTACTGGAAGAGCGTTTCCTGCTGTCTCCTGCGTATATCGGCCTGATCAGTTCCATCGCTTCTGTTTTCACCGCGCTCGCGTCTTCTCAGGTGGGCCGCCTGGCAGGCCGGTTCCGCAGCATCGCTCTCTTGTGCGCTTCGTCCGTATTGCTCTTCCTTTCCATGGCCGTTGTCCCCTTCCTCTCCAGCCTGTGGGCGTTCGCTTTGCCCGTTGCCCTTCTGGGCGCTTCTATGGGGCTGGGAGCGCCGGTGCGAATTGCCCTTCTTGCGGAGCTTTCACCCATGGACAGCAGAGGCGCAATCATGTCCGTCAATAGCATGTTACTCCGTCTCGGTCAGACCATAGGACCGGTCCTCATGGGGCTGGTCTTCGCTGAAGCGGGCATGGATTGGGTGTACTGGACCGGCACTTTCGCTGCTTTGGCCATGTTCGCGGTGACTTTAGGCATGAGCCGATAATGCCCGCGAAACCGCCGCGGCGCCACGCGGGGAACGTTCCGAACATCTAGTCAGCTCATAATTGCCTTGAACAGGAGATAGAGGAAGATCGTCCAGGAAATGCCTAGCAGCACGGGCTTCCACAGAAAACGATAACTCAGGAGAAAGTCGGCACAGAAATACTGCCGGGAGACCAACATGCAGAGGTGGACCGGCGACAGCATCATGCCAGTGAACCCGAATCCGAACGCAAGTATCCCATAAGGAATGGCGGACTCGCCTGGAGGAATGAGCGCGACCACCAGCGGAAATGAAGACCCCACAAATCCGACTGCCAGTCCGACTACCATGCCGGCCACCAAGGGGAGCAAAGCCATCATCACAACCGGAGGGATATGGTACTGAGCAAGGTCCCACCTCACTTGCTCGATTGCTTTGCTCTCGATGAGCATTCCCTTGAATGCCATCACCGCGAAAACAATCATCACTATGGAGGATATTCCTGAGTTGAGTACGGTGTCGCGAAGGTTCGCATATCCTAAGCTGCCACGGTGCATCACCAGGCCGATCGCTGCCACTAATCCCAAGAACAGACTGTTATAGGAGGGCCATTGACCCGCGAACCCGATCAGCAGCCGAGCGCCTTCCACTAGGGCCTGAAGGCCGCCGAATATGAGAATCACTACGGCTATGGGCGTGATCTCAGCCGCGAATGCCGACCATCCTCCTGACCGCGGAACACCTTCAGGCTCGGCAGCAAGCTTAGGGACTCCCGACAGGATAAACAGGACCCCACCAGCCAGCGCACCGATGCTGAGCAAGGATTGGGCCGCAATCACTTTCCAGCCTTCAGGCGCGAACAGGGATGCTGCCAAGATGATTCCGGGGTACAGCGGCCACCAGTATTCCCACACGTGTCGAAACCAGTAATTGATGGCCACCTTGACCTCGGGCCCGACATTTCTCTTTTCCGTGGCGGCTTCCACCATCGGGGCTGAAAAGAGCGCACCACCGGGCATAGGAAGTAACCCGATCAAAGCGGGCATAGCGGCCATTGTGAAGCGTGGGCCTGGGGACACAGCTTGAAAAGAGGACACAATCCTTTTCAGTTGCCCACTCTTCTCTAGAAGCGCGCTGAACACCATGATCAGGACAATTACTGTTACAAGCGAGAGCGTCTGACTGTCGGTCACGTTGTTCCAGATAGTGCCCAGAATCATCCACGGCGTCGCGCCCATCCAGAGCCCGATTGCCACGCTCCCGACAAAAAGACATGCGAAAAGGGGCAAGAATCGACTTAGCAGCAGTATCAATGCGAAAGTGAGCAGTATCTTGGCGAGCGCAGGCAACGAAAGTAAGAACAATAGTCATCTCCGAAAGCGTCTATCAAAGGGCAATAGCAACGGTGGTGCTCCGAGACGGGAAAGCAACCTCGCAGAGTTGGCTTCATATGGTAATTGCCAGAAGTCTTGTCCGATTGCGTGAATGACATCTCGTCATTCCTGCGGAAGCAGGAATCCAGGTCTTTGTTCCAGCGCAAGCGGGAATCCGGTCTTTGGGATTCCCGCTTGCGCGGGAATGACGGTAGCGGAACCCGATGTGCTGACTCATTCGGACAGAATTATAAACACTTGCTACAAACGTATCCGTTTCGCCGAAGAAGTTTTTAAGGGACGGACGAGCCCAGCGAGGCGCAAAACTTCTCTCTGGCGCCATGTATGGAAGCCGGTCTCCACGTCGAGAGCCCGGCATTTCCGATGGAAAGCGTCTTGATATCGCTTTTGCCGGTTATGCCTTGCCGTGCTCGGCCTTCACCTTTTCCCGATCCACGGAACCATCCGGCTTCTTGGGCAGTTCAGGAACAAAGACCACATGTTTGGGCTTTTTGAATCGTGCGATTCGGGACGCGACGAATTCCGTCAGCTCGGCTGCTTCGAGGGCAGCATCCGGCTTAAGCGCGCAGACCGCCTTGATGGCTTCTCCCCAATGGGAATCAGGCACGCCGATCACGCAGGCTTCCTTGACCGCCGCGTGCTCCAGAATGGCGCTCTCTACTTCAGCCGGGTACACGTTCTCTCCTCCCGGCTTGATCAGCTCCTTCTCAGGCGCCCGGCCCTCGAACCATAAATACCCGTCTTCATCAAATCGACCTTTGTCTCCTGTGTGGTGCCGGTCGTGCCGAAACGTGTGTTGCGTGTCCACCGGCAGGTTCCAGTAGCCCCTAAAAACCATGGGCCCCTGCACGACTATTTCGCCTGACTTCCCAGGAGGCAGAATGTTTCCCTGATCGTCTTCGATTGCCACCTCTGCCAGGGGAAACGCCTTTCCCGCTGCGCCCAAGCGCTCCGTGTACGGAGCGGTGGTAACCAGGCCTCCGGTCTCTGTCTGGCCGTAGATTGCCCAGAATGTGCCGCCGGTCATTTCCTGAAATGCCTTAACCGTGTCCGGCTGATCCAGCCCAAGCACGTGCCGAAAGCTGGACATGGTCTCGCCTCTATCCGCGGCCTTTTCTACAAGGCTCTTCAGCATGGGTGGAAATTCCCCGAACATCGTCACCTTGTCCTTCGCAATGTGATCCAGGGCTGTCTGCACGTCGAAGCTGGGCAATAGCACATTTGAACCGCCCGCGGTAAACGCCGCAACCATGAGGAGAGCGCCTGCCACGTGGAAGAGGGGCAGTGCCACCAGGTTCACGTCCTGCTCGTTGAGCCCCCACCTCCAGGCCAATTGGAGCCCGGTAACGAGGAGGTTGCGTTGACTAAGGACCGCGCCGCGAGGCTTACCATGTACAGCAGCAGTGTGGATAATGACATAATCGTCATCGCTGGAGACATCGGTATCCGGCCCCGACCATTCCTGCGTCATGAGATCCGCGAAGGACCGGAAGGAATCACCGGCTGGGCCCATGCTGATCGGAATGCTGGGAGATCCTGCGGCCGAGAGGAGCTCACCGGCCATGGGCTGGAATTCGGGGTCCGCGAGCAGCATCGCGGGTGATGTGTCTGAGATCACATACGCGATCTCTTCGGGCTTGAGACGCCAGTTGACGAGCACGAGAACGGCTCCCAGGCGTGCAGCCGCACCGTAGAGATAGACATATTCGAAGCTGTTCTTACCCAGGATGCACAGTCGGTCGCCCTTCTTGATACCGAGCGCTTTGAGTCCGGCCGAGAGACGGTCCACGTTCTCGAGCAATCCTCTGTGGGTGAGTCTCTGCTCTCCGCTGGTCAGAGCATTCTGCTCGCGGTAAACCCTCCCGTTTCGTCGAATTAGACCGTAGAAAGAGCAGTCGTACAGGCCCATGACGTCCTCCGTACAAGGAACTCAGCAAGAATGTGTGTGGATTCATCCGATCTACGACGGCGCCATGTTACCACGCGCAACGCCTGTTGACCAGACGCGCCTGAGCCGAGATTCGTAAGAGCCAAACACGGCCTGATCAGGGTTGACTTTTTGACACGCTCGCACGTACACTGAAGAGGTCTCCGACCTCGACAACAGGGCTCTGAGACCGGGCTGAAATCCGACTCCCGGCGGCTGCGTCACCGCCGCCACCACCCTTCGGCAGTTTGGGTAAGGGAACCAGTGGCATCATCCTCCTTGGAGATCATTCCTGTGGAGCGCAAGGCCGATTTGACGGCCTTTGTGGAACTCCCGTGGAGAATCTACAAGGATTATCCCCTCTGGGTCCCGCCACTCAAGAAAGACCTCCTACACCTCCTGGATAGAAAGGAACACCCTTTCTGGCGCACGGCCGAAGGAATCCTCTTTCTTGCTCGACGCGGTTCCGAACCTGTGGGCAGAATCGTTGGAATCATCGACGACACCTTCAACGAATTCCACCATACCCGGATGGGTGCGTGGGGTTTCTTCGAGTGTGTCGAAGACCTTGAAGTGGCCAAAGCTCTTTTTGACGCGGTCGAGCAATGGGTGCTCGGCAAGGGGATGACTGTCTTTCGCGGTCCACTCAACCCCTCCACCAATTACGAAGTCGGGATGCTGGTCGAGGGCTTCGATCAAACGCCCGGGTTTCAGATGCCGTACAACCCGCCGTATTATGTTGAGCTTGTGCAGCGGTCGGGATTTCGCAAGGAAAAAGATCTGCTCTCCTTCATAGGGCACAGAGACGGATACCGACCGCCCGAGTGGATCAAGAAGATAGGCGACCGTCTCCTCAACGATCCGCGGACCAAAATCAGAACGATCGACTTGAAGCGTGTCGAAGAAGAACTCCACATCGTGAAGGAGCTTTACGACGCGTGCTGGTGGGACAATTGGGGCTTTGTGCCCATGAGGTCCGATGAATTGCGCGAGGTGGGCCAGAATCTGAAGAAGATTGCGGACGCAAATTTGATCTTCTTTGTGTACTGGGCCGACGAACCGGTGGCCGTTGCCGTGATGGTTCCTGACATAAATCCTCTTCTGAAACGTCTAAACGGTAAGATCGGTCTCGTGGGAATGCTGAAGATACTTCTGTTTCGAAGGGAGGTGGTCGGGGTCCGCGGCCTTCTCCTGGGCATAAAACCCAAGTACAGAAAGATGGGTTTCCCTTTCGTCGCTCTGGACCACTCATGGAAGAGCTTGGCTCAAAGCGGCTATGATTATCTGGAATTGGGATGGACCCTTGAAGATAACGAGGCGATCAATAGTCTGCTTCAGGATTGCGGCGCGAACCCGATCAAGCGGTATAGGATTTTCAGGAAGTGGTTTACAGACCGCTTCTAGGCTTGCCAACCCCGCGTGAGCGATTGCTTGTCCGATTAAATCTCTGTGCCTATTCCATCAGTATCTCAGCAACCGCCAAGAAAAGATCCGATTCACGGAGCACGCCGATGACCCGGTCTCCTTCATATACCGGTATAACGGTAATCTTGTTCTTGTACATCAGCTTGAGCGCTTCCATGAGGTCCGCATCGGCATTGATGGTACCCCTGATCTTGAGCATTACGTCCTCAACCTTGGTTTCCGCGTTCTTGATGACGCGAGCCCGGAAACCGAGTCTGGCCTCGTCCAGATCCGCGGCTCCTGCCTGAGCAAAGGTCATGGAGACACCGAGAGCTTCGAGCTTGGCCGTGATACCTCCAGCAATCTCCGGAATGAGGACTGCCAATATGCTCTTGAAATCGAGGATGCCGACCAGCGTGCCATCGTGGTCCAGCACGAGGATGCTTCGGTGACCCGCCTCCGTGCACTTGCCGTACTCTATCTCACAGTACAGTTTCCGTAGGGTGGGAACAGCTTCTCTAAGGGTATTGCCCGGCGCGGCGACCGCATACTCTTCGATGGGAACAATCAGATCACGCACTTTCTTTGCAATAGGCATGGTGGAATCCCTCCCTCCGGAAATGTATCAATTTGGTAAGCTCCCGTTCGTCACGCTTGCCTTTTCTCTCGGAGACCAGGATGGGTCAAGGCTTGCGCACGTCGAGCGATCTCAATGCCCTCCTGCGCCGAGAATGCCACTGGCTGCAACCCCCAGAATAACAGCTTCGACCAGCGCGAGGACCGCGTAGAGCCTGTCGTTCTGCTTCCAGAGTGTGGGCACGATGGCCAGGAAGCACACGATGGTAACTCCCGCCAGCATAGCAATCGGCACGAAGTTCAGGAAGTCAGAGTAACCGACCAGCTTCAGCCAGGCCCAGCCGTGGGGCACATTTGCCGTGTGTAAGTACTCGGAAACGCCCAGGGTCCATAGTTTAGGCACGTCACCCACAGGGATGTAGGTTTTCCAGATACCCAGCACGTATAGGACGTACGTGATGATCAGTATAAGCAGGCCGAAGTACATCCCTTTTTCCAGGATCTTGGCGTACATCAGTTGTTCGGGTCCAGCCTGGAGCGATCTTTCTAAGTCGTCAGTCATAGAATTGAACCTCCGCTTGTCGCAGACCTGCTTGGGAGAAGCCGCGGAACGACTAAATGCCAAGACCCTTCATCAAGGCCCTGATTCCCGCAAACCCCAGCATCCCGATCACAATCCATCGAACCACGCCAGGTTTGGCGAGCTGGAGAAGCCGCACTCCCACAAAGGACCCCAGCATGATTCCGATCACGGACGGCACTACCATTAGGGGAATGACGCATCCGTTGTTCATGTAGATCCAGGCCGCGGACGTATCGGTAATCGACAAAAGAAACTTACTTGTGGCCACGCTGATCTTGAGCGGGGCGCCCATGAGTAGGTTGAGCACGGGCACGTTCGCCCATCCGGCGCCCAGACCGAACATGCCCGCCATAACTCCGATAACGATAAATAGTAGCAGCCCCTGTGGAGTCCGATGGATCTTCCAGTCAATGACTTGGCCGCTGCTCGCTTCCTGGTACACACCATAGATACGCAACGCGGAGGACAGCCGATCCGCGTGCGGCACATCAGGCACCTCGGATTTCTTCGCAGTGAGCATCAAGATACAGATGCCGATGATGGTGACGCCGAGCGATATCTGTACATATGTTGTGGGGAGCGCCAGGCCGATCATGGCGCCAACGATGGAAAAGGTAGAGGCTATGAGCGCGACCGGGACGGCCAATCGCAGACTGGCCAGATTGAGCTTGAGGAGTCCGGGTCCGGCCGCCAGGGCGCCGGCAAGGGCAACCAACAGACCGCATCCTCGAACGAAATCAAGATGGAATGGGAAGAAACCGCTGATAATAGGCACGAACAGGACGCCGCCCCCTACACCTCCGAGGACCGCAGCCACACCCATCACAAAAGTTACGGCGAGAAGCAATATCGGCCACAGCCACCACGGAGTCGTGCCGGAAGTCTCGACAGACGTGGCTTCAGCCGTGAGTCCGGGGTCTGCCAGCAGCAGAAGAGCGATCAGTGCTATCCATGTAACAATAACCCATCTACCCATACCCTTACACCTCATTATCAGCCCCTCATCCGTCGTCGGCGCCTGGTTGCCCTCAGGCAGAGGGAGCCCACTACATCTCGCCCCGAGTGAGCTCATTCGCGCAGGCTTGCCTTCTCAGCGCACGCCCTTGATCAGGCTGCGGGCAGCAACAAGTCGATGCTACGGCCGTACGGCCTAGAGCGACGGCAAAAGCCCACGAAAGAATGGGCTACCACCCTTTAGTCGCGATGATCTTGTCGATTTCAGCGCGTCTGATGCGCTCTTCCTGCTCGGCCTTCCTGGCGTAAGCCCTCAGGATTTTGCCGGTTAGTTCTTCCGTCTCTGTCGGTTTCTTGAGATAGTCGTATGCCCCGAGCTTCAGCCCGTTGATAGCCGTGTCGATGGTGGCATGACCCGTGAGCATCATCACTTCTATGAGTGGATTAATCTGCTTGATCTCACGCAGTGTTGCGATGCCGTCTTTGCCGGGCATGAGCACGTCCAGGATCACCACATCCGGCTCGTGCTCTTTTATCTTGGCTAGGGCTTCGTCTCCGCTGAATGCCTTGGTGACCGCAAACCCGCGTGTTTCCAGGCGTTCAGCCAATGGTTCCACGAATTGCGCCTCATCGTCCACCAGAAGCACTTTCACGTTCATGGGCTCTGCTCCACCGAATCACTTGTTCTTCTTCTCTTCGTCCATGATTTCTTGCGCGGTCCGGAAATCGCCCTCTTCCGCAAACGTGGCGGCCACCATGGCATCCTGCATCTTCTTCTTGTACGCGTCCTTGAGCGTCCTGATGAGCTTTTCGATATCCACCGGCTTCTGGAGGTATGCGAATGCGCCGAGTCGTCGAGCTTCCGCCTCGTCCTTCTCCGAACCATGGCCGGTAAGGATAATCACCTGCACCTGCGGATAGGCCTTCCGGACCCGCTTGAGGACCTCCATGCCGTCTATACCCGGCATCTTGAGGTCCAGGACCATGACATCGGGGACATCGTCCTTGACGAATTGTAAGGCCTGCTCCCCATTGAGAGCCACGTCGGTGTCGAGGTCGCGCATTTTCATGCGCTCGGCCAAGGTTTTGACGAAGTCTTCTTCGTCGTCCACCATTAAAACTTTGAATTCCTGCATTGTCTCCTCCAGCGAGGGGAGTCCCACCCACGTCTCGGCGCCTTGCGCGGCACCGCCGGGAAGCAAAAATGGTTCTCCGGTGGTCTATGATAGTATGCCTGTTTGTTCCAGAGTCGGGGTGATCCGGGCGCAATGTATCAGATACGCATGTAAGCGGTCAAGGTCTTGCCCGGAACAGGCATCCTTGCCGGCAAGAGCACCTCTCCGGCCACGCGCTTGCCAGCCTGACTTCGCGGCCACATTTCCGAACTACTGTTTCGTTCATTTCCACCCTTAGAGGCGTACAATTCCCAATCGGGCCGGGGCACCCACCAGCCCCACGACCTCCAAGAAGGACGGCTCTGCCACCGGCGCGACGCCGTAGTAGACTCGGATTCCTTTGAGACCGACCTTGGCCAGAAAGGATTCTTCTCGCGGCGCTGGGTCGAGGATCTCGCGGGCAGCTTCGTGACAATCAGCTTCGGCAAAGGCCGCGGCAGCAAAGGTGCGGTTCAGAGTCTCCATCAAACCGACACGTTGCCGTGCCTCTCGCGGCTTCAACCCCACCAGTGCCAGCGCTGTTTCCCTTTCACCGGCTTCGGCAAAAGCCACGGCCGCAAACCAGTATTCGAGTTTTCTCAGCCATGACGTCATAGTTTGCTCCTTCATTCGATAAGAAGCCCTACGGTAGAGACATCGTCTAGTTGTGTGTTTCTGTGCAAGAACTCTCACTTAATTATCCGACAGGAGCGCCACGAAGGCAAGCGCAGGCGCAGCATAGTCCTGTGAAGCCGGCAAGCGGCTCTACGTCTTATGTTCTGCATCCACAGGCAGCACCAAGCGCATGAGCGCTTCTTCCCGACCCGATTGTACGCTTCCTCCCAGAGTTCCGGCCAATTCCTCCAGGCTCGACCATTGGGGCGCTCCCGAGGCGTCTTTCAATCTTTGGCGTGCTTCGGCCGAGATCTTGTCGGTCGAGAACTCAACCGCGGCAGTTCCCGGGTCCAACTGAAGCGCCTTCAGCCGCATAGTGGCTCCTGATTCCAGCACATCCAGAAGGACATCGATGCACTCAAATATCAGCATCTGGGCCTTCAGGGGATCACTAACAATGGTAATGGTCTGATTCTGCTGGGCAGCTTCGAGCGAGATTTCCTTTAACTTGGCAAGACGCCGGCTAAGATACACGATCTGCGATACGGTTAGGTTAAGCTCAAATGTGCCGATTGTCTCATCCGGGCTGTGGGCGAATCGATTGAGGTATTCGGTCAGGTCGACCCCACGCTGCACCTGGTCACGTATGCTTTCGAGGGAGCGAGACATCTTCTCCGAAGATGGGATGGAATCCTTGTCCAAGCGGGCAAGAATGTCCTGGATCAGTCCCACGTATTCCTTGATGATCGCGAGGACGTTCTTCATTTCGTGAGTCGCATTTGCAGTGATGCGGCCCATAAACGCCGCTTCCCGCTTTTCCATTGGGGCCATCACGCGCCTCCCCGCGAAGCTGCCAGGGCCGCTCGCATCCGGCTAATCAGATCTTCTATGGCCAGCGGCTTCATAAGATAATCGAAAGCGCCCAGCCGCATCCCCTCAATTCCTTCCCGCGTCCCGCCAATGCCGGTTAGGAGAATCACAGGAATATGCGGATGCTCGCTTCTGACGCGACGCAACACCTCCAAGCCGCTGAGGCCGGGCATCATCACGTCCAGAACGACCAATTGAGGCGGATCCTCGCTTATCGATTTCAGCGCCTGTTCACCATCACCGGCCGTGCCGGTCTCGATGCCTCTCATACGGAGCCTTTCCGCAAGCGTGGACACGAATTCCTCTTCGTCGTCCACCAGGAGCACTTTCAAGCCTTCCATCCTATTTCTCCGATCTCTCCCGGGGCTTCTTCGGCAAGTACACCATGAATCGAGTGCCCTGCCCTACTTTGCTCTGGACTTCAATATCTCCCCCAAGCTTTTTCACGATCCCGTACGTTATGGACAGGCCGAGACCGCTCCCCGCGCCCTTCTTTGTCGTATAGAACGGCTCGTAGATGTGTTTGAGCGTCTCTTCCGACATGCCGCATCCGTTGTCGATGAATGTCACTCCGACGGTATCAATGTCCTTTTCCCACGTCGCAATCCCAACCCGCCCTCCATCATCCACCGCAGCGAACGAGTTGTTGAGGATATTCAAGAAGACCTGCTGCAACTGACCTCGATCGGATGCAATGCGTGGAAGATGCGCCGCCAGGTCCAGCTCAAGCCTAATATTTCGATAGAGAGCCTCTTTTTCCAGAAAACCGGCGGTCTCCTTCACCACTTGGTTGAGGTCCAATATCTCTATCTCCACATCCATCCTTTTAGCAAACCCCAGCAGACGGTGTGTGATTGCACGACACCGCTCCACAGCCTGGATAATGGCCTCCACCTGGCTGAGAAACTTCTCCTTGTCAGGGAAATTCTGGGTGAACTCTATAAGATCTTTCATAAGGCCGGCTTTCTCATTGATTACCGCCATGGGGTTGTTCACCTCATGAGCCACACCCGCGGCCAATCTCCCGATGGAACTGAGCTTGTGGGAGTGTTGCATCTCCCTGAAAGCAAGCTCTCTCTTCCGATCGCTCTCCTCCAGCCGATCCACCAGCATTCTGGTAAGCCTGAGAATGACCCCCACAATGACAACTACACTTATCAGGAAGACGATTAGGAGTTCGCTCTTGAGCGTATACCAGGCTCTAAGCACTTCCGCCTTGGGCTTGACCACCATGAGAACAAAATTTGATTGGGCAAAGTACGTATATGCAATCAGCACGTCCCGCCCTTTAGCATCCGTCTCATCGATCACATTCGATTCGTGGCTCAATGGTGGTACTACACCTGGGAATGAGTCCAGCACTTTGCCGTAAAACTTCGAGTTTGTCTGAAGCACTCCCTGGGGATTTATGAGAAAAGCGTCGCTCTGCGGATCCAGGCCCATGGAGGCAATAAGATCGTCGAATCGTCCGGTGTCTATGGTCGCTCGCACAATCCAACTTCTGCCGGAAGACGGCTCGATATGCTTCACCGCGATTACGATGTGCGGGAACCGCCGATAACCAAGAAACACGTCGCTGATATAGACATCCGAGACCTTCAGGTGCTGAAACCAGTCTTGTTCCGAATAGTCCTTGCCTTTGAGCTCGTACGGTCCTGCATAGCTTACCTGCAATCCGTTGGAATCGATAACCCCCAGGTCGACGAACCCTCTAAATTCTTGCTTAAGAACACGGAATATCCGATTCAACTTATTCTCATCCGCCAAGTCCTCGTACGAATACGCGGACGCCACGAACCGCACCGTTGACAAACGCCCGGCCAGAAAGAGTTCAAACGAGTGCTTGGTCTTGTTTACAAGCGCCTTCATGGGAGAGACGATTTCACTTTTCAGTGCCGACTGATATTGGTGATAATTGATAAGGGCCATAAGACACAGAGGTATTATCGTTATGAGCAGCATTAAGACAGTAATGTCTGTGCGCAGCGCGCGGTATCGCGCAGGAGAGAGCTCCTCGTCCGAAACGTCGAGGAATCGACGAAAAATACCTCTGAGACCTTTCTTCGCGTCCATGATCTCCTCGGAGGTCTAACCGACAATCGGCACAAACCGTGTCGCTGCTGAGCGCTCTCGGTAGCCTCGGAACGGATTATGAACTCTTTCGTGGCAGAAGTTAAGGAGGATCTTTTCCAGGTCGCTTCGGGTTCCTCGTGCACTTCCGTGTGCCCGTGCTTGCTAAAGTTGCCACGAGCCTTAGGATTCGGTCAAGTCTCAAAGTCGATTGGGCTCACTGATCCTCACCTTGACCTAGGAGTCTAACGTTTGATAGCAAGGTGCTGAGCGACCTTCTAATATGTGGTCCCGCAAATAGCTTCCGTAACCGGCCGCGAGAGTCCATCCGAGAGTTATGATCGGCCGGAGGAGCACCGAATTTGTCATTGCGACCCCGCTGAAAAGCGGGGGAAGCAATCTCAATTGGTTGCAGCATAAGTACCTGAGATTGCTTCGTCCCCCGGATCGAGTCCGGGGTCCTCGCAATGACATCGTGTGGCGCCAGGGTTGTGATGGCTATTTGCGGGACGCGACACTAGGGACTCTCCGAGCGAAAACTGTCTCGTCGGGAGGAAACTTACATGGATGAATCAGGGGCGTTTGTGGAAACGTTCGTACTCGAGCCCAAGAGCGAAGGTATTCTCTCAGGGCTGCGTTTCGCCGCCAAAGATTTGATCGACATTGCCGGCCACAAGACCTCCTGTGGGAACCCCACCTGGCGAGACACGCATCCCGAAGCGGTTGTCAATGCAGTCTGCGTCGACCAGTTGCTCCTGGAGGGCGCGACATGCGCTGGAAAGACCGTGACGGACGAGCTCGCGTTTGCACTGATAGGGGAGACTTTTTTCTACGGAACACCGCTGAACCCTAAGGCTCCCGATCGTGTCCCCGGAGGCTCGTCCAGCGGCTCTGCATCAGCCGTAGCTTGTGGGTTGGTCGACTTCGCGCTCGGCACGGATACAGGCGGTTCCGTGCGAGTGCCTGCAAGCAATTGCGGGATCTTCGGGTACCGCCCGACTCATGGCGCGATCTCCGTTGCCGGAGTCAATCCATTTGCGCCCGGCTTCGATACTGTTGGGGTGCTGGCACAAAGCCCGGACGTGCTCGCTCGGGCCGCGTCGGTCCTCGTGGGGTGCGATATCCCCTCAAATCCGGGAGTGGGTACGATCCATGTGCTTGAGGACGCATTCTCCATAATCGATCCCGATGTGAGAGAGGCTCTTTCGCGGCCGCTTAAGCTGATGGAGAGGCTTTTCCCAGGTCGCGTGCAGACTGCGCGCCTGGAAGAAATCGTGCAAGAAGGCGCTGGTAGAGGACTTAGGAACTGGTACGAAACGTATGGCGCTATTCAATGGGCCGAGATCTGGAGCTGCCTGGGATCGTGGGTGGAAGCGGCAAAACCGCAATTCGGGCCCACAATCGCCAAGAGCTTTGAGCTTGTGAGGAATTACGACCGAAAAGACCTGGAGGAGGCCATTCGTCGCCGTGAACGTTACTATCAGGCTCTGAGGGAATTCCTGGGACCCGCGGATCTGCTGTGCTTGCCCACTGCTCCTACCCCTGCGCCGTTGAAAGGGTCAGTGGGGCATGATCGCACGACTGGAGATTACTATCCTCGAGCACTTTCCTTGACGGCAATAGCGGGAATCTGCGGCCTGCCCCAGGTTTCACTGCCACTCGCAGACGTGAATGGAATACCCGTAGGGCTGTCGCTCGTAGCAGCTCACGGGGGCGATCGGTTCTTGCTTCCGATGGTCGAATCGATAAGTGCCGGGTTCGCGAGTGCGATGCGGTGACTCATCGAAAACTCTAGACCGAGCGGACATATTCCGGCGAGCAGAAATTTTTCAGGATTCGAATATCAGGCGGCAGGTAGGAACATGGTGAAAGTGCTTCCTTTTCCGGGGGAGCTGGTCACTTCGACGCGACCGTGATGCGCATTGACCACGTGCCGCACAATGGCGAGCCCCAGGCCGCTCCCCGGCTTGGCTTGACGGTGCGGCTCCTCTACCTGGTAGAATCGCTCGAAAATTCGCTCCAGGTGCTCTCTGGGGATACCACATCCTTGATCCGAAACCGTGATGGCGGTCTCACCGTTT
The DNA here is from genome assembly GCA_049323095.1 of Thermodesulfobacteriota bacterium. Classification (GTDB taxonomy): domain Bacteria; phylum Desulfobacterota; class Desulfomonilia; order Desulfomonilales; family Desulfomonilaceae; genus VGSG01. The sequence goes on from JBMOME010000053.1 coordinate 14,829, forward strand.
TGACGGCGTGCACGGATCGTTACTGACGAGTTTTCTTCACTGAACCTGATAGCGTTGTCGACCAGGTGCATTACTGCCTGTTCGAGCAAGGACGCATTGATCGCGGCAATGAGGCCTTCCTCGCATTCGACATTGAGCCCGATTCCTCTTTCCGACGCTTGCCCCCGACAGACACGAACGGCGGATTCGACCACTTTGCCGACATCCCCGCGAAGCAGCTCCACTTCACCCTTTTCTGTGTCTCGCTCAATGCGCGCGAGAGTGAGCAGATCTTCTATGATTAGATTGAGGCGGTCCGTTTGATTGATAACGGTGTCCAGCAACTGGGTTGCGCTCTCCGGATCACGAATGGAGCCCTCCTTGAGCTTGTCCAGGAAGCCTTGGATGAGAATTATCGGCCTTCGGAGCTCACGCGAAACATTGGCCACGAAATCTCTGCGTATCCGCTCCAACTTCTTGATGTTGGTTACGTCGTTTAGGACAATAAGCATCCCGATCTGTCGGTCGCCAGCGCCTCGCAAAGGCGTTCCATTTGCCTGGAGCACGAGCCCCGCGCCCTTGACGATGGTTAGTTCATCCTCCACGTGATCGCCTGCTGCGAGGACTTTCTCCACGAATTGCCGCAGACTCCGGATACGGACTACTTCACCGAGACGCCGACCGGCAACCTTAGCCGTCTCTATCCCGAACAAGCGTTCGGCCGCTCTGTTGGCCCGGAGAATTCGCTCGTCGGGATCGACTAATAACACTGCTTCCACCATGGCGCCCAGAACTGCTTCCAGTTCGTTCCTCTGCTCGGTTATAAGGGTCACGCGATCATGCAACTGAGCCGCCATACTGTTGAGCGCATCTGCCAGGTCCGCAAGCTCGTCGCCTCCGGACGCGTTCAGCCGATATTCCAGATCGCCTGCGGCAAAAAGTTGAGCCCCCTCTTTCATTCTTGAGATCGGCCGATTGATGCTGCGGGATACCTGGAATGCAATCGCCGAGGCGAGCAGTGCGACAATTAGCCCGACCACGGTTACGTTGAAATAGGCCGGTCGGAGGCTTCCAGCCAGTCCCTTCACGGCTTTGGAAACACGCACGATGGCGACCATACGGCCTTGTTGAGAAAGCGGCGTAGCCACGTAAATCATAGTCTGGTTCAGGGTGAAGCTGTATCTTGAGGAGACACCCGGTTTGCCGCTTGTGGCTTCTATCACCTCGGACCGGGCCGAGTGATCTTCCATCCGGTTGGGGTCGTCCTCAGAATCGGCCAGCACTTCTCCGGCAGGAGAAATCACCGTTATTCGGGTTTCGATATGTTTGCCGACCTTCTTGCAGAGCGCATCAATGGTAGCATTTTCTCCGGAGCGGAGGGACGGTCCGATCAGTTCGGAGACTAGGGTCGATTGAGATTTGAGCTGCGCCACCGTCTGCTGAAAGACCAGGTCTTCAAGCTCGTGGGTGATGTACCACCACATGGCAGAGACCGAGATCAGAATGACAGCCAAGTAGTAAGGAAAAAGCCGCCACAGCAGCTTGGCTCGTCTCTTCAATCCTCGATCCTTCTTTACTACCGGGCAATCATAGCCCTCATCATGTCCGCTGCATTCTCGAGATGATCTGCAATATCGCCTGTAGTTTCAACCAGGCGCATCATGAGGAAGAAGGTCTTAGGCGGTAGTCCTTCGTCTGCGCAGAGTCGGATGTAAATGGTCCGTTCAAGGTCGTCCGACTCTTTTTCGCGGAAGCGTATCTCCCGGATTATATCCTTAACAGCCTGCCGGTCTTCTTCAAGGCGGGTCTCGAAATACTTGTGGCCCCGGAGGACCATTTCCGGGAGCAGGCCAAGATAATCCCCCACTTCCTTGACCAGCACCAGATAGTCCCGTTGGATGTCTTCGGGAAGACAGAACAGATGGTACGATAGCCAATACAGGGAGTTCTTGACGCAGTCCACCACTTTGTCTGCTTCTCGGAGGAAAGAGAAGAACACGGACTTGTCCACGGGCATGATGATAGATGCTGGGAGGTGCGCACGTATGTTGCGCTTGATCTTATCTGCATCCGCCTCGATATCTCGGATTTCTTCTTTGAGAAGCTCGAACTCCACCCGGTCGCCTTCGAAGTAGTCTTCGACCGCTTTCACAAATATCGGACCACACTGCGCCACTTTGACCGCATGTTTGAAAGTGTTCTGAAGAGGAGATCGCCGAAACAGACTGCTCAGTACAAATCTCATGATACACCACCCTATGGGATTCAGCTCAATAACGCAATCAGTGCAAGGTAAATGACCGCCGAAGTCACGGCAGCTACCGGAACCGTGATAAGCCAATAGACGAAGATCTGTACCAGGGTGCCCAAGTCCAGCAAGCCCTGGAGCCCTCGGGCCAATCCCACCCCAACGAACGCCCCCACCGCGGCGTGCGTAGTAGAGACCGGGAGCCCCATCATCGAAGCCACAAGAATAACCGTGGCAGCCGAGAACTCCACCGTGAAGCCGCGCACACTGGTCAATTCGGTGATCTTGGATCCCATGGTCTCAATCACCCGGTAACCCCACGTTACTATTCCCAGGCAAATCATCATACCGCCAAAGGCGAGTAATGTGACCGGCACCGGCGCTTGCTCGGCCATTGTGCCCGTGGAATAGATGAAGTAGATACCTGCGAGAGGCCCCATGGCATTTGCCACGTCGTTGGCTCCGGTCCCGAAGGAGACATAGCATGATGTCATAACCTGCAAATACCTGAACACTTGCTCCGGGACGGAAAATTCTCCCTTGTTCAGCTTCCTCCTAAGGATTCCTCGACAAATCACGTAGCCTGCAATAGCTGCGACCGAGGGGATTATCGCCGCCTCCACGCCTTTTATGCCGAACTTGTGCCCAAGGGGGGTCTCCAGGAACAGGGAGAGTGTCACGATGAATACGGTCGCCGCGACCAAGAAAGGGCTGGTGATGGCGGTACCTCGCGCCGAGTCCATCCGCGAAAGGATAGTACGATCGATGAACTTGAAGATGAAAAAGCCTGCAAGGCCACTCAAGATCGGGGTAAGGGTCCAGGAAATGAAGATGGATACAACCTGACCCCAGTGGACGATCTTGGGGCCACCCGCGACTAGGCCCACTCCTATCATGGCCCCCACTATGGAATGAGTTGTCGATACTGGCAGGTTCTTGTAGGTGGAAAGGCACACCCAGAGAGCCGCTGCGAGAAGAGCCGACAGCAGACCCATCCAGATAAGCTTGGGGTCTGATATGGCACCTGCGTCAATGATACCCTTGCGAATCGTCTGAGATACGTGGGAACCCACAAAGGTGGCTCCCAGAAAGGTCAGAACCGTTGCCAAAACCAAAGCCTGCTTAAGCGTAATGACCTTGGCGCCTACGGCCGAAGCCATCGCGTTGGCGCAATCGTTGGCGCCGATGTTCCAGGCCATGTAGGCGCCGGCAACTACACTTAATATCAGTAGGGTTAATTCAGGAGTCATAGATCACGCGCAATGCAAGATTCTTCACGAGCCCACTGGGGAGGGCACATGAACAACACCGAACCCTCCTTATAAAGCCACTCTGCACCGGAAAAGAGACTGGTCTTTGCTCGCAGGAATTTCCACTTGACGGCTCTTGGAGCCGTAAACAGTAGACCGTGCCATGACGTGATGCAGGGGTTTCCTAACAGAAATCTAACACAAGGCCCGTCAGGGTCAAAGACGAAAATTGCCGCCTTGCCAAGCCTATTGGATGGCCGGTCGCGACATCGTATTCAATTATCAAGCGGGCTTTCTTGCTACACAGAAAATGGAGAGGCCGAAGGGCAGACGGAGCCCGCGCTGAATAAGCGCGTTCTCCGCGATGAGGATGGAGGTCAGTGCTGAATTGATCGGCCCAGGTAGGGGTTGGACGTCTGAACGGATCTCGGCGTTCCCACTGGGGAGCAAACGCTTCAGAATCCGCACCGCAGCCGCGGCAGGAAAGAGAACCGTATTCCGGTACGTGCCTACAACGATGGCAAAACCCTTGCCTTCGAGCATGGAACGCAGCTCCGAAAGACGAAACCGGTGCCGCGTGTGAATCGCAATATCGTGAGTGCTGCGAAGGAAGTTGTACGCAGGCAGGTTGAGAATAAGCACGCCCCCGGGCTTCAAAACCCGGTACATTTCGCCGAACGAAGCAAACACGTCATCCGGGTCCAGGCAATAGGCCACGTCCAGGGAGGTGATTGCGTCGAAAGTGTGGCTCTGAAAGGGGATCTCACAGATCGATGCTTGGGTCAAACCGGCAAAACCCCGAACTCGGCACCAGTTCACCGCTTCTGATGAGAGATCGATCCCTACCACGTGACCGGGCCGCTCAGACAATTGGTGCAGAAATCCACCGGTCCCACATCCCGCATCAAGGATCTTCGCTGGACGGTCCACGGGCACATGCTGCGCCAGGACTTTCAACACGAGCCGATGGAGACCCACGTACCACCAGTACCGGCCTTCCACGTGGTACATGGTTTCATATTCATGTTGCTCCATGCTGCTCCTGTTTCGCGTCGTCCCGATCGAGCACGCTCCGAACCACGAATTGAGGCTGTCGATTGGCATTCAGCAGCGTGCGACCGATGTACTCGCCCATCAATCCCAGGATGCACAACTGGAGCCCGGAGAACAAAAGGATGAGAAGTGCTAATGACGCCCACCCAGCACTCAGGTCAGGTTGGAGGAGCTTTTCCACCACAACGAGAACCGCTGTGACCGCCGCGGCCATGCTTACCGCCACTCCCAGCAGAAAACTGACCCGCAACGGCATTACCGAGAAGTTCACGAACATGCTTAACCAAAGCCGAATCAGTTTCCGCACTGTGTATCCCGATCTGCCTTCCCGCCGCATCTCATGCCGAACCAGCACTTTCCCTATCCTATCCGTGCAGCGGAGCACAAGCCCGTCGATGTACGGAGACGGCCCTTGGTACTTGATGATTTCATTAATCAGGAATCGGTTCAGGCACTTGAAGCTAGAGAGATAAAGATCTCTCGGCTTATCGAGCATGAAATTGGCCATCCAGCCGTTCAGCTGGCTGCCCAAGTTCCGTAGCCAGTGATGTCTTTTCTCCTGGTAATAGCTGTAAACCACGTCAAATCCGGCCCGTTCGGCCTCCTGTACGAGACGCACGACCTCCTCCGGCGGATTTTGGAAGTCGTCGTCCATGATCACAGCATAATCGCCGTCACAATGGGTCAGCCCTGCCATTACCGCGTTGTGCTCCCCAAAGTTGCGTGCCAGATTCACGTATCGCACCTTGTCCGGGTACTTTCGGAAGATGTCACGGCAGATTTCATGGCTATTGTCCGGGCTGCCGTCGTTGACCAGCACAACCTGGAGATCGGTATCGGTCAGTTCGGCTATGAGCCTGTCCACGAGCGAGCCGATGCTCTTCGCGCCGTTGTAAACCGGAATCACAACACTAACGAGCATGGAAAACTCCTGCTGGGTTTTCGACTCCGAAGAAAATGCATCTCATGGTGTGGATCATGAAAAGTAAGCGTAATTCCGGCACAAAGCGCTGTCAAGAGCCAGGATCATTCACCTACGCATTGGGAGTGGGTCCACCCGGCGGTCGCCCGGATACCGGGCCAAGATGAAGGCACGGGTGCGAAATTCAGTGGCTATCCCAATAGCCCTGATGCTAGGAATATCGGTCTGCGATGCGTGGGATAGGGGTAGGAACAGCCAGTTTCCCGGCCGCTCCCCCCTCCGAACCGGACGTGCGGATCTCCCGCATACGGCTCTCCAGTCGGTGGGTCACCCCAGAGGGGACTGACTAACCACA
>JBMOME010000054.1:0-112570 GCA_049323095.1 Thermodesulfobacteriota bacterium
CCCCTTTTCTAAGGCGAGTTTTCGTAGCTAACAGGCTATTGCGAAGACCGGCTTTCACGACGCGAGAGGTCTGCGCTCGCCAGGTGGCGTTTTTTGAAAGGGGTCCGGGGAAAACTTTTTTGTAATCAAAAAAGTTTTCCCCGGCCGCCTCTCAAAATAACGAACACCTATCATGAATTCGCCAGGGTGCCCCCGTCCACGTACAGGGTCGTACCGTTGATAAACTTTGCCGCGTCCGAACAAAGAAAGAGGACTGCTCCGACGATATCTTCGGGCTCTGCCAGGCGTCCTTGCGGGATGCGAGACACAAGCTGGCCGTGCATTTCCGGGTTGCCCCAGAGCGGCTTACTAAAGTCGGTCTTGGTCATTGCAGGCCCGACCGCGTTCACGTTGATATTGAATGGAGCCCACTCTACAGCCATGCACATGGTAAGCATTTTCAAAGCCGCTTTGCTCACGAAGTAAACGCCCATGAACGGGCCGCCTCGTTCTGCTCCCACCGTGGTGATGTTCACGATCTTGCCGCCGCCTTTGCCCATCATCACCTTCGCGGCAGCTCTACTCAAGAGCAACGGGGCCTTCACGTTGACCTGGAAGATCTTGTCGATGCCGTCCTCGCGAATGTCCATGAGCGGCCGGAGCACGCTCCTTGCCGCGTTGTTCACCACGATATCGACGGTACCGAATGCCTCCAGAGTCGCGGCGAGCAAGGCTTCGCTCTCTTCCGGTTTACTCAGGTCCGTGACCCGCGAAGCCGCCTGACCGCCATTGTGCTGGATTTCCACCACGGTGGCTTCCAGTTCAGGACCTGTGCGAGACGCTACCATCACCTTTGCGCCCGCTTCAGCTAACCCCAGAGCGATGGCTTTGCCAATGCCCTTTCCACCACCGGTGACAATGGCCACCTTTCCGGTCAAGTCCGGTTTGTCGCCCATCTCCTGCATCCTCCCTCACTGAATACCTATGAACATCAACAGAATCGACGGCGTCTTGCGGTGTTTTGTAGGGGCGCACGGCCGTGCGCCCCTACCGGAGCTTCCCCAAAAGCCTCTGTGTTGTTACAAGCCCCCCAGGGCTTGCCTCGATGTGCCTCTTCAGAGCCTCCGTCATGTCTTCGTATCATAGTGGGAATATTGCATGGTGAATATTCCACGGCCTTGGCTGAGCGACCGCAACGCGGTGGAATATCCGAACATGGTAGCCAGAGGCGCCACTGCTCGCAAGACAGCGGTCTTGCCTCTCGGGGTCACGCCCTCCAGCCGCCCTTTGCGCGCGTTGAGGTCCGCGATTACCTCGCCCATAGACTCCTCGGGAACAATCACTTCTATCCTCATGAATGGTTCTAGGAGCACAGGAGCGGCCTTTTCACATGCTTCCTTACATGCCTGGGACGCGGCCACTTTCAAGCCCAGGCCGGTCATGGATTCCCAGTTCTCCCCAAAGCCTACGAGGGTCACGCGAACGTCCACTACCTCGTTTCCTGCCAAGGGCCCAGCCAGAGTGGCTTCTCTGGCCCCTTGTTCGACGTATTGAATCACGTCTTGCGGCATGTCCGCCACTGCGAGTCCCGGCTTGAAGGAAATGCCTTCCCCGCGCGATGCCGGCTCTACGTCGAGCGTAACCTCGCCCACATGGCGCACATCGTGGATCTCTCGATCGAAGCGAACTGTAGCTCGCGCTTGGCTCTGAATTGTCTCTTTGTACACCACCTGCGGTTTGCCGGTCACTACTTCCAGGTTGTGTTCCCGTTTGAGTCTATCAAGGATGATCTCCAGATGCAGTTCCCCCATGCCGGATATGAGCATCTGGCCGGTATCCTCGTTTTCGCTGTATGTGAAGGTAGGATCTTCCGTCGCCAGCTTTTCGAGGCAATCCATGAGCTTTTCCTGGTCGCCCCGCGTTTTCGGCTCAATCGCGATGGAGATAACAGGCACGTAAGCAGCAAGGGATTCAAGCACCACAGGAGCCGCGGGGTCCGTGAGCGTATCTCCGGTCCTGGCTTCTTTCAAACCCACGGCGAGTGCGATACTGCCCGCAGGCGCGGACTTGATCTTCTCCCGCTTATTGGCGTGCATGAGAAAGAGCCGTGCGACACGTTCCTTGAAGCCTCTCGTAGCGTTGAAGGTTTCCGATTCCGCATGAAGCTCACCGGAGTAGACCCGGAGGTACGTGGCCTTGCGGCCTTGATCCATGATCACCTTGAAGGCAAAGGCACACAACGGGGCCTTGATCTTGGGCTCACGGATTTCCTTCTCGCCGGTCTCAGGATTGATTCCCATGACAGGAGGGACTTCAAGAGGTGACGGGAGATAGTCCACCACCGCGTCGATCACCGGCTGCACGCCCTGGTTCTTGAGAGCGGAACCGCAGAGGACAGGCACGAGCCGATTGCCGATGGTCCCCATTCGCAGACCCTTCTTAATCTGCGATTCGTCCAAATCATCCTGTTCCAGATAATGCTCCAGAAGCTCTTCATCCATTTCTGCGACGGCTTCGAGCATCGCCCTTCGAGCAGACTGGGCCTCTTCCAGGTAATCCTCGGGGATATCCACATATTCGTACGTTTGACCCTGATCCGATGCGTCCCACACAATGCTTTGCATGCGGATGAGATCGATGACCCCGAGGAAAGCGTCGCTGCCAAAGATAGGAATCTGAATGGGGACAGGATTGGCACCCAGTTTCTCGCGCATCATAGAGACCGCGCGCGCGAAGTCCGCTCCAATGCGGTCGAGCTTGTTAACAAAAGCGATACGAGGCACCCGGTATCGTTCCGCTTGATGCCACACCGTTTCTGTTTGAGGTTCGACACCGCCCACAGCGCAGATAACCGCTACAACGCCGTCTAGCACCCTCAGGCAGCGCTCCACTTCGATGGTGAAATCCACATGCCCCGGGGTATCGATCAGGTGAATTTCGTGATTCCGATATGCAAAGGTGGTGGCTGCGGAAGTGATTGTTATGCCGCGTTCCTGTTCTTGTGGCATATAATCCATGGTGGCCGAGCCTTCGTCCACCTCGCCGATCCGGTGGATCTTCCGGGTGTAGAAGAGAATCCTTTCCGTGAGGGTGGTCTTGCCCGCGTCGATATGCGCGGTTATTCCGATGTTCCTGATTCTTGCCAGGTTTTGCGTCACAACGGCCTCTGGTTCAGGTGGCTTGAGGGCCCGATTTACGGGGCGTGCGGAGAATTGATCTGTTGTAAACGACGTGCAGCGATGTTGTCAAGGTGGTTAATGCTTGAATATGGTTTGCTTTTTCGATTGTCGCGTGGTACGCTCTTCAGGAAATCGAGCTGGAGAGCATTAATATCCGTGGTGGAGGCTTCCCATGGAAACAATGGCGCGCTTCTTCGACTGGGTTAATAGCTTATTCGGAGTCGAGAGTGGAGGGGAACTTCTCTTCCATCCGGTCTTCATTGGCTTCTGCATAGTTGTTTTTGCCTATTGTCTCATAAAAGGATGGAAATACTCGGCTTTGACTGTGTTCAGCTTCATGGGCGGCGCTTTGATCTTCTCGTACCTTTACCCTGAGGACACTTCCAACCTCGGGGATCTGCTGTTCTTTCTCGGCGCCATGGGCGCTCTGGCCTTGTTCGTAGTATATTTAGGGTTTATTCGGGAATGATCTGCCAGGTGTTTCCCCGATGCCATACTCCCTTGGAATAACGTTGGCATAAGGCCGTGCTATGCCGTACCTCGTTGATGGAAACAACGTCATGGCGCAGACCGCTGAATGGCGCCACAACAAAGTCAAAGCTTGTCGCCGCCTTATTCAGGACCTGATGCAGTTTGTCGCGGCGCATCGGGTGAAGCTGAAGGTAGTGTTCGACGGCGCGCCTGATGAACGGTTTCCTGAAGGCATGCGGTTCAAAGGTGTGTTCATTTGCTACGCAAAACCAGGGGGCAGCGCGGACGATCGGATCATGGACCTGGTCCGGAAGTCCTCCCACAAGCGAGACTTGATCGTAGTCACGTCGGACAAGCCTTTGGGCTCGTACGCGAACCGCCACGGAGCGCGCGTTATCCAGTCAAGGGCGTTTAGACAAATGCTCGATGAGGCCGGTCGAGCGGTGCAGGGCAAGCCCAATGAAAACCAGCCCGTGAACCTGGACGAATGGTTCGACTATTTCGACAGCTCCAGGAACTGAAGACCGAGGCACTTCGATATTCATGACAGAAAGTCCACTTTCTTTTCGGTTTCTCCCTTCCGCGACCCCTCCCTTACTCACTTTTGCCGGCCTGGATTCCGTCGATGCGCTCGTCGCGTTTTCGCTAAGGGCCGACCTCAGCATGGGGCTCGAAGACGCAGTCGCACAGGAACTGGAGTTGCCGAGAGGCAGCCTTGCGTTCGCCAATCAAATTCATGGAGATCGCGTGGCAATCTTGGATCGAGTGCCGGATGCCCCGCCTTCTGTTGACGCTATCATTGCAGCGAGGCCCGGAGTATTCCCCGCGGTACAAACCGCAGACTGCCTGCCGATTCTTTTGTTGGATCCGGTTCATCGCGTTACGGCAGCCGTACATGCAGGCTGGAGGAGCACGGTTCTCCGTATCACGCGCAAGGTGCTCCCGCTATTGAATGATGAATTCGGAACTGATTCGTCAGATATTATCGCTTTCATGGGGCCGGCAATCGGCACGTGCTGCTATGAAGTGGACGCGGCAGTGCTCGAACCTTTTCGCAAAAATGTGCCGTCCGCGGAGCGATTCATCGTGACCCTCGAAGAGCTGAAATCGCGCTGTCGTGGAACTGGTAAGAATGACGGCTTTTTGCAGGCTCTCGGCGTCTTTGGTCGTACTCTTCAGCCCAAGCCAATGGCTCCGACCAGAGCGGACAGCCAGAGCTTTCGTATTGACTTGGCCGCGGCAAATCGGTTTGAGCTTATCTCAGCAGGCGTTCCGGAGCGAAATATCTACCACAGCGGCCTCTGCACCGCGTGTTACCCTGAGCTGTTCTACTCATACCGCAGAGATAACGGCCACCCCGGTCGCCACGTCGCAGTCGGAGGATTCCGGGCGTAGAAGTCATCGCAAATCTCATGAGCTTTTGAAGAAGTGGCCGGGGAGGCCCCTTTTGCAGAAAGGGCCTCCCTGGACCCCTCCCCAAAAACTCCTATTTTTCCAATGAGTTTCAGAGCACTCCGCTAAACCATCAATAGGGCCGTAGGATGCGGTGAATGCAATGAACCGCCTCGGTCGTGGTCTTGCCTCGTCGCCGCGATGGGCGACCGGAATCCGAAAAGCCTCGACAGATGCGGTTCGCTCCGCTCACCACATCCTACACATCTCTGGTCGCTACCGGGCACCCACAAGGGGTGCCCCTACCTATCCATATCGGCCGCGAGACGCGGGGAACCGCATCCTACCAAGAGCTATTTCAAGCTGTCGAGAGTCCGTTTGTACACGGCCAGGTCGTGTTCTGAAAAAAGCACGAAGTACACTTTTTCGATTTCGGGAAATCGCTTCAGTTGGTCGAGACTGGTCCCCAGGGCGATCTTTGCGGCGTCGTCAATCGGATACCCATAAGCGCCGGTGCTAATGGAAGGGAACGCGACGGTCTTAAGCTTATGCTGCTGAGCAAGTTCAAAGCAGCTTCGGTAGCAGCTCGCAAGGAGTTGCGGCTCCCCGGAAGTCCCGCCCCGATAGATAGGCCCGACAGTGTGAATCACATGGGATGCCGGCAGCTTGTAGCCTTTGGTGATCTTGGCCTGGCCTGTCTCGCATCCCCCCAGGGTTCGGCACTCGGCTAACAGCTCAGGCCCGGCACCTCTGTGAATAGCCCCATCAACCCCGCCGCCGCCGAGGAGGCTCTTGTTGGCCGCGTTGACAATAGCGTCCACAGCCATTTTCGTGATGTCGCCTCGCACCAGTTCCATCTTCTCTTTCATGACTCTCCCTCCACGGTGCTGATCTAGGCAATGGTAAACCGCCTATTGCCGGTTGTGAAGTATTGAATTTGAGCGCGGCCTTTTTGCAAGTCGCGGACCTGTCCGCTTGCCGTGTAATCGTTTAGTCATGCGTGGGAGGAGAGCATCATTGCGACCGCGCTGAAAAGCGGGGGAAGCAATCTCCCAACCGCTAAAAGAGGGGATTGCTGGTGGGACCGGCATCTTGCCGGTCATCCCCAATCGACAGGTTGGAAGCCTGTCCCACCATTCATTCCTCGCAATGACAGGTTAGTTGCATTTGACTCCCGCATGTAAGTGAATACTTACCTTGCTGTGGTAAAAGACGTTGACAGACGAGGTCAGGTGTGATGATTATGTCATTCTCGACATAACGGGGCCTTGGCATTTGTCGCACTCCACAACCAACAAGCAAAGGTGAGAGGTAGAGAACATGGCTGGAATATGGGTATGGGTTTGCGCATTACTCCTCGTCCTCAGCATCACCCCTGCCGGTTCCGCGGCTGAACGTCTGCGGATGGCAACGACGACAAGCACGGAAAATTCGGGTCTATTGAAGGTGCTGCTCCCGCCGTTTGAGAAGGCCAACAACTGCAAAGTGGACGTGATATCGGTCGGGACCGGAAAGGCACTCAAGCTGGGAGAGAATGGCGACGTGGACGTGGTGTTCGTCCACGCGCGGCCGGCTGAAGACAAATTCGTTGCCGAGGGTTACGGAGTCGATCGCCGCGATGTGATGCACAACGATTACGTAATCGTAGGCCCGAAAGAAGACCCGGCCGGAATCAAGAAGGCCAAGACCGCGGCTGAAGCCTTTAAGCTTATTGCAGATAAGAAGGCGGGCTTCATAAGCCGAGGAGACGATTCCGGCACGAACAAACAGGAGAAGATCATCTGGAAAGCAGCGGGCGTTAATCCTTCGGGAGCCTGGTACGTGGAAGCAGGGCAAGGCATGGGCGCAGTGTTGCAGATGGCCTACGACAAGAAGGCTTATACACTCACAGACCGAGGAACGTATGCATCATATGCGGGCAAGATCGATCTCGCGGTGCTGTCCGAAGGTGACAAGGCCTTGTTCAATCCTTACGGAATCATTGCGGTGAACCCGAAAAAGCATCCGAAAGCAAATTACGCTCTGGCGAAGAAGTTCATCGAGTACCTAACCGGTCCGGAAGGCCAGAAGATCATCGCGGGGTACAAAGTCGGCGGGCAGCAGCTCTTCTTCCCCGACGTGATTAAGAAGCCTTAGATATGAACTGTTATGTCCGGCGAGCCACCACGCAACAGCTCGGCTTCGGCGAGCACTCCGTGGCTCCGCCTCGGAGATAGGCACCAAGAGCGCATCGTTGCGCAATAATGTGGAGGGGAGACTCATCTCCCCTCCACACCTCCCCATACGTAAACCCGAGCCGAGGTCCTTGGTGTCGAAAGATCCAATGGGAATGTTGTGAAGCTATTTTGAGCTGCCGCGTAGCAGGCTGCTGCACATGGTAGGGCACGAGTGTCGTTCTTCGTTGATTCACTCCTGGCGGCTTTTCATCTCCTCGTCGAATTCGATGCGGAAGTCTACCTCATTGCCTGGACTTCTCTGAAGGTTTCGTTGGTCGGAGCTTCTCTGGCCTCGCTCACGGGCGTGCCACTCGGGCTCCTGATCGCGTTCACCGAATTTCGCGGCAAACGTGGGGTGCTGCTCTTACTGAACACGCTGATGTCACTGCCAACCGTGGTGATCGGTTTGATCTTCTATGGGCTGCTGAGTCGTCAGGGCCCGTTGGGGGACCTGGGAATCTTATTTACGCCTGCCGGTGTCAGCTTGGGATTGTTCGTTCTTGCGTTGCCGCTGATTGCGAACCTGAGCATTGCAGCGGTGCATGGTCTGGATCCTCGGGTCGCGCTCACGTGCCGCGCGCTGGGAGCCACTCCGCTTCAACAGGCGTGGATGATCGTGAAGGAGGCGAGATTCGCGGTTATTTGCGCGATCGTTGTGGGATTCGGCCGGGTGATTTCCGAGGTCGGTATTGCCATGATGCTCGGCGGTAACATCAAGGGTTTCACAAGGACCCTTACCACCGCGATCGCGCTTGAGACGAGCAAAGGCGAATTCGAGCTTGGCCTGGCACTGGGCATGTTCCTGCTCATTATAGCCTTTGGGGTGAACGGGCTGCTTTTCCTGTTCCAGAGAGCCAAATAGTGGACGCTGCTTACTCTTTGAAGGACGTGGTCTTTGCTTACAACCGGGAGCCGGCTCTTCGAGTGGAAAGCCTCGTGATCGCTCCAGGCGAGTTGGTCGCGCTGCACGGTCCTAACGGCTCCGGTAAGACCACGCTCTTGCACGTGCTCGCCTTTGTGCAGACACCACAAGCTGGAGAAATACGCTTCTTCCAGGATAGAGCCGAGAAGAGCAACCTGTTGGCCATGAGGCGTCGAATCGGGCTTCTGCCGCAGAATCCATACCTTTTCCACTCTTCGGTGATGGCCAATGTGACTTGGGCGCTGCGAATCAGAGGTGTGGACAGGCAAACACGTCGGAAACGTGCATTGCAGGCTCTTGAATGGGTGGGGCTCGCTGGCTTTGAGCATCGTCATGCTCGCGGGCTCTCCGGTGGAGAAGCCCAGCGCGTGGCGCTTGCACGGGCCTTGGTCCTGGAGCCTGACGTCCTGCTCCTGGACGAGCCTGCCAGCCACATGGACAGGTCCAGCATAAGATTGGTAGAAGAGATCGTCATGCAGTGGAACAGGTCGCTTGGGAAGACCGTGGTGTTCAGTTCCCATGCGCGGATCCAGGACCATGTCTTGACGCCACACCGGACGCTGTACCTGCTGTACGGCAGGATCGCAGGGCGTGGTTCCGAGAATATCTTCCCCGGCAGAATAATCGACCGCGGCACTTCCTTCGAAACCAATCATATGACCTTCAAGCTCCATCATCCGGTCACGAGCGGAGACTACCTCGCGGTGGACCCGTCCCGCATAATAGTGTCAACCTACATGCCGATGCCGCGCGAGGCCGCGAATGCATGGCGCGGCCGAATTGTGGCCATGTCCGAGGCCGGAGACGGAGTTCGGCTGGAAGTGGACTCAGGAGAGCGTTTCAACGTGCTGCTCACGCGGGAAGCATATGATCGCGTCCGTGCGGTTCTGGGACAGACCATTTGGTTGCGAGTGCCCGACGAGGCGATGAAGGTGCTTTCCTGAAGAAGCGCTGGATGCCACCCCAGTCCTACGAACAATTGATTCCACTCGCTTTCAGACAGGTAATACCCTGTTCTGGCTAGGACTGACATCTTACCCGTTGTTCTCGGGCCGGCAGGGACGCCGGCCCACATTTTTCATCCTTGCACCGGTGGCAGCCGTTGACGATGTCAATTCTTTGGCCGCGCATTTGTATGAACAGGGGCTCTCCTCTTGTGCCACTGGGAAATTGCTTTGCTTCGCTCGCAATGCCCCGCCCGGGCTTGCTCCCGCGAAGGTGGACCGTCACGAGGGAACTATTTTCCGGGGTTGACGCACAAACAAGTTGTATATAGACTAACAAAAGGCCGAAGTGGTGGAATTTGGTAGACACACCATCTTGAGGGGGTGGCGGGCGAAAGCTCGTGCCGGTTCGAGTCCGGCCTTCGGCACCACGTCTTCATTCACGCAGCCCGACCACGTCGTCGGGCTGTCGTGTTTTCCACGCTGGCTCCGAAGCCTCACAACATAGCTTGAGGCCTATAGGGCTCCGACACACGACGCACGGTGGGGATCATGGGAAAGACCATAAGGCTGCTCAGTTGGAATGTGAACGGCATTCGCGCAGTGTACAACAAGGGTTTCATAGATTGGCTGCGAGCGGAATCGCCTGAAATCCTCTGTCTACAAGAGACAAAAGCACAGACGGACCAGCTCCCGGATCAGCTTGTCCACCCCGAAGGATATGGGACGTATTGGCAGTCGGCAAACCGGAAGGGTTACAGCGGGGTTGCTGTGTTCACGCGGGAGGAGCCCTTGAACGTAGAAAGGAGTATGGGAAGGGCCCGATTCGATGAGGAGGGGCGTTTCCTGAAACTCGAATACAAGGACTTCACCCTGTTCAACGTGTACTTCCCAAACGGCAAGAAGGATCAGGACCGTCTCAATTTCAAAATGGAGTTCTATGATGAGTTCCTGGAATATGTGGAGAGAGAGCGGAAAAAGCAGAGTCGGCTCATATTTTGTGGCGACGTGAACACGGCGCACAACGAGATCGATCTGGCTCGACCCAAAGAGAATGAGAAGATCTCAGGCTTCCTCCGAATAGAGAGGGACTGGATCGACAAGGTAGTTTCGCGAGGCTACGTGGATACGTTTCGGCACGCGCACAAAAGCGATGTGCAATATTCCTGGTGGGACCTGAAGAGCCGAGCCCGCGAACGGAACGTGGGCTGGAGAATCGACTACGTTTTCGTGACCAAGGAAATGCTTACGTCCGTCAAGAGCGCATTCATTCTGACCGATGTCGTGGGCTCGGATCATTGCCCGGTGGGGATCGAACTTGAGACGCGCTAGTACACCACTGCGACCGCGAGTCAAAAGCCCCCAAGCCGCGGCACTAATTTGAAGTGACTATTATCTTGTCTTGATGCTATGACACCGACTGCCGCTGCGGCGAATCAACTAATTCCCGGGACTTTGATGCCCCGTTCCGCGGGCCTTATCATCGTCAGAGCGTGTTTATACACGAGACTTACTTCTTCGTCACTCTCAAGTATGATGCAGAAGCTATCGAAACTGCGCACATAACCCTTGATCGTTTCGCCTGCTAACATCAGCGCTTCTACCTCAATTCTGGCTTTCCGGACCTGATTGAGGAACTGATCCTGAATATTAAAATGTGTTTTCGGCATTTTCCGCACCCCTGTACATTGAACTGCACCTCTCTTCCGCGGGCTCCGGCGAAATCCAGGAGCCGGACGAGAGGGAAAAATCTCGGACAGACCATCAACGCCCGAGAAAATGAGAAACCATCAATTCAATCCCCTCCTCATGGTGGGGTTCACACCAGCAAGCCTCGGGTTCGGAACGAAACCACGTGAGTTGCCGTTTGGCATAGTGACGAGTGTCTCGTTTCATGAGACGGATCGCCTCGTTACGGTCCATCTCACCGGAAAGGATCATCGCGGCATGGCGATAACCCAAAGACTGTAAGGCTTTAAGATCCCTGGAATACCCTCGACTGTAAAGGTTACGTACCTCCTCAATTAGCCCCTCTTTTACCATACTGTCAACTCGTTTATCAATCCGTTCGTACAAAACCGTCCTCTCAATGTCAAGACAGGTCAAGAGATGGACATACGGGCATTCTCGGAAGCCATGATTGGCTTGAAATTCCGATATCTTCCGACCCGTTAACGCTATCACCTCCAGCGCCCGGACGATGCGCGGGAGGTTCTCCCTGCTCATATTGTGAGCAGCCTCGGGATCCAGGGCAACAAGTTTCTCGTACAAGGTCCCCGGGCCAAACTGCTCTTCCTCCGCTTTCAAACCGGCTCGTATTTCGGCAGACGACCCTGGAGCATCTACGAGCCCGTGCAGCAGCGTCCTGATGTAGAGCCCCGTCCCTCCGACAACGAAAGGGACTTTGCCTCTCGAAAGGATGTCGTCCACGCACCGACGCCCCTCTCTCAGGTAATCACCCGCGGAGAAGTCCTCGTCCGGGTCTCTAATATCAATCATGTGGTGCGGTACACGAGAGCGCTCTTCAGGCGAGGGCTTTGCTGATCCGATGTCCATGTAACGGTACACCTGGATGGAGTCCGCGGACACAATTTCTCCGCTGAACTTCTCGGCTAGACGCAGTCCAAGCGCCGTTTTTCCGGACGCAGTCGGCCCCGCGACCACCACAATTTTCGGCTTGTCCACACTCATGAATCGCACGGAAACCTGGAATAGGTGCGGAAACTATGGCCCATAGGGTCCAAAACCCAGAGGTCGTGCCCCGCATGGGACCATAGTATGGTGATCGATCACGGCTGACAAGCGCGGCGAAGCGGCTGGAACCGCATCGCTTGAGCGAAGGCCGCGACCGATGCGGTTCCCCCGCGAGGCGCGGGGTCACCGCATCCTACAAAGCTGTTCTCGAAAGCTCTCGGCAAATTGGATAGCGCTCCAAAACAAGTCGCGACCCGGGGTTTACCCTGTAAGCCAACCAAGCACCACTTTCAGTAAACGTTTTCTCTGTTCAGAAATTCCCCAGAGGGGACTACTCAAGGTACTCCCCCTGCGGGGGATAGCTGCAGCACGGCGCTTTTTTCGCGATCATTTCTGCGAACCGCTTCAAGAAACCTCAAGCTCGCCGAGCGCAGCGGGGCAGTTTGCCCTAGGAATGAAGTCTTTTGGGAAGGGGTCCGGGGGAAACTTTTTTGTAAGCAAAAAAGTTTCCCCCGGCCATTCTTCAAAAAAATGGGCCGTTCCTAGCCGTGGAGGCCGAGTATTTTGAGGGTCCAGTCTTTGAGGATTGTAGTGCAGCGGTCATCGAGTCGGAGTCGATGTTCGCCGTGTGAGATGATATGGAGTTCAGCGACGCCGGCAGGCGCGTGATCTTTAAGCTGGTACGCATGGTCCACGGGAACCAGGTCATCAGCGTCGCCGTGAACGATCAGAAGGTATTGTCCTTTGAACTGAGCGATCCACCGCCTGGGCTCGCTCTGTACAAATCCGTCCATCCATTTTCCGATGTTGGACGGGAACTCCGGGTCACGGATTATGCCTCTTTCTCGGAAGTCCTTGATAATCTCCGAGGGCTCTTTCTTGAATACATCAAAGCTCGCGGGGGTTCCGACTACGGCAAGCCCGTAGATACGAGAGGTGTCTGCCGCGACGTTTATGGCGGCCGCGCCACCGCCGCTGAAGCCGATCACGACCAAACGGGCGGGGTCCACGTGGGGCATGTCCAACGTGTGACGGACCACGGCATCCAGGTCTCGGGTCCATCCCATCATGTCAAAGTTGCCGCCTGAGTCCCCACATCCCCTAAAGTTGAAAATGATCGCTGCCAGGCCAAGCGAAGTGAATTGCGCCGCAAGACCTTCATACCCTGGGTCGTTTTGGGGTCTGGCCGCGCCGCTACCGGGAATTCCGTGGCAGATGATGAGCGTGGGGTAAAGCCGAGCGGGATGAGCTACGGGGAAATGCGCGGATCCCCGGATCCGAATGCCGTCAACGGTAATTGCAAATGGTTTCACTGCGCGTTGTTCAGGAGGGTCTACGTCAATCAAGGCCGCGGTCTTTTCCACGCGCAGCGCGTCGAGCAGCTTCTCGAACCAAACACGTATAAGATTCCATTCCATGTATCAGCAGCACGGGAACGATCTGCCGCAATTATAGCAACAAAGCACCTTTTCTCTGGCCAGTACCAACATGAAAATAGCAATGGCCATGAATATGCACCCCAGCAACAATGACATTCCCGTGAAATATATAACGAAAAGCCGAGCGGCCGAATAGGCATTGAAGAGCGTGACGCCCCACGCTCCTGCGAAGCCCAACAGCAGCATGAGACCTGAAAGGGTGAGCGCGAGAAGACTGCCGCTCCGATCATATACATGCCGGAGTTCCGGATAGAGCTTCTCCTTACAACTATCGCATACTGCAACTTCTTCGTGGTCTTGGAGGCTTGTCTCTTCCGGGTATTGGAGTGGCATACCCGGGATCACTTCTTCTCGGTCGTACTCCGATCCGGGCTGTATCACAGGGAACTCGGGTGTGGGGGCAAGCCCTGCCACGTTGTGGACCGAAGCAGGTCGCGGGCGCTGCCCGCTTGCCGTGCCTTCACGCACCGGAATCCCTAGGGGCCGGCCGAAGCATGAAACCATCTCCGACTCGTCCGACTCAACGGATCCGGGGCCGTCCGCGGTGGCTCTCTGTGCGGGTTCGCGAAATTGACGCCTACTGTCCGTAACAGCATATTGATATGGCGGTAGATCCTCCATGAAGTCCTTCATGGAAAGCCCGCATCGAGGACATTGATCGAAGGGGCCTGCATCGGTGTACGTGCAAGAAGGGCACACGAATTCCGTAGGTTCGTCCGATTCGGCCTCAATTTGCGGTGCAGCGGCCGCTTGGGATGCCTGGCGCGCGGACCACTCGTCCTGGTCTATGATATCTCGCTCGATCAACAGCGAGAAGAACCTTTCCAGACCTGCGGAGGTCAGGTTGTATTTGGCCATGAGGTCCGCGTCGCACGCGCCGCCGCGAAAATCTTCAAGAAAATCTTTGACTCGGATAGTTCGCTTTTCTTGGGTGCTCTGCACCGTGTTCATGATGGTCACCTCATACGAGCGCTGCATTCCCTTTTATCAGAAAGAAATGAAAAGATCAAGTTAAATATATACTTAAATCAATTTTCGAGAAACCACATTAGAAAAAGCAGGCGTACGCGGGAACTCCTCCCGAAAGCCCTGCGCTCTGAAGTCTTTTCCGGAGCCGTCTTCTAGGGGCGCGCGCCTTTGTGGCGGTGGATCTGCCCGGTGACCATATAGATCACGTCTTCAGCTATGTTGGTGGTGTGGTCTGCGATGCGCTCCAGGTGGCGGGATACAATGAGGAGGTGCACGAGCGGCTCAAGGTTCTCGGGATCGCGGCGAGCTTTTTCCATAAACTGTTTTTGCATGATGTTCTTCATCATGTCCACGTCGTCATCTTCTGCGCAAATATCGTAGGCGAGGTCGGCATTCATGTTGACCAGTGAGTCGAGGCTCTTCTGGAGCATTCCCTGGACCTTTTGGCACATGGTGAAAAAATCAAAAGGCATTTGTACGCCGGCTTGCTCCCCGATAGCTTTGGCGCGCTCCGCCACATTAACAGCAAGATCGCCGATGCGTTCCAGGTCGTTGTTCATCTTGATAATTGCGATAATGTATCGGAGCTGATCGGCCACCGGTTGGTGAAGGGCCAGAATTTTCAGCCCGTCTTCCTCGATGTCTACTTCCTGATGATCGATTTCTATGTCGCCTTGGATGACCTGATCCGCGAGTGATGCGTCTCGGCATTCGATTGCCTTGACAGCCATGCGCAGGCGTTCTTCAACCAACGTGCCCAACCCGATGATGCGCGATTTGAGGCGGTCGATATCTCTCTGCAGTCTCATACGCATGTGAGCTATTTCTCCCTTCACGCGGGTAAATGGATGGTGAATGTGCTTCCTTCGCCGTGAGAGCTTTTCACACTCACCCGGCCGCCGTGGGCATTTGCGATGTGCTTAACGATGGCAAGCCCCAAACCAGTACCGCCTTCTTTGCTGCTTCTGGACTTGTCCACGCGATAGAAGCGCTCGAAGATTCGGTCCAGGTGCTCCCGTGCGATGCCACAGCCGTGATCGACAACACGTATCTGCACCTCTCCGTCAATCAGTTCCGATTCCAGAATGACCGTTTCTCCAGGGTCCGAGCACTTAATCGCGTTGTCCACCAGGTTAGCGACGGCTTGTTCCAGGAGCGTAGAGTTCATTTTGACTTTCAGATTATCCGGACAAGTGTGCGACAGCGTAATCTCCTTCTCGGAGGCTTTCCTACTGCACGTCTTAACTACCGCAAGGAGCACATCTTTGACTGCACTTTCTTTGAGAGCGATATCTCCCTTTTCGCGCTCCTGCTCGATCCGGGACAGGCTCAGCAAGTCTTCAATGATCATGCTGAGGCGGTTGGTGTGCTTGATAATGATGTCCAGGAAGCGTTCGGCGTTCTCCGGGTCGTGAATGGCGCCTTCTTTGAGCGTTTCCAGGAAACCCTGGATCGAGGTGATCGGCGTCCGCAGTTCGTGAGAGACGTTGGCCACGAAGTCACGTCGTATCTTTTCCAGATTCTTCATTCGCGTGACGTCGTTGAGCACAACGAGCACACCAGTTCTGTTGCCTCCTGAATCGTTCAGGGGCGTCCCATGCGCCTGGAGGTGTCGATCGGGAGCCCCAAGAACTACGATTTCAGCCTCTACGTGATCGGGCGCGGCCAGGGCCTTGTTGACGAACCGTTTGAGCTCGCTGGTCCGAATGGCCTCCCCGATCGGGCGTCCCTGCGCCTGCTCCCCTTGTATCCCGAAAAGCTCTTCCGCGGCCCTGTTAATTCGGATGAGCCGCTCCTCATTGTCGAGCACCAGGACCGCCTCCACCATGTCCGACAGCACAGCCTCCAGTTCGTTTCGTTGATTGGTAACGGTCTGCACTCGCTCATGTAATTGAGCTGCCATAGTGTTCATGGCCTCTGCCAGAGCGGCGATTTCTTCGGACGCATCCACCTTCAACCGGTACTTCAGATCGCCTCGGGCATACCTTTCTGCCCCGCCCTTGAGTTCCGCGAGCGGCCTGTTCACCAGATGGGCTACATAAAAGCTGAGCCCTGCTGCGAGAATGATGATCGCCAGTGTGCCCAGAATCATGGCCAGAGCAAGCGATCCGGGCGCCTGGATCACGTCTTCCACTCGTTTGCCCATGCGGACCGCGGAAATGACGGTGCCGCGCTGTTCTACCGGAACTGCCACGAATAGCAGATCCGCGTTCATGCTGAAGCTGTACCGCTGGACAACACCCACCCGCGCCTGAAAGGCTTCTTTGATTTCGGGGCGCAGCGCAAAGGTTTCCAGACGCGCAGGATCGAACTCAGAGTCCCCCACGACTTGTCCGCTCGCAAGCACAACAGTGACACGAGTGGAGATGCTCGCGCCGACTTGTTTACAAAGGGTGTCGATTTCGTGAAAGCTTTGAGACGTGAGTTTGTCCGCAATCAGCTGGCGGAAGAGAACAGCTTCTGCTTGGAGCGCGCGGGCGGAGTTGTCGAGAGCTAACTGTCTGGCTGCATCCCTGGCATACCAGCCCATGGCGGCCAGTGAAAGCGTGATGATAAGTAGATAGGAAGGATAGAGCTGCCACAGCAGCCTTCGCCGTTGCCGCATCAGATGCTTTCGCCTTCCTCACGGAATCGGTATCCCACACCTCTCACGGTTTCAATATAATCTCCCGCAGCTCCCAGCTTCCGCCGGAGACCCACCACCTGCACATCGACCGATCGCTCAGTGACAGGATAATCATGCCCTTTGACGGCTCGTATGATTTGATCCCGGCTAAAGACCCATCCCGGCCTCCGCGCAAGAAAGTGCAGGATCCGGAATTCCGTGGCGGTCAGCGTCATGGATTTGTCCTCGACCAGCACCTCGTGTCGCGAGGGATTTATCACAATCCCGTGAATTCGGACTACGGTTTGATCTTCCGGCTCTTCTGTTCTCCTTCGCCGCAGGACGACTTTGACCCGGGCCAAGAGCACCCGAGGACTAAACGGTTTGGTAATGTAATCATCTGCGCCCAGTTCCAGGCCGGTGACAATGTCCGCATCCTCACCTTTTGCCGTGATCATCACGATCGGAACTCTGCTCGTATCAGGGTTGGCCTTGAGTTCCCGGCACACATCCAGCCCGTCCATTCCCGGCAGCATGAGATCGAGCAAGACCAAATCGGGCCGATCTGCCTTGGCACTCCGAAGGCCTTTTTCGCCCGTGGCCGCGCAGGTTACCTGATAACCTTCTTTGGTCAAGTTGTATCTTACCAGTTCCAGGATGTCTTCCTCATCGTCCACGACGAGGATTTTCTCTTTTGCCATAGCCTTTCTCGCAGAATAACAGAGACTTCTTTCCCCATATATTCACCCCGGCTCTAATGATACTTCAATAGAATTACGTTAGCTTTTCGTGAGGATCTGTCAAAGTCTCCGGCAAGCCTTCGACGAACTCCTTTATTTCGTCACGGACTCGGCGGTAATGGGCCAACTTGGCCTCCTCGCTCAGTTCTCTTTCTGCGAGAGCGGGGGGATCGTCAAAGCTTCGATGCACGACAATGGCTTGGCCCGGAAAGAGTGGGCAACTCTCACGCGCGTTGTCGCACACGGTAATTACATAATCGAAATCCAGGTCATCCAGCTCGTCCACGAGCTTCGAATGATGATGAGAAATATCGACCCCCACTTCAGCCATCACCTTGACTGCTCGCGGGTCCAAGACGCGCTTCTCGATGCCCGCTGAAGCAGCTTGGATGCGGCTGCCTTTCAGGTGACGGACCCAGCCCTCAGCCATCTGGCTCCGACAGGAATTTCCGGTGCAAAGAAAGAGGATCTTGAGCATGGATTATACCCCATATAATCATTCTGCTCCCGCCGCGGTTAGGACCGTTGCATTGCGCACGCGCTAGTGCAAGCCAAGAAGCTGAGAAATCCTGAGCGCGATGGTCGAAAAAAGCGCGACGGCCTCCATGTCAACCCGATCGGGGCTCCACAAGTATCGGGCCCATCCCGTCTGACACAGGCCATAGATACCGACCACAATCTGCCCAATGGCTAAAAGACCGGCTGCAAACTGGCCTACTCCCAAGATTAAACCCAAAACCACCTGCCCTATGCCAAAAAAGCCGACCATAAACTGGCCTGCTCCAATGATTACCCCGATGCCAAACTGGGCCACCGTGACTGCTCCAATCCCGAATTGCCCGATTGCGACAAAGCCTTTTGCCACTCGAACCCGCCCTGTAGGGTCGCGGCCAAACGCCACATGAACGAGGGGAATGCCAAATAGCTTGGTGCGAGACTTCCATTCGTATCCGCGCCTGGGCGCTGCGGGTCCAGGTCGGCCGCAATGCGGACATGCAATTGCGCTGTCGCTCACTTGATTGCCGCAGTCCGGGCAGGGTTGGAGGGGCATTAGTCCGATCCTCGATTTTGAGGTCTCCAGAGTTCAGCAATTGTAACCACTATATCATACGCGGAAAGTGGCCCGATGTATCCACCGATTACGCAGATTACACAGATATTCTATATCATACGCGCACAGAAGCCCGATCCTGAAAACCGCTGGATGGAATCTCCCGACTTGCTGCCGTAGAGTTCGAAACCTTTTTGGTCTTTCGACTTACGGACTTTTGACGAACGAGCCAAATCATGTCTATACTACCTGTACGAGGGTATAAACGATTATGGACAATCCATGTGAAAAATGTTCGTCATCTTCGGGCTGTACTGAACGGCTTGACGAAAAGAGAATAGATGACGAGATCAGCGGCGCGCCTATCCTCATCTGGTGCGCAGTTGCCATTGTTGTCTTCAGCTTGCTTGCTCGGTGGCTCTTCAGCTAAGCATCCTGTTTCACAATTTCGGTGACGGATTCGGGTGCCACTGACCCAGCCAAACGCTGGGTCAGTGCTGTTCTCGGATACGGTTCCAGCACTGACCTGAGCAAGCTCAGGTCAGTGGCACCCAAGCATCTGTCGAGGCTTCCCACAAACAAAGCACGAATAGCGCGGCTGGATATCGTGACCGGCGTACCGGGCCCAGATCACTCCGATTCAAAAGACGCCGCATCCTACGGGATAATGTCCAGGGCGCACGCGCAGGTGCGCCTCCACATCGGTATATGGCCTTCTTCGCTGGACCGGTGGGATCACGTGTCACGACTTGACCCGCGACCTTTTGCCGGTTAAGCAGATGGTATCTTTCTCGAGCAGGTTCTCTTGTGGAGGACGTTTCTTCCGTAACAACCGTCGCTCTCACTGACAGGCAGAAGGAATGCCTGGCCCCGGCGAGAAACGTCCTGATCAGCGCTGGGGCAGGGTCGGGCAAGACCTTGTTGCTCGTGCGCAAAATGGTGGACCTGTTCTGCACTGTGGGCCCGGAAGGCGCTTACCTTGGGGTGGAAAACGTCCTCGCGCTCACGTTTACTCGCAAGGCCGCAGGCGAGATGCGCAGCCGGGTATACAAGGAACTGCTCCGCAGGATTGCGAACTGCAGCGATGCTCGGCTGACGCTACACTTAAAAGAAGTGAAGGATAAGATCCACACCGCGCGGGTTTCTACCATTCACGGCTTCGCTTCGTCCCTGATCAGAAGCTATCCGTTGGAAGCTGACGCGGATCCGGATTTTGAGATATTCGATGAAGCCATTCAGCCGGGGGTAATCGAACGGGTCGTCCGAGATACACTCAGACGACGCTGGGCCGACCGGGATACGAAGCTTGAACGCGTGCTGAGCCTCTGGACCTTGCCTACGCTTAGACGCACGCTTCAATACATGCTCGCAGTGCCAATACAGTTCCTGGAAGCTGCTCGAACGCATCAAACCGAGCCCATCGTTGAACTGCTCCGAGAAGTCCAGTCGCAGAAGTGGGAGGAGTTCCGCCGGAACGCGGACCAGGATGGAGGAGCTATTGCCTGGGCCAACGAGCTCGCGGATCGGTGCGCAAAGGACCTAGGGAAATCCGCAACCTCATCTGAAACCCAATTGCGCCAAGATTTAGTGCGCCGGTTCCAAGATGAATTCGTGGAGCCCCTGTTGGGTTTTCTGGGGATACTCTCCGCGGGAAACGCAGATCGCAATGCCCTGGATGACCTCGACGAAAGGCTCCAAGAAATAGGCACGCGGTTGAACTGGAGGAAGCCGCCGCTGAAAGGCCCATTCGCGGAGCTGAAGAAAGCTGTTCTCCCCTGGTTTGAATCGTTGGAACGAGACCAATCCGCACTCCGCTGGATAGACGATCTCTTGGACCTGGCTCAGGAAACTTGGAATCGGTATGAAGCCGAAAAGACTCGGTCAGCAAGACTTGCCCAGGACGACCTGCTGTTGAGGGCCCATGCCCTGTGCAGCACACACCGCGAACAGGTGCGAGGCGGCATGGGTCACATCCTGGTCGATGAGTTCCAGGACACCGATCCCACGCAGTGGGAGACAATACTCTCCCTGGCACACGCGTCGGACGGGCACCCGCAGAACCTGTTTCTTGTCGGTGATGCCAAGCAGGCCATATACGCGTTCCGAGGCGCGGACCACACGGTAACCTGGACTGCGCAGGAAGCGCTGCGGCAAGCGGAACCACAGCAATTCCAAGAGCGCTCTTTGGCGGAGAACTTCCGATCCCTCCCTGAGCCTTTGCTCTTTACCAACGCGCTCTTCGAGCGGCTCTTTTCTCCTGCTGATTCTCGGCCGGATCCTTATGCAGTGCCGGCCCAACCGCTCATCCCCAGGCGGGAGAATTCGGCGGACTCGCACTCCTGCGTCGGCTTTCTCCTGACCCAAGCCGAAGAAAAGAAGGACGCGTGGGCTCAAGAAGCTCGGAGCGTCGCGTCGTTCCTCAAGAGGGTAGCAAAGGGTGCGGATGCAGATTTTGCCCACATCTCCGAGCTGATCGAGACAGGTCAGCCCGCGGTGGGGATTCTTTTCCGCAAATACAGGCAGATGCCCCATTACATGGGCGAGTTAACTCGATCGGGCCTGCTGTTCAGCGTATATCACGGCCGGACATTCTTCGAGACGCCGGAGATTCAAACCCTCACGAACCTTCTTGCGTGGCTCGCAGACCCGCTCGATGACGTCGCGCTTCTCGGCATTCTCAGGTCACCGCTCTATGCATGGACGGATGAAGAACTGCTCAAGCTTCATGTCTCCTCGGTAGGAAAGATAGGCCCCCTTCAGCAGCGGCTCGAGATTATGGCCTCCAAATTGGGCTCCGATGGTGTATTGCAAGCCGAGCGAACCTGGCGCGAACTGCAAAAACTCAGAAAGCTGGCGGATCATCTCAGTCTTTCCGAGACCCTCAGAGCAGCCCAGGATGGCGTGTCCGTCCAGCTCATTCTCGGGCGCGGTCTTCGGGGAGCACAAGCAGCCGCCAACATCGAGAAGTTCCTGGCTATGGTCCGGGCACTGGAGGCAACCGAGGGCTCTTCCGCTCAGACCATCGTGAAGGCGATACGCGAGCAGAGTGAGGCCGGTCCGGGAGAGGCTGAAGCTGAAAGCCCCGGGGAACAGCGGGCTGCAATCCAGCTCATGAGCATTCATGCGGCCAAGGGCCTGGAATTTCCACTCGTGATACTGGCCTGTTCCGGCACGGGGCGCAAAGGCAACTCCGGTGTCTTCCTCAAGCGCATTTCGTTGGCAGGGTCCGACAACCAGGAATCAGTTCGTCGGTTGACCCTATGCGGGATCGATTTCTCCAAAGACGCGGAGCAGGAGGCTCCGTCACCCACGGTGCTCAAAGAGTTCCTCAAGGAGCATGACCGGCTCCAGTCCGAAGCTGAAGAGAAAAGGCT
The DNA here is from genome assembly GCA_049323095.1 of Thermodesulfobacteriota bacterium. Classification (GTDB taxonomy): domain Bacteria; phylum Desulfobacterota; class Desulfomonilia; order Desulfomonilales; family Desulfomonilaceae; genus VGSG01. The sequence continues at coordinate 21,976 of JBMOME010000054.1, forward strand.
CTTGTACGTATCGCTAACCCGTGCCCGAGACCACCTGATCGTGCCGCTGGTAAGCACCAACGGCAAGATCTTCAACGAGGAAGGGTCGCACGCGCGCATGATCCTGGAAAGCATTCCCGAGCTTGCGGAAGCAGCCTCGCAGGGGGAGGGCACAATCGACTTCGGAGGCATTTCCCTCAAGCTCATGTACGATCACGACTTGTCAGGGGAACACGACGATCTTCACGGACCACCATGTGAAGATGAGCTCGAAAAAATCCGCGTTGCGACCTTCCCAGCCCCCAAACCTCTTGCCCAGATCGGGCCCATGCCTTATCCGCGCAAGGTCCGGGTGAGCGTCAGCGATTTGATGGTCTATGCCCGTTGTCCAAGGCGCTACTATTATGAACGCTTCTTCGCCAGATCAGGCTGGCGCCTGGAACTTGGAAGAGAAGAAAGCGACGACGGAAGCATCGTGGCGGGCGAACGACGGGACCGCGTTACCGAGCCGCTTCTGGTGGGCACCTTGGTCCACAAGATCCTTGAGACCGATGAGGCGTTCGTGCGCAGATGGGAGCCTGGAGCGCCTCCCCCGATGGAACTCACGGTATTGGTAACTGAATGGATCTCTCGCATGAAGCTCAACGAGAATTCCGATGAGAAAATCGTTTGTGACGAGGTCCTTAGACATCTCGGGAACCTTTCAGCGAGCGGTGTCTTCGCCGAAACTGCGGTCCGAGAAGAGATCGTGCTCAGGGAGATCCCTTTTGAGATCGAAGAAGGAGATTGCATCGTAACTGGGGCTCTGGACCGGCTCGCCAGAACAGCCGACGCCGCGTGGCATCTCTGGGACTACAAAACCACGAGGCTTGCGGGCCGAGCTAAAGAAGATGTGATCTCGGACGAAGCTTACGATGTGCAATTGAGACTGTACGCGTGGGCAGCCGCTAAGGTTCTGGGGACGCCTGTATCGGACGCAGGTGTGGTCTTTACGGACACGCCTGGACAGCCCTACGTCCGTGTCTCTGTAGATCCGCCACGTATAAAAGATATGGTATCGGCAATGCTTTCCGAGCTCGCGAACCTGTTCGACAAAGGTATTGACGCCTTCTGCACGAACGAATCTTCACGAGCTTGCGCATCGTGCGGCTGCAAGTTCCTTGAGCTCTGTTAATACCGATGCGCCTTTAAGAAAATAAGACGGGGGGAAACTTCTTTACACAAAGAAGTTTCCCCCGTGCTTTACTTCTTTGAAAGCGCATTGGTATAAGATCATATCGGGGACTGCGTCAGATAACCCGCTCGAAGGAGGAGTGCTCGCTGCATGGATTTCAAAGCCGCGCAAGTTCTGTGTATGGCCGTCTCGACTCTCATGGACGAAATGCGGTGGGTCCCGTTTGAATCAGAGCAGATCCACACCCCGACGGTCGAGAGCGAAGAAGACTGCCACAAGCTCGATATGCTCATGGAAATCTTGGGCACGCTCACCAGATTGATGGACGCGCGAATCAACTATGTGACCAGTGAAGGCAAGTTGATCAGAGAACGAATTGATACACTCCTGGAAATCGGCAACCGGTACAAGCGAGAACTGGAGGCTCTGAAAGCACTGGAGAGCAAGGCCAATCTTTGATCCAGGGGCTTGCTTGGATTCCAGGGATTGCCTTGCCTCACAGGGCACAATTCACGTCATTCCTGCGGAAGCAGGAATCCATCTGAATCTGGATTCCCGCTTGCGCGGGAATGACGGTGAAAGAGCTCGCTATCATGGGTTGCGCGGAATCGCCATACCGTTGCCAAGTTAACCACGAGTTGATTCGGTGCCCACCTGTTCCACGACGAACGGCATTATTCAAACCTGTTACGCTAATTTAGGAAACTTTTGCTTTAGCAAACGGTCAAATAGAATGTGAATGAGGTAGGCCCCGTTCGCGCCGTGGAAAGACTGAGTGGATGGACCTCTGCGGCCGGGCGGGGCTTTCGTTTCTACCCAAAGCGGCCCGTGACATATTCCATGGTCTTCTTCACTTTGGGATTAGTGAAGATGGTCGAGGTCTCGCCGTATTCAATCAGCGCGCCCAAGTACATGAAGGCCGTGTTGTCAGAGACCCGGGCTGCCTGCTGCATGTTGTGCGTCACGATGACGATGGTGTAGGGCCCTCTCAGATCGTCAATCAAGTCTTCGATCTTGCCGGTAGCAACAGGGTCAAGTGCGGAGCAGGGTTCGTCCATGAGGAGCACATCCGGGTCTGCTGCGATGGCGCGGGCGATGCACAGCCGCTGTTGTTGGCCACCGGAAAGCCCGAGCGCGTTGTCTTGTAGCCGGTCTTTAACTTCATCCCATAAGGCCGCTTGCTTAAGCGCTCGTTCGACCGTCTCTTCCAAGATGGTTTTATTGCGAATGCCGTCCACTCGCAGGGGATAGATCACATTGGCCGCAATGGACATAGGAAACGGGTTGGGCTTCTGGAAGACCATTCCCATTGCTTTCCGCAGGGCGATCACATCCACGTTGGGGTTATAGATATCGGTGTCATTGAGCAGAATCCTTCCCTCGGTTCTCAGTCCGGCTATGAGATCGTTCATGCGGTTGATAGCGCGCAAGAGGGTGGATTTGCCGCAGCCTGAAGGACCGATCAAGGCAGTAACCAAGCCCTTTTCCACCTCCATGGAAACGTCGAACAGGGCCTGCTTCTCGGTGTACCAGAGATTGAAGTCCTCTATGGTGAGCAGAGGTCCTTCCGGACCTTGTTTTATGTGGTAGACGGTTTCTCCGTTGTTGCTCTCGCGCATCACTCAAACCTTCTTAGAAATGACCGGCAAAGAACTTCTTCTTCAAACGATTCCTCACCACGATGGAAGCTGCATTCAACGCCAACACCATGCTGATGAGCAGGAATGTCGTCACATACACCATCGGTCGGGCTGCCTCGGAATTCCGGGACTGAAATCCCACGTCATATATGTGAAATCCCAAGTGCATGAAACTTCGCTCCAGGTGCAGATAAGGGAAAATGCCGTCAATGGGCAATTCCGGCGCCAACTTCACCACTCCCACCAACATCAGAGGGGCCACCTCTTGGGCTCCACGGGCCATCGCGAGGATAAGGCCGGTCATTATCCCCGGCATAGCCCGTGGCAACACTATGTACTTGATAGTTTGCCACTTCGATGCTCCACAGGCCAGGGAGCCTTCCCGCATAGACTGAGGCACCGCGGCCAGGGCTTCCTCGGTGGCGACGATGACCACAGGCACGGTGAGCAGCGCAAGTGTTAATGAGGCCCAGAGCAGGCCCCCAGTCCCGAACGTGGGATTGGGGAGCCGCTCGGGAAAGAAGAGCTGATCTATGCTTCCGCCAACCAGATAGGCAAAGAACCCGAGCCCGAAGATCCCGTACACGATGGATGGAACACCAGCCAGATTATTCACGCAAATCCGCACCAGCGACACAACCCGCCCCTGCTTTGCATATTCTCTCAGATACAGGGCAGCTACCACTCCGAAAGGTGCGACAGCGAGCGCGAGGAGCACCGTCATGCAGAAGGTGCCGAAAATGGCCGGCATAACGCCGCCTTCAGTGTTCGCCTCTCGTGGCTCCTCGGAAAGGAATTCCCACCATCGCGACAGATATATGCGAAGCTTGTCCGCGGCTGTAAGGGCATTGGCAGGATAGAGGCGGACAATATCCGAGAGTTTGAGCTGCTTCTCTTGACCGTTCACATCTGCCAAGGTGATGGTATACTTCCCGTCCCGCTCTTTGATTGAGTCTGCCTCTTTGGTCAACTCCTGATGCCGAGTCCGCCATCTTTCCGCTTTGGCTTCGTACTCATCCTTGGCCGAACGATATTCAGGGCTTTCCTCTCCGTACTTGAGCGCCATTTTCCTCAGCCCCAAGCGCCCTTTTTCCAGGTAGTAGTTCACCTCGCCCATTTCGGTGCGTTCGATCTCTCGGATCCGAGCCCGCCTCTTCGCGGCCAAGGCTACGGCCTGATCGAGAGTCGCCATGTTCACGTCCGACCCTTGTATGATCTGGCCGTTGAGGTCCAGTTTCGTGATCCGACCGACGAACGGCCCCCATTCAACGCGTTCCACAAAGAACATGTCTTTGGGCGTGGAGGTTTCGACAATATCGTAGGTGGGCGTCCAGCGAAAGTCCTCGTTGTATAGATCGAAGTTCCCGATCCGATAAAGGTTTCTCTTGGCAAAACCCTTCTGGTCCTCGATCTCTTTGCGTACGCTGTCCGGAAGCTCTTTGAGCGCGTCCGGTTCGACCTTGTACACTTCGGTCCGGAAGAGCTCGCCCGCGATTTGCTTGTTGTCTTTGAGTTTCACTACGTAGAGCGGCTCGGGATAGAAGGTGAGAATACCGTTGTAGACGACGAATATCAGAAAGCCGACAATCATAAGAATGCCGATGACCAGCGCGCCTCCCATACCCCAGACAAAGGGCTCGCCCGCTGCCCGAAAGTCCCATGCGTAGGATCGTTTTGGCGCCGGGGTCACGGGTGGCCGCTCATCTTCCTCCACTTTCGGCTCCCGGACGGGCCCCGCGGCCCTATGCAACGGCACCGCCTGGATCTTTCGAGGTGGCGGGCTCGTCGGTTTGTCGACTTGGCCCGCGGCTGACTTCGGATTAGTACTCATTTAGCGATCACCCTAGAGCTGCATGGATCTTTTTCTGAAGCGAAGCCGTACAATTTCTGCAACCGTATTGATCACGAACGTCATGGCAAAAAGCACCAGGCCGGTGAGGAAGAGCACCCGATAGAGCGTTGCGTCTTTTGGGGCTTCCGGGAGTTCCACCGCGATATTCGCTGACAGGGCACGCAACCCGTTGAAGACATTCATATCCATCAGAGGCGTATTCCCCGCTGCCATGACTACGATCATGGTTTCACCCACTGCGCGTCCCATGCCGATCATTACCGCGGAAAACACGCCGCTCACTGCCGTGGGAAGAATGATCCAGATGGCGGTTTGCCACAAGGTGGCGCCACAAGCTAGGCTCGCAGCTCTGAGATGTTCGGGAACCGCGTTGAGCGCATCTTCAGCCAAGGTGTAGATGATAGGTATCACCGCGAAACCCATAGCAAAACCGACGATGAGCGTGTTGCGCTGAACGTACGTTCCGACAAAGCCCCCCCTCGGATCGAATCCCAGGGTTTGCAGCCCTACCGCGAGGAGGTACGAAGACGCAATCGTGACGAATGCTATGCCCAGCCATCGTGCAAGATCCAGAGCAGCAGCCGCAAAGGGAGGGACCTGCTTCATATATGCGGAAAAACGGGCGCCGAAGAGCCTCGATGCTGCAACACTCACCCCAATCGCCACAACAGGAACCAACAACATGAAATAAAAGGGAGCCCCTCCACCGCGGTCTCCATTTGCCCATGCCCTGAAATTCCCGTCGAAGAAGAGCCATTCGAATGTGGGACCAAGGCTATACGCAGCATAAATCCCTGCCAGGACCACCACGAACATCACGGTCAGCTTCGGCAATCCTTGCATACGCAACGCGAGGGGCGGCGGCAACAACTGCCATAGGTAAGCTGCCACAATCATAGAGCAAGGAAGAGCCACAAACGCGAGCAGCACCGCAGCAATCCAGCTCTCCACTATCGGAGCAAGCACCAGGGCTGCCACAAAACCCATTACGACGGACGGTACCGACGCCATAACTTCGATGACCGGCTTGATTTTGCCCCGCACGTCAGGGCTGACAAATTCAGAGGTATAAATCGCGGCGAGCAGCGCAATGGGGATGGCAAAAAGCAGCGAGTAGAACGTGGCTTTCAGCGTGCCAAAGATGAGCGGTACCAGCGAAAGCTTGGGCTCAAACGCATCTGTGGCCCCGGTTGATTGCCAGGTGTAGGACGGTTCAGGGTAGTCTTCGTACCAGACTTTTCCGAAGAGCGTACGCAGCGAGGACTCCGGATGGGGGATATCCAATTCCCATAAATCGGCCGCGCCTGCCGCGTTCACCGAGAGAAGTCCGTCACCGCGAGGACTGAGCAGTATCCGTTCCGCGCTCTTCGAGTCCACCGCGGAACGTCTAATCTTCACCAAAGTGTCTGTGCTGGTCCCATAGCGGACCCACACGCCACCTGCGGCGTCAGCGGTAGCGAACATTTTGCTCTGTTGGCCCGGACTGAAAGCCACCACCGCGGCAGGTTGAGGGGCGAATACCCTAGTTTTCACCAATACCGAACCGTCCGGCGCAGTGGCGTCGTCGCGCCTCAACAGGAAAAAGATGCTCACGGATCCGTCTGAGCCACCCACAACGATCGAGCCTTCCCCGGCAAGATACCTGAAGACATTCAAATCCACGCCATCAGGTGTGACCTTTGCCGTCTCGGCAAGCTGGATGTCGGAGACGTCTCTCGTATTGAAGCGGTAGACTTTCCCACTCTTTTCAGCGAAGTAAACCGAGCTTGCCAGCTCATTCACCAAGGCGTGTCCTATCTCCGCACCGTTTCCCAACTGAGGGAGATCGGTCTTTTCCACATCCGTTTTGACTTTCCTGGTGAAGAGATTGAGCTTTGATTCGGCCTTCAGTAGGGTCCCGGCGCCCTGGTCGTCGATAGCTGCCAGCACCTTTACCGGGCGCTCTCCAAATCGGCTAAAGCGGTAATCCATGGCCACGATCGGCCGCGCGGAGGGAGAAACTGCGATAGGATCCTCCAATTGCAGCTCGATCCACGTTTTGCGTATCTGATTGCCTGGAATGAAAGAAAATACAGCAGTGCCGTCAGTGCTATCGCGTTCGTTGAGATTCGTGAGGCCGCTGGGAAGATCTCGCCGATTCATGACCTCCGTCTTTTGTTCAACGGTGCCAAACCGCACAGTGCCGTCTTCAAATCCGAATGCGATGTATCGGCTATCTATTGCTTGAGCAGAGGCCGTGACCGCCTTCGACCCCAAGTCGAATGAAGGGCTCTTAATCGGCGCCCCTGTGGCCGCGTGCCACGCGGTCACTAGGCCGCTTCGGTCTACCCTGGCCGCGATAGTCTTGAATTCGTCCACAGAAAGGCCAACGACCGGCGAGTCAGCCTTCTTGACTGTGTAGCGATCGTGGGCTGCTACTCGGCCTCCCTTGAAAAGAGGAATCGCCTCCGAGACAAGAAAGACCATCATGCCCAGGACCGCGGCGATAACCAGCACTCCGCCGATACTGATGACTTTGTCCGCGATTTTGTCCGCGACCAGCACTGCTCGGCGTGTCTGCTTAGGTCCGGAGGCATGGGTCTGTGCCATGAAGATCCTTTCTGCCCAAAGTGGCTCCGTCAAAAACAGGAAACCCTGCCGTCAATTCGACCGGCAGGTCCCTGTGACAGAAATTGCAACAAATGCCCGCGAAAAACCATGAGAGCTGTTATAGCCAGTCTCACAAACAATGTCCGATTGCTGCTCTGGCATTGGTAGGTGCCGGCCTCCGTGCCGGCACACTCTTCTGGAAAATCGACTAGCTCGGGCCGGCAGAGCCTGCCCCGGACCTGATCCGGGGGACGCCGGCCCCTACCCGCTTTCTTCAAGCGCGGGCTGTCCAAGAGGCCAAGAACTCTGACAACCGGTATATGAGCGCGAAACCGTTCGCCAACCCCGCGCGGGGCGAGCTCTAGCTACTTCGCCGCTCCGATCTTCTTCAGGTCCTCCTGAGCAAGGGCGTTGGATACGGGATAGAAGCCGTCCTTGATCACGATCTTCTGGCCGTCTTTGGCCAGAGAGTACTTGATGAATTCCGCCATTAGCGGTGAAAGCGCCTCATTGGGCTTCTTGTTGAAATAGATGTAAAGGAAGCGTGCAAGCGGATAATCACCTGCATAAGCGTTCTCTGCAGTCGCATCGAAGCACTTGTTCGGGTCCTTTCCCAGAGGAACGGTCTTGACGTCAGGAGTCTTGTACCCGACCCCGGAGTATCCTATTGCGTACTTGTCCGTAGCTACACCCTGAACCACCGCAGACGAACCGGGCTGCTCCTTTACGCTGTCTTTGTAATCTCCCTGAAACAGGGCCACGTCCTTGAAATAGCCGTACGTGCCGGAAGCGCTGTTACGGCCATACATGGAAATGGGTTTGTCCGCCCACTCTCCTTTGAGACCCAGGTCGCCCCACGTCTTGATGTCCTTGGCCTGACCGCCCTTTCGGGTCTTGGAGAAGATCGCGTCAAGCTGCTTCAATGTTAGGCACTTAATCGGATTGTCCTTATGCACGAACACTGCCAACGAGTCAACTGCGACCCGAACCACAGACGGCTTGTACCCGAACTTCTTCTCAAAAGCCTCGATCTCCTTCTGCTTTATCTCTCGGGACATAGGGCCGAACTGAGCTGTTCCCTCGATCAGCGCCGGAGGAGCAGTGGAGGATCCTTTTCCCTCAATCGAGATCTTCACGTTAGGATAATTCTGCCGAAATCCTTCCGACCATAGGGTCATAAGATTATTGAGAGTATCAGACCCGACGGACTTGAGTTCACCCGAGACGCCGCCGGTCTTCTTGTAATCCGGCAAAGCCGGATCCATCTCTACTGCAAAGGCGACAGGTGCAGACAGAACCAGCACAGCAGCCGCCACCAGGCCGATCTTCCTTATCACTATCAAACCTCCTGAGATATAGTGGCTCACATACCGGCCGGATATAGAAGCCTGATAGTAGGGTGAGGCTGTTGTGTTAGATTTCTGTGAAGACAAAAATAGAAAACCATAAGTCCCCGCCAATGGGATCGGGGCGCGCATCCATCGTGAGGAAAGAGAGGCAATTACGTGAGTGCGTTATGAAAGTTGTGGACGGGCGTGGTAGGGCCGGGTTTTGAAGAGGATCTGTCATAAGTCATAATTCGCAACCCATTCGGTAGGGGCGGTTCGTGAACCGCCCGAAATCAGGGCGCTTCTCGGAGGCTGTCTCCAAAGTCTTGGCAACGGGCACATCGTGCCACGATGGGTGGCCGGGACGTTATACGTCCCGGTGCCGAAGGCACAGGAGGTTTATTCTCTTGATAGCTTATCAAGCAATAAAGCCAGAAATCGTGTATCCCCCCGAATAAACTTCCTGTCGCTGCGCGACCCCGATCCCGCGTCCCGCGGGAACGTCGGGGCCACCCAATTGGGGCCTGTTTCAGTAATGGTGGCACGATCTCGAGTGGGATCGTACTTCTGAGACAGCTTCCTCGAAGCGCCCGTACCCCGAGTTCCGTGCATCGTAAGATTTTGAGACAGCCTGTTGAGACCCGCACCTACAAAGCTATTCGAGAAGGAAGTCCACCAGTGAACCGGGGGGAACGCCAAAGAGGTACACCACAATGGCCGGGCCGGCGAAAACGTACAACAGCCCTCCCACAACCAGGAAGGGCCCGAAAGGAATCCGCGTGGTCGAGGCTGCCTCGCCCGCGGCCATTCCAATGACCCCGGCTACAGAGCCGATCAGCGAAGAAACCAGTAGAACGAAGAACACCCCTACCGGGCCCAAGAAAGCCCCCATCATGGCGAGGAGCTTCACATCACCGCCGCCCAGGCCTTCCGTTCCTCGAACGATTTCGTACACAAAAGCAGGGACATAAAGCACGAGAGCGCCAAAAACGATTCCCACCAAGGATGAATGCCAGCTTACATCGGGTAAGAAGCCTGCAACGGCAGCGACCAAACCCACCGGCAATAAGCCGTACGTGATGGGATCAGGTATGATCATGTGGTCGATGTCAATCCAGAAGACGGCAATGAGAGCTGCGCAGAGGATGAAAAGAACGCCTAATTCCGCGGCGATCCCCACCTTCAAATAGAGCCCAAGAAAGACAAGAGCTGTGGTGAGCTCCACCAAAGGATAACGAATCGAGAAAGGGTTGCCGCAATCGCGACACCGGCCGTTCAACACAAGGTAACTGACAAGAGGGATGTTGTCGTACCATCGAATGGGATGTCCGCACTGAGGGCACCTTGATCGCGGGGTAACGATGGATTCGGCCAGAGGCAAACGGATGATCACCACATTGAGAAAACTGCCCACCACTGCGCCAAAGAGAAATGAAAAGATCGCGAAGAAGGTGTGTGGCGTCATGCCGATTGGTATCTCGCTGAGTCAATGAACTCTTGTCTGGATTGGGGAAGAGGCCCCGGGAATCATACCAAGCCTGCCTCATTAAGATGAGGTTGAGGCAGATCGCGGGGCCCTCTCCAAGTAAGCGCTATTTCACCGTAAACGTAATAGTTCCTAGCGGGCCGTATGTGGCCTCATATTTGCCTGGCTTCCCGGGGATCATCTTTCCCAGAGCGCCGGTATATAAGACCTGCCCAGGCTCAATCGTGCCACCGCGCTTCACAACTCCATTCACCAGCCACAGGAGCGCTTCCCATTGATCCCCAAGCGCGTCCTTGGCCTGTCCCTCATTAACCACGTTGCCGTCGAGCTTCAGAGCCACTTTGATCTGATTCACATCCACTTTGTCCGGAGCCACGGGCTTCCCCACGAGGTACTTCGCGCTTCCCACCGCGTCCGCCACTATGTCGCCCACTTTGAGATTCTTCATGTCTCCGAATCGCATGTCGGGTAGTTCGATGGCAGGGGCAACCTCTTTGATCATCTTCTTCAGCGACGCGACATCCTTTACCGGAGCGCTGATCTTCTGACCCGCGATGTAGGCGATTTCCGTTTCAAGGAAGAGCTTGACGAAATCCTTGGAGTCTATCACCGCGTCGGATGCGACTTTGCCTGACGTGAAAAACGGTCCCAGGAGCGGTTGATCCGATCCAAAACGCTGCTGAGTCTCTTTAGAGGTCAAGCCGGCTTTGAAGCCTCCAATCTTGTCCCCTTTCGCAAGAAGGGCCGCGGTCAGCTTCTTTTGAAGCGCATAGCCCTTTTCCAGATTAAGGTCCGGAATCTGCGCGGACGGGAGCGCGAAAGGCTTCACCGACGCACGAGACTCTACAATGCTCTTAACGACCTCGTCTTCCCCTGCGAATGAGAGCCCCACAAGGGCCAGAACGAAGATCAGCCCACAACAAAGGATAAGACCTCGTTTCATGACTTCCCTCCTTCTCGATACAGGTTATTGCGCTAATTCTTTGAAATAACAAAATCGATCGGATTCAGAATGTCCGGAGCATATATTCAAGCGGGCTCTCTTCATAGAGCTCCTGCCTCCGGCGCAGATTTTCCTGGTCAAGCATCCTGTTATGGATGCTCCATCGTCTTATTATCTGTTGTGGGGGAACCCTATAAAACCTCATGGCCCCATATGCAGGAGGGGGCGCAGGTGAAGGTACAGGCGCATATTGATAGGTGGGGTAATTCTGGGGATAGGGATACCAGTAATACTGGCTCAACGACACTGATGGCAGCGCGAGAATCAGCAAGCCAGCCACAAGCACAACGCAACATAGTATTCGCTTCAAAGGCCATTCCTCCTGATCTCATCACAAAAACCGGCCCTGGTGCTAACGGATCTCACTGCGGTGTTGATCCGGCCCAGCGGACTCACCGGCTGCTAAAAGGTCCTGAGCATGTAATCGAGCGGGCTCTCCGGATTAACCGGATTGTCCCTGTCCAAGAGCCTGTCCGAGTCTCGGTTGTAGCTGTTCCACTTGCGCAACACCGGGGGCTCCGGGAACACGCAGTAGAGACAGGTATAATCGGACAACGGCGGCGCATCACGGATCATCGGAACCTGCGGCTGGGCCACGTCCGCCGCGAGCAAGCCTCCCGATGATGCCAGCACAGCCAGGAAGGCGGCAATCGCGCATCCCAGCGTCAGTGCAGAGACACGTTGTGTCAGTCTCATCGGTCCACCTCCGGGTCGCCCTCAACCAACCCACTGAAGCCTGGTGCGAGAGGGGGGACTTGAACCCCCATGGGTTGCCCCGCCGGATCCTAAGTCCGGTGCGTCTGCCAGATTCCGCCACTCTCGCCCGGTTCACGTTGCAGACCGTGTGACCAGGCTATTCTAGAATACCTCTGGGCGTTTGTGTCAAGCTGTGTTCTGCTTCTCCTCCGCAGAAAACGTCATGACACCGTGCTCAGCAGTCTTTGAAAGCCCGGAGGCACTCTTCATTTTAGATGCGGACGCAGTCCGTAGGATGCGGTTCCCCGCGTCCCGCGGGATCACCGCGTCCTACATGCTCTACGGTTGCACACTTCCCCGTTTGCCTCGACCGGTCCGGAAGGAAAGCGTTTGGCCGTCTGTTTCGAGAGTGACTGCGCCGTCACGACCGGTCCAGAACACATGCATCGCCACATCTTGAAGCCTGCGCAACACATCGGGATTCGGGCACGCAGCCTGTTGTCTCTCTTCGCAGGGGATAACGGCAATCTTCGGCCTGACGGCTCTGAGGAACTGCTCGGTGGTGGATGTTTTACAGCCGTGATGAGCCACTTTGAGCACAGTAGCTTCCAAGATCTGTCCCGAAGTCAATAGCTCTTCTTCTCCGGCGCGCTCCAGGTCTCCGGAGAAAAGGAAAGAGACTTTCCCGAAATCGATTCGGCACACAACCGACGCGTTGTTGAGGTCACGAGACAAACAATCCTGCCCTAATATCGGGGCAGGCGGGTTGAGAAAGGTCACTTGGGCGTTTCCCATCGTGATCGACTGAGCGCCTCGGTCAGCCTGTGCGACAGCTCCGCCTGCGGCTTGCACCGCGGCGAAGAGACCAGTGAGAAACGGAGGCTCGAACCCTATCCGGTTGTGCCATAAGCGCATCGGAGGGCTTCGAGCAATCACCGCGGCAAGTCCACCCATATGATCCATCTGGGGATGGGTCACGACGATCTCTTGCGGCCCTCGAATGCCGGCCCATTGAAAGAACGGGAGGAGAATGCTTTCCCCGGAGTCAAAATGAGGATTCTTGACTCCACCGTCGATGAGGAGCACGTGATCGGGCCGAGCCGTGATCAAGGCTGCATCTGCCTTTCCCACGTTGAGGAAGACGACGCGCAATGGAGGCTCCTCCGGCCCCAACCACCGAAGGGCAGCAACCAAAGCCGCGAGAACCAGACCGGCTGTGATAACCGCGACCCATCGCTTCCGTGTGGGCCAACCAAAGCACCAGAGCACCCCGAATACAGCGCCCAGCGCGATAGAGAACTCCGGAACGCGCAGCTCGGGTAGGGTCACGGTGCTGGCCGGGAGTTCGGCAAAGAAGCGTCCTGCACGAATACTCACGTCCACAAGGAGAGCCGCCGGCTCAAGCATAAGCGCTCCTGCTGCGGGCCAAATGATGCCGAGTAGCGCAGCTAATAGGGCCACGGGCAAGGCTATAGTGAACAGGGGAACTGCGATGAGATTCGCGGGGAGCGTATAGACCGGGAAGTAATGAAACGTCTGCGCGAGGAAGGGAGCGGTTCCCAACGTGGCTGCAAAGGAGGTCAGGCACAGGGCCGCGGCATGACGGCTGAACTTCGTCGTCCAGTGTTCATTGCGGCCCGCTCGCATGTCCGGTTCAGTTGCTGCGCTCTGCAGATCGCTCTGAGTCGGTCCATACCATCGCTTCATCACGTTGGGCACCACGAGCAGGATTCCAAGCACCGCGGCAAACGAGAGCTGGAAGCTGACAGTGAAGATCGACAACGGATACACCAAGAGGATGATGAATGCTGCCAGAGCCAGTGAATTCAGAGAGTACCATCGACGGTCCAGCATGATCGCGGCGGCCACCACCAGCCCCATGATCGTGGAACGCACCGCAGGCGCGCGGCCTCCCACGAGAAGGCAGTAAACGACCATTGCCGGAATGGAGGCCGCGGCAGCGAGCTTTCTTCGCGGTGTCCAGAGAAAGACAGTCGGGTATGGAGCTGTAGCGATCAAAACGAAGATGGATGTGAACAGAGCCACGATACCCACGTGCAAACCGGACGCGGACAAGATATGCGCCAGTCCTGACGCGGCAAACGATCGCCGGAGAGAAGAATCCACCTCGCCCTGGTCTCCCAGAACGATACCCTTGAAAACCGCTCTCACATCCCCCTGAGAGTGACGCTCCAGGAAGCTGCTCATAGCCTCCCGGAGCTCATACAGGGCCGCGCGCGGCGCGAGCCGTGATCCACGGCTCAGCAACAGAATCGAATTCGGCCCTTGGACCGAGGCCTGCCATAGGATTCCGTTGTCTTTGCAGTACATTTCCCAGTCAAATTCCCCTGGATTGCCTCTGTTGCGCGGCTTCTTAATGCCGGACCGAAACGATACGCGATCTCCTGCGCACAGCGCGGTCTCATTGTCGCGCAGGAAAAGCCTTCCAAACCCTGGGATCGGCTGATTTGCCACAGTATCCCGACCCGAGTCGAGAAGAAGGATGCGAAACCGGTCGCCTGATGCGAGCTTATCTCTGACGGTCGCGTGGATAACGCGCTTATCCGCTGGAGGGCTATAAGCCTCTCCGATGCAGAGGCCGGCCATGGCGCTATAGAACCCGAATGAGCAAAGAAAGGCCGCGGTCGATAGCCAAAGGTATTCACGCTGTCGGAGCCTCAAGGATCCAAGGAGCATAAAGAGAGAGATCAGAACGGGGACGAGACCCCACGTACCCAGGCATGTCCTGGACGTGTTTGCCGTGAAAATGCCCGCGACCAGAAATGCAAGAGCCGCGACCGCGGGGTACCGCTCCAGGTGACTGGCCAGCCGAGGCATCATCGTTCCCGCCGGGTGTCCCGGGCGCGCGCGTTCAATGCACGAATCCCTTGAAGATCGTCACTCACGATGGTAATCGATTGCTTGACCTCACCGGTCTGTCCCCACGAGACCCTTGCGGCCTGAAGCGTTCCACCGTTCTCGGCGCATGAAGTCTCTTCTCTATCGGCCAGGGCCCTTGCCTGCCGTACGGGAAAGCGTTGTCGGGGTATCCGAGGGAATATCTATGGAATCGTTCGGAGAATACCTCAAGAGCCTGCGAGAAGAAAAGGGGATGACGCTCGCACAGATGTCTGAGCGGACCAAGGTGGCGGTGACCAACCTGGAACTGCTCGAAAGAGACCGGTACGATCTGCTTCCTCCCAGGGTATTTGTGAGAGGCTTTGTTCAATCTTATGCCCAAGCCTTGGATCTGGACCCCGACCACGTGCTGCGCGAATTCGAGAATTTCACCCGACAAGGGGAAGTGCCTAACTACGAACACGAAGAACACCCGTTATTTCAG
The DNA here is from genome assembly GCA_049323095.1 of Thermodesulfobacteriota bacterium. GTDB lineage: Bacteria > Desulfobacterota > Desulfomonilia > Desulfomonilales > Desulfomonilaceae > VGSG01. Next base: position 37,066 of record JBMOME010000054.1, read on the forward strand.
CGCCACTCGCCGGCTCGACCGTATGGCGGAAGGAAATGGTTCAACATTGCTCTGACCGCGGCGGGCCTGATAGCGCTGGGCATTCTGATGCTTACAGGCGTAACGCGGCTCTTTTTTTCCGAGCCGGCGGACAAGACAGCAGGATCAACCGCGAGGACAGAGGGATCTCCAGTTGCTCGGCAGCTTGTCTCACCTAAGATCTCCGAAGGCCCTGCCTTTGACCAGCCGGCTCCCAAACAGGCTGGGAAGAAGGTTCTTGAAATCAAGGCGTTGTCTCACACGTGGCTGCGAGTCACCCCGGATGATGGCCCTGCCGAAGAACTCACCATGTCGCGCGGTGACGTCCAGATCTTCACAGCACGGACCGGATTCCAGATCCAGACCGGAAACGCGGGTGGTATCCGTTTGCGTTTTGATGGGAAAGAGCTGCCCGTTATGGGCAAGGAGAACCAGACCCTGTCGCTGTCACTACCCTGAGCATCGCGTTGGCGCGATGTTTGGCCCTTCCACTGCAATCGACAACCACGTCTTGACCTACAATACGCTCGGAAAGGCCAACAATGAGCGAACATCAAAAAAAACTGCTCTTGGTTATCCATATTCGAACGCAGGTGGACTTACTCCCCGTAATCGAAGGGGAAGGGTGGCATACCGCGAAGGATTTGTTCAGGAAAACGAGCACACTTTTTAACCGGGACTGGAATGGCAAGTACGCGCTCGATTTGGATGAAAAACCCTGGCTCGTGTCAGAGCAGGAGTTCGCGAAGCTCAAGACGCGAAAAGGGCGCGTAGTCGCACTCGCAGCCGGCAAATACCATGTCTCCGACGATGTGCCTCTTTACGTGGATTCAGACGGCACGCCGTACGCGCTGGCGGACGACCTCAAGGGATTCTTGGGCAAGATAGGGATCGAAGCTTGATTTTCATGCATGTACCGTGAAACCTCGCGGTGAATCATCTCCGCCAAGAAGCTCTCCTCACACTGAGTGGTAGGATTGGAACAATCGCGCGTTGAGTCAGCCTTGCTTGTCACGGCAATCCTATCCACAAGGCGGGACCTGGATTGGGCTGTGCGTTCCCGCGTGATCTCACACGTTTGCCCCTTCGACATTGAATCATTGCCTGCCGCGACGGATGCGCTTCAGAAGGCTTTTCCAGCCGCAGGCGTCACCATGCCCAGGGGCTTTCGTGTCTCCGCCCGCAGTCGGAACCGATCTGCGGAGCTAGCCCGAACATGGCTCAAGCAGGGTATCAGCGTCGTTACCGCGGACCAAATACGTTCGCCTGCTGCCACTGAGCATCCGATCCCCGGGATACTCTACGTGAAGGGCGACGGGTCGCTCTTGAAAAAGCCTTCAGCGTGCATCCTGAATTCGCGGACCCCGCGCGCGGTGGGTCCGACAGACACCTGGGTGCAAGGGTGCAAGATGCTGTTCCAATCGGTGGAACGCAACCGATGGGTTCCTGTATCCAGCTATGGACGGCTGCCATACGAACTTGTCGCTCGAATGGCTTATGCAAAAGGCCTTCCGATCATAGTGGCTTGCATGGACGTGCTCCCATTCATGGAACTACCGGAGCGAGCAGCCCAGTTTCGGGAACAGTTCCGCGATCTGTTCACTTGGAAACGCGCGCTGTTCGTATCGCCGTTTCCGCCTGGGCGAGTGCCTCGCGCACCAGAGCGAGCAACCCAACGAGATCATCTGGTCGCGGCGCTCTCGTGGCGTATCCTCGCGGGTGAGGTGAGACCTCAGGGAACTATGGAGCACCTGCTCCAAATCGCGGCGCGAAGAGGCATCCCCGTGGAGAAGGCTTCTGAGTTGGGGATCGGACAGGATTCGAGCGAGACTTGCTCCGTGCTTCCCAATCTGGATTCCTGCGTTCGCAGGAATGACGGGATCTTGCCTCACTTCCCGGATGAGGGAGTTGTCGAGCACTCTAAACCTCGAACGAAAGAGCACGACCCGAAGGAACGGCCTGGCCCAGTAGGGGCATACCAAGCCTTGCCTCTGGCGAACTGGCCGCCGCGAGGGGAGTGGCTGGTCCACTACACGCGGGCGTGCCCCGGACCGTGGCCGGAACAGACGCTCGGTGACTACTGCCAAACACTAATAGACGGCCGGCCGAGTTCTGCCCATTCAGCGTTCCATACGCTGCTACGAATTCTCGAAGAGAGAAAAATTCGCTCGTCCCGCCGCCTTATTCGGGGAGCGTTCCCTTGCGTGTCATTCACCGAATGCCTGCCCGATGAGGTGCGTAATCTGATCAAGTGGCGTGCCGCGCTCATACGTTGGTCTTTCGAGCCGTACGGCATAGCCATGAGAAGAAAGGCTCTGGAGGCTCTGAATGTCCGTCCGGCAAAGTACGGCGACGAAGCTTCATTTCGGTCGCTATCAGAGCATGACAAGCATCTTTTCCAGCTTCAGAAGGAACAGGGCGAAGCCTGGTCGCTCGAAAGAGAGTGGCGAGTGCTCGGAGATGTGGACTTGGATCGCATACCGGCAAATGACCTGCTCGTTGTGGTAGCATTGCTGGACGAAGCGCGAGTCATTCACACGGATTTCGGATATCCGGTGACGCTGTCCGGCATTACTGCAGCCCAAGCGAAGCGCCTATGAAGGATCGGTTGGATGCTTGAGTTGCGGAAATTCGAAGAGATCACCCAGATCAGAATGAGGCCGGTACGGTCGAACCACCCGCCGTACTGGATCTCCAGCTATCTGGTTGATGGGCTGTTGATCGATACCGGGTGCAAGAACACTGAAGATGAGTTTATGGCAGCGCTCGATGCGCAGGAAGTCCTCGTTGGAGTTAACACTCACCACCACGAGGATCACGTAGGGGCGAACAAGGCTGTAAAAGACAAGTTCGGGATAGAAATCTTCGCACACCGTGATTCGGTCCCCATTATCGCGAAAGCGCCCGATCTGCCTCCTTACAGATTCAACTACTGGGGTCGCCGCGAGCCATGCGAGGTTCTGCCGATTGGCGAACGACTGGAGACGCCGCACCATCTTTTCGAAGTGATCGATACGCCGGGGCATTGCCGCGGACACGTGGCGCTCGTCGAGAGAGTCAAAGGCTGGTGCTTTACCGGCGATCTGTACATATCGAAAAGGCCCAATGTGGCCGGTCCGGAAACTAATGTGGCCGACATGATCCGATCCATGAAGCGCCTCCTGAGCTTGGACATGGACGGCATGGTGGTCATCACGTCAGCGCTGGCTATCGAGAAAAACGGCCGAGAGGCCCTCCGCGAGTGCGTGAGCTACCTCGAAGACCTGTGCGGAACCGCGAAGAATCTCCACAGCCGAGGCATGACTCCCGCAGAAATGGTTACCCGAATCTTCGGTCGTGAAAACCAGCTCATGAAGCTTACCGACGGCCGATATTCATCCGAAAGACTTATACATCTCGCATTACAAGCAGATGTGTAAAGCACGCTTGCTACTCGCCGGCTCGAGTATGCGCGGAAATGTGAGGATTCAGTTGCGCGTGGGATGGAAGCCTATCTCACCTGTCATTGCGAGGACCCCGGATTGGATCCGGGGGACGAAGCAATCCTTTCTTGTACCAAGGGAGATTGCTTCCCCCGCTCTTCAGCGGGGTCGCAATGACACTCTTTCCTCGCGTAACTGAATGGATACGCGGAAACGCATTTTCTTATTGACAGGGGCGTGCGGGGTAGTCTAGTAAGTTTCCTGTTAGGAAACCACCTTTCTCTCATGAGCGCTTCGGAATTCTCCAGAAGACGTGGCTGAGCACGGCTGCTGCACCGGGTTTGCAACAGATGCCGGCCATGGAGGAGCGGCCCGCGGCCGCCTCCCGGCTCTCATCGCGAGCAAGAGCGCCATGAGTTTCCGAATGGGAAACGACGGCCTCGCCTTACCTCCTGTCGGACGCCGAAAAGGTAGCCATGCTGGGCGAATCCGAAATCGGGAAAAACATCTACCGCCTTCGTCGGGCCAGGGGATTTGTGCCGGATCAGCCGGCTCGACAATATGAGTACGCGAATAATTACCTTTCCAAAGTAGAGTACAATGAAGTACGTTCAAGTCGATGCGAAGACGCCCTCATCGATAGATTAATACGGCCCTATTCCGATTTCGAAACGAATTCACAGGCATATCGGCTGCGTCTTTCGAGCCGAAGAACCAACGCCTGACCGCCTGGATCTCTGTCCCCTAGCTGGGATCGTCACCTCGTAATTGCGTGTTATCTGCGAAACAGGAGCAAGAAGATGGAAGGCAAGTCAGTGGGCGAGGGAGCCCTTTTGTGGACTCCGTCAGAGCAATATAAGAAACAATCCAATATGTACCGATACATGGAATGGCTCCGAAAAGAGAAGGGACTCTCATTTGACGGATATCCGCAGCTCTGGGAGTGGTCGGTAACCAGCCTTGAGGACTTCTGGGAGAGTGTCTGGCAATTTCAGCGAATGATCGCCTCCACGCCCTACCAAGAAGTGCTCTCAGAGAGAAAAATGCCCGGGGCTCGATGGTTTACGGGGGCCAAGTTGAATTACGCGGAGCACGTGTTTCGAAATAGCACGTCCGCGGCCCCTGCGCTGAGATTCCAATCGGAAATTCAGCCTCTTATGGAGGTCTCTTGGGCCGAGCTTCACGAAAAGGTCGCATCGGTGGCCACGGCTCTGCGCAATATTGGCGTCAAGGCAGGTGATCGAGTAGTGGCCTATTTGCCTAATATTCCCCAGACTATTATGGCCTTCCTGGCCTGCGCGAGCATTGGAGCCATCTGGTCCAGTTGCTCGCCAGACTTCGGTGTACGTAGCATCAGCGATCGATTCCATCAGATACAGCCCAAAGTGCTCTTTGCCGTGGATGGGTACCAGTATGGCGGAAGGCAATTTGATTGCCGGCCCGTGGTCTCATCCCTTCAGCAATCTCTTCCCACTCTGGAGCGCACGATCCTCGTCCCGTATCTGTATCGAGGAGACCCGCAGGGCGGAATGGAAAACGTGTTGTTGTGGGATGACGTGCTCAAAGAAAAGGGCACGCTCGTCTATGAGCAGGTGGAATTCAACCATCCCATCTGGGTCGTCTACTCTTCCGGAACTACGGGGTTGCCGAAACCGTTGGTCCACAGCCAGGGCGGGATCCTCATCGAATTCATGAAGTTCCTCGGGCTCCATGTGGACGTGAAGCCCGGAGACACGTTCTTCTGGTTCAGTACAACCGGTTGGGTGATGTGGAACATCCTCCAGGGGAGCCTTCTCACTGGCGCCACAGCTGTGACATACGATGGGAGCCCTGGATATCCCAATATGGATGTGCTCTGGGATCTGGCGGAAAAGGTAAGGATGACGGCTTTCGGCACCAGCGCGGCGTTCATCACCGCGTGTATGAATGAGGGGCTGGAGCCCGGCAAGAGCCGCGATTACAGCGCTCTTAGGGTTATGGGATCCACGGGATCTCCGCTTTCTCCGGCAGGTTTTAAGTGGGTTTACGACAACGTGAAACAGGATATCCTGCTGGCTTCAGTAAGTGGAGGCACCGATCCGTGCACCGGCTTTCTGGGATCGTGCCCGTTGTTGCCGGTCAGAGCCGGCGAGCTCCAATGCATATGCCTGGGCACCAAAGCCGAAGCATATGACGAAAACGGGAAACCTCTGGTGAATGAGGTGGGAGAGCTGGTCATCAGCGAGCCCATGCCCTCCATGCCCTTGTATCTCTGGAACGATCCGGACAACAAGCGCTATCAAGAGAGCTATTTCGAGATGTTCCCTGGGGTCTGGCGCCACGGGGACTGGGTGAAGATCACGCCCGAGGGAAGCGCTGTTATTACCGGGCGCTCCGACTCCACCCTGAAGCGAATGGGCGTAAGAATGGGGAGCAGCGAGATCTACGGCGTGGTGGATGAACTCCCGGAAGTGACCGAAAGCCTTATCGTCGGCTTTGAGAATCCGCAAGGCCAATATCTGATGCCGCTCTTCGTGGTGCTTCAATCCGGCTTGAATCTGGACGAAGCGCTCAAGAACAAAATAAAGGCAGCTATCCGAAAGTCCTTGTCGCCCCGGCACGTGCCTGATGAAATCTACGCTGTGCCGGAAATCCCCAAAACGTTAAATGCCAAGAAGCTCGAAGTGCCGGTGAAAAAGATCCTCTCCGGGGTTTCGCCCGAAAAGGCGGTGAATGTGGACTCGATGAGCAATCCTGGGTCCATGGAGTTTTTCATTCGCCTAGCTGAGCAAATGTACGGTCCGCGGAAGGCATAGCTCTTTCTCTTCTTGAGCAGTGTCTTCTGTATATAGCGTTTACTCAAAGTAATGGCCTACTCACTACCTGTCACCCCGGCAAAGTGCCGCTTAACCACATTTTCAAGGAGGCATAGCAATGAAAAGAGGCACGCTGAGCATCTTCTTGGTGGTCGGTTTGGTCTTGCTCCTCACATTTCCAGCGTTGGCACAGGAAAAGGTCATAAAGTGGAAGGTTCAGGGGTTCGTCCCAGCGGGGATGTTGTATCACGAGACCCTGGAGCGGCTTGCGGAGGAAGTCAAGAAAGCGACCGGCGGCCGACTTGTTTTTGAAGTCCATCCGGCCGGTGCGCTGGTGCCACCCTTTGAAGGGCTCAAAGCGGTGAGTGACGGCGTATACCAGGCAAACTTCGGGTATTCCGCTCAGTGGGTGGGACAGATCCCAGCCGCGCCGCTGTTCACGGCAGCGCCGGGCGGTTTCAACGTGGTCGGCATGCAGATGTGGATTAACCACGGTGGCGGCAAGGAACTCTGGCAAGAGATGTACGACACGTACAAGTTCAACGTGAAGATCATCCCATGCGCGCCGATCTCGATGGAGAACTACATGTGGGCCAAGAAGCCCATGAAGAAGATCGATGACTTCAAAGGCGTGAAGATGCGCATGATGCCCCTTATGGGCGACGTGCTCGCCAAGCACGGCATGTCGGTGATCTTCACTCCCGCGGGCGAGATCATGCCGAACCTTCAGAGGGGAGTGCTCGACGCGGCGGAGTACAGCATCCCCGCGTTTGATAAGACGCTGGGGATCTGGGAAGTCTGCAAGTACGTCATGCTTCCCGGCATACACCAGCCCTGTTCACAGCTCGAACTGCTGATCAACAAGAAGGCGTATGAAGCCCTGCCTCAGGACTTGAAGCTCGCTTTGCAGGCGGCCGTGGATGCGTCCAGGCTGAACGAGTGGCTCTGGATGGAACAGAAAAACATCGAGGCCGTGAAGTTCTTCAAAGAAAAAGGCATCACCACGGTGGAAGTAGATCCGGAGGCTGTGCAAACCTTCACCAAATGGGCCGGCGAATACCTGGACGAGCTGGGCAAGAAGGATGCCTTCTTTGGAAAGGTATGGAATTCGCAAAAGACGTACGGAGCAGCCTGGTACCCGTACGAAAAGGCCTACACCCTCCCGCATTGATGTGCACTGACATAGGGTAACTGCTCGCGGAAACCCTTGGAGATCGCGTTATGGGTGAGGGGAAGACCCCTCACCCTTCCTCTCCAGCCGCGGGGAAGCGCCTTTCGCAGTACCGAGGGCGCAACGGAGGACAGGATGGACAAGGTCTTGCACGCAGTTGACCGGCTCAGTGACATCACGGGTAAGTGCGCGAGCCTGTTGGTCGTGGTTCTCACGCTCGCGATCTGTTACGACGTGATCCTTCGGTATATTTTAGCTTGGCCCTGTTTCTGGGCATACGACATGACCATCATGCTCTACGGCAGTTTCGCGATCCTCGGCGCGGCGTACTGTCACTACCTTGGGGGACATGTGAGGATGGACCTCCTCTACGGTCGGCTATCGACCAGAGGAAAGGCCATTGCCGACATCATCGGATACCTGTGCCTGTTTTTCCCCCTCATGATCGTGTTGGTTTACAAGTGCGGAGAAAATGCCATCTGGTCTTTAACGCTGGGTGAGCGTTCTTCCGCGAGCGCGTGGAGGCCCTATATGTGGCCGTTCAAGCTGGTGATCGCATACGCGCTGGCACTTCTCCTGCTTCAGGGGACCGTGGATTTCGTGCGCCGCGTAATCACTGCGGTGAAGGGAGCAGAGTATGAGTCCTGAGCTTACCACAGTCCTGATGCTTCTCAGCCTCTTCATCTTACTCCTGGGGTTCCCTGTTGCCTTCGGGATCGGCACCGTAGGGCTCGTATTCGGTTTGCTCACTTCAGGCCCCGCATATCTGTATATGCTGCCGGCGCGTATCATCGGAGGCACGCTTTCGGAGTACATCCTTGCAGCAGTGCCCTTGTTCATCTTCATGGGCAACATGATGCAGACTTCTGGTGTCGCGGAGCGGGCCTTCTTCATTCTTCACCGATGGTTTGGGGGGTTCAACGGCGGCTTGGCCGTTGCCACGCTCCTGCTTGCCATAATTTTCGCAGCAACTACGGGCGTCGTGGGCGCGTCGGAGACCGCGATCGGCCTACTCGCGGTTCCGGCCATGCTCAAGGCGCGCTATTCACAGTCCCTGATCAGTGGATCCGTATGTGGGGGCGGGACCCTAGGGATCCTCATTCCTCCGAGCGTCATGCTGATCCTTTATGCACCCATGGCCGGCGTGTCAGTGATTCAGATGTTCGCGGGCGCGGTCGTTCCAGGCCTTCTCCTGGGTCTATCCTACATCACCTACGTAGTGATCCGGTGTGCTATCAACCCCTCGTTGGGCCCGAGCGTAGATTCGGAGGAGCGGCTGCCGTTTTTCAGCAAAGAGTCACTGGTCCTGGGATTCACCCATCTGGTCCCTCCCTTTTTCCTCATCTTCGCGGTCTTGGGGTCGCTGTTCTTCGGGGTTGCGTCCCCGACTGAAGCAGGCGCGGTCGGCGCATTAGGATCGGTGATCTTGTGCTTATGCTATCGCCGGCTTACCTGGTACACGCTGCTGGACAATTGCTATTCGACCCTGCGAATCACCGCTATGATCATTTTCATCGCTATGGCGGCCAATATGTTCACAGGAGCATTCCTGAGCGCGGGTTGCGGCCAGGTCATCACGGACCTGCTCACGTCGCTCGGACTTGGCCGCTGGGGAATATTCCTCACCTCATTGTTTATCATCTTTGTTCTGGGCTGTTTTATCGATTGGATCGGCATACTTCTGATTGTCGTGCCCATATTCTCGCCTATGCTCAACAAACTGGGGTTCGATCCTCTGTGGGTGGGGCTGGTGATCTGTACGAGCCTCCAGATATCGTTCCTGACACCGCCTTTCGCGTACTCGATTTTCTATTTGAAAGGTATGAACCTGGGGCTTTCGCTTCACAGTATGTATGTGGGCATCATTCCATTTGTCATGCTCCAGATACTCGTTGTGGCGATCACCATAATTTTCCCGCAAACCTGCGTATGGCTCCCGCGATGGCTCACTCCATGAAACTCTCTGGTCACGCAGTCTCACGCGAGGAGGACCAGCCGCTGAGGCGCTCGTGGCTGACCCTGTGACCGGTGGTCTTCTACATACAGTTGAAAAGGAGCTGAAATGAAGCTGGAAGAAATTCATCGCATATCAGTAGTTGGCGCCGGTCTTATGGGCCACGGTATTGCGCAGACATTCGTCATGGCCGGGTACCCGGTGATGTTGTACGACATTGATCGGTCAATACTGGAAAAGGCAACTGCCAACATAGAACAGAACCTGAAGCTTTTTGCGCGATTTGGCCTCATTGGCGAGGCGGAAATAGGTCCCTGCCTCGACCGGCTCACCACCACGGTGGATCTAAAAGCCTGCGTTCAGGAAGGTGACTTCATTCTGGAAGCTGCGACAGAGGACGTGGCGCTCAAGCAAAAGCTTTTCGAGGAGATTGAGTCATACTGCAAGGACAACGCGATCCTCGCCAGCAATACCTCTTCGCTCACCATGGCCGAGATGGGCGTCCGTGTGAAGAAAAAGGAACGGCTTGTCATCACCCATTGGTTCAATCCTCCTCACATAGTGCCTACTGTGGAGGTTGTGAGGGCCCCGTGGACCAGCGACGAGACCCTGGAGACTGCGTACGCTCTCCATAAGAAGCTCAAGAAGCTGCCGGTGAAAATCAATAAGGAACTGCCCGGGTTCGTAGTGAACAGGATTCAAACTGCTCTGGCCAGAGAGGTCTTTAGCCTGTATGACCAGGGAATTGCCAGCGCTGAAGATATTGACAGAGCGGTCCGGGGAAGTATTGGCTTCAGGCTTGCCAGCATAGGCCCGCTCCAGACGGTTGACTTTGGCGGCGTGAAGCTCTGGCTCAGGGCATACCAGAATCTAGCGCCTGTGATTGAGAGTTCCCCGAGCCCCCCCAAGGCTCTTCAACGACTGGCCGAGGAGGGCCATGAGGGCATCAAGACCGGAAAGGGATTTTACGACTATTCCGGAGGAGAGGCGGACGAAGCAATGCAACGGAGGGACCGCGAATTCCTCAACCGGCTCAAAAACCTTTACTGGCAACGTGAAACCGAGAAGTAACGATCGCTTCATGCTCAGGAGGCGCACATGGCAATACTGATTACAGGCGGAACAGGATTCATTGGAGCCGAGGTGGTTCGACTACTTCTTGAAAAGGGCGAAAAAAACCTGGTGGTTTTTGACATCAATACCTCGACGAAGTACCTCGACGATGTCAAGGATCAGGTCGAGATCGTTCGTGGAGATCTAGGCAATTTCAGCCACGTGCTGAACGTGGTGAAGAGCGCGCGACCAAAGACGATCTACCATCTCGGCGGTATGCTTTCCGTGCCGTCCGACGCAGATCCGGCCGCAGCTTTCCGCGCGAACGCGATGGGCACCTTCCATGTGCTGGAGGCGTCAAAACTCCTTGAAGTGCCTCAAGTGGTCTTCTCCAGCACCATCGGCACGTACGGGCTGAACATCCAAACAGGCGTCATCGACGATTTCACCTTACAGCGGCCTCAGCTCTTTTACGGCACCACTAAAGTCTTTTGCGAGCACATGGGCCTATTTTACAAGCGGAAATACGGCCTGGATTTCAGAGGTATCCGGTATCCGTCCATTGTTGGGCCTGGCGTGAAGACCCCAGGGGTGGTTCAATACACCTCCTGGGTGATCGAGGAATGTGCGAAAGGCAATCCGTTTACCATACGGGTAAAACCGGAAACCCGTTGCCCGGTGATGTATTTCAAGGACTCCGCGTCTTCCATTGTGAAGTTGGCTTCCGCTCCGCTGGAAAAGCTCGAGATGGTGAACTACGTGGTTGCGGGCGTGACTCCCATCGCGAGCGCACAGGAATTGGTCGACGTGGTCAAGAAAAGGATCCCTGGCGCCGATATCCGCTTTGACCCGGATCTAGAGCTTCAGGCCATTCTCGATAAACTGCTGCTGCCGATCGACGATACGCGGGCAAGAGAGGAGTGGGGCTGGAAACCGGAATACGACCAGGAACGAACCGTGGATGACTTCTTGGAAGAATTGAGGCTGCATCCGCAAAGATACGAATAGCGCGAATGCGGCTTGAACTCATGTTTCTGCGCGTTGAGCTTGAGGTCTTTGTGCCTGCCCCAGGTCCCTCTCCCTCAATCCCTCCCGCCGGGGGAGGGAGAGTGCACCGGCAGGGACGCCGGCGCCTACTGAAAGCGTAACCCCTTCCGCGAGGGGAGTGGAATAAGTCCCCATCCTTCGATGGGAAGGCACAGGGGAATAGAATTAGTCCCCCTCCCTTGATGGGAGGGGACAGGGGAGGGTGAGATCGGGTCAGTCTCAACGCGTGACCGCACCGTCTTTTTGCTGAAGAGAGTTTGTCCGAGCTGCAACCATGCCGAATGAGAATTCACGGGAACCCGCGATTCTGGAAACCACAAACCTGACCAAGCATTTCGGCTCGTTGACAGCGGTCAATGGGGTGGATCTGCGGATCGGGCCTGGGGTGCAATCCGTCATCGGGCCGAACGGAGCCGGTAAGACCACGCTTTTCAATCTACTGAGCGGGTTCCTGGCGCCCGATAAGGGCCGTATCTCTTATCAAGGTATGGACATCACCGGGCTCTCGCCTTTCCAAATTTCCCAGATGGGCGTAGGGCGCTCCTTTCAGATAACCAGCATCTTTCCTGCGCTTTCAGTGAACGAAAACATCCGGGTGGCTGCGCAGTCCAGGCTGTCGGCGCGGTACAATTTCCTCATATCCTGTGACCGGCTTGAAGGAATAGATGAGGCCGCGAAGCGAATTCTCAAGCAAGTCGGCCTGGAAGCATGGGCGCAAACTCAGGCCAAAAACCTGCCATACGGTCTCCAGAGATGTCTGGACATCGGGATTTCTCTCGCGACAAGTCCGCAACTGATTCTTCTGGACGAACCAACCTCAGGGATGAGCAGTGAAGACACGGAGAACATCCTAAAGCTGATCGGAGCGGTCGCCAAGACCATACCGGTGGTGCTCATCGAGCACAACATAGATGTGGTGCTGGCCATCTCCGACAGAATCGCCGTGCTCTATCAGGGAGTGCTGCTGGCGGAAGGCACGCCTTCTGAGATCCAGGCAAACAAGGAAGTCCAGGAAGCGTACCTGGGAGGGTACTGAGGTGCTGGCGCTCGAAAACGTTCATGCCCACTACGGTGACAGCCATATCTTGAAAGGTATGACCTTCCAAGTCGAAGAGGGGCATGTGGCCACGCTCCTGGGCAGGAACGGCGCAGGCAAGACGACCACCTTGCGTGCCATCATGGGGCTTGTCCCGGTCAGCAGGGGCGTGGTCAGGTTTAACGATGCGGATATCACGAATCACAAACCTTACCAGATCGCGTCACACGGCGTGGGGTACGTGCCGGAAGAGAGGGCGGTGTTTCCCAGCTTGTCGGTTCATGAGAACCTGACCCTGCCGTCTTCCAAACAAGGGAAAGGGCTCTGGGACCTTGATAAGATCTTTACGTACTTCCCGGTGCTGAAGCAAAGAACCCACCATAGAGGGTCGCAGTTGTCCGGCGGCGAGCAGCAGATGCTCGCTATCGCGAGAATCCTAACCATGAACGTTAAAATGACGCTCCTGGATGAGCCCACCGAGGGTCTGGCGCCGTTCCTGGTACGAGAGATCGCCAAGATAATCCAAGAGATAAGAAAAGAGCGAGTATCCATACTTCTGGTGGAGCAAAACACGCGGTTCGCGGTTCAAGTGGCTGACCGTCATTTTGTCATATACAACGGCAAAATCGTTTACCAAGGCACCAACGAGGAATTCAAGGCGGACGAGGAGATAAAGAAGCGATATCTGGGGGTCTAGCATTCACTGTTTTGAGATTCGAACATATCGAGGAGGGAAAGACATGAGAACCAGGCTTAGTTTTGTGATGCCGTTCGTGCTGACTCTGGCGCTGTGCCTTGCGTGCGTGCCGCCGGGTTCGGCCGAGCCCGTGAAAATCTCGATCTTGACCGACATGTCGGGTCCTTACGCGGGAATAACCGCGAGTAACGTGGAAGCCGTAAAGATGGCGATTGAGGACTTCGGTGGAAAGGCGCTCGGAGAGCCGATCGAGTTCATATATCGGGACCACATGTGCAAGCCAGATGTGGCAAATCAGAAGGCCAAGGAACTCTATGAAAAGGAACTCGTGGACGTAATCTTCGACGTTCCGAACAGCGCCGCGGGCCTGGCTGTGTCCAATCAAGCCAAGCTGCACAAGAAGCTTTTCTTCAGTGTAGGTTCAGGAACCACGCGGCATTCCGGGCCGGACTGCAATCGTTACACCTTTGACTGGGCGTACAACGATTACATGCTGGCAACAGCAGTTGGATTGTGGGCGGCAGACAATCTCGGCAAGAAATGGTTCACCATCACAGCGGACTATGCATGGGGTCACGATCTGCTCAAGCACTTTTCGGACGCGTTGAAGGCAAAGGGCGGGACCTTGCTGGGAAACGAGATGGTGGCTCTGGGCGCGTCGGATTTCAGCCCGTACATCTTAAAGGCGATGAATGCCAATCCCGAGGTCCTCGTCTTGCTCAACGCAGGCAAAGACGGCGTGAATTCCACCAAACAGGCTGTAGAATTCGGGCTCAAGAAAAAGGCCAAGATCGTGCATGCCCTGCTCTTCATCGACGACATCAAGGCAGCCGGCGACATTTTCGCCGATGACTACGTGACCGGCGCCTGGTACTGGAAGAGCGACAATCCCGGATCCAAGGAGTTTGTGGAAAAGTGGAGAAAGAAGTTCAACCGGCCGCCCAACTGGATGAATGCAGCAACTTACAGCGCGGTGATCCAATACCTGAAGGCAGTGGAACGCGCTAAAACAAAGGAAGTTCAGGCAGTGATCAAGGCCCTTGAGGGGCATGAGTTCAAAGACCTTTTGGCGAATCCGGGGAAAATCCGCGCTGAAGACCATATGCAGGTCGGTAAAGCCTACATCCTGCGGGTGAAGAAGCCGTCGGAAGTCAAAGAGGAGTGGGATTACTTCGAAATCGTGGGATCGATCCCGCCCGAACAGGCCTATCAGAACCCGAAAGATACAGGCTGCAAAATGGAATAGCGGAGTCGAGATCGGGCGTATTTGCTTCGTGTAGGGGCGCACGGCCGTGCGCCCCTACCAAAACCTGTTGCCCCGGAGCTATGGCGACAGAGCGGGTTCATGTAGACCAAATGGGGCGCGGGTGCCCGGGACGTTATACGTCCCGGCACCGAAGACACAACAAGCGAGGATCTTGCTGCACTGGTTGTAGAACGACCTCAATTGGGATCGCGACCTTGAGAGAACCTCCGCACGGATGTGGGTGCGGTATCCCAAATCTGTGTAATCTGCGACATCTGTGGATAGAATCTCTTCACGGATGTGCGCACGTGCTGAACTTGGACGTGCGAGTAGGAGACGATGAGCGCACAGTTCATCCTTATCCAGCTTTTTAACGGGCTGATCCTCGGATCGCTCTACGTGCTTCTGGCGCTGGGGCTTTCCATTATCTTCGGCATGTTGGGGATTATCAATTTTGCCCACGGCGCGTTCTTCATGCTCGGCGCGTATACCGCTTACACCCTAACCGCGTACCTGATACCTAACTTCTGGGTCGCGTTGGTCTGTGTGCCCATCATCATGGCGCTTTTCGGAGCCCTGTGCGAAGTGGTATTCCTAAGACGGCTTTATGACCTGCCTCCGCTGTACATCATGCTGTTCACTTTCGGTCTGATGCTGGCTCTGCAAGACCTCATAAGGATGTCTTTCGGCAGCATGGGTGTGCCGTTCAGCACTCCCGATTCGCTTACCGGCGCGGTCAATCTGGGATTCATCTACTACCCCAGCTATCGTCTGTTCCTGATAATCGTCGCAGCCCTGGCTTCTCTCGGAGTCTGGTTATTCCTCACTAAAACCAAATTGGGCAGCATAATCCGAGCAGGCACGGACAACCCCAGGATGGTAGATGCTCTGGGAATCAACATCTCACGGGTGATCACCATGGTGGTCGCGCTAGGCACAGGCCTGGCCGGCTTGGCCGGCGTGCTGGCAGCGCCCATTCAGAATGTGCGTCCCCTGATGGGAATGGATTTCCTCATCGACTGCTTTGTGGTGGTAGTTATCGGCGGAATGGGCAGCCTGGGTGGCTCCATCGTCGGAGGCCTGATCGTGGGCGAAATCATAGCAATCGGGGTAATGGTGTGGCCGCCTATGGCCACAACCCTTATTTACCTGTTCATGGCCGCATTTCTTCTCGTGCGCCCTAGAGGGCTATTCGGCCGCGAGGCATTTCACGACTAATGTACCATGTCACGTTTTAGTGTGATCTTACTAGCGATTGTAATTGCTTTGGCAGTGGCCTTCCCCTGGATTGCCCCGTACCAGGCATTGGCCAGCGAAATCTTGATCTTTGCCCTTTTTGCTATGGCCTATGATTTAGCGCTAGGATACGCGGGTATGCTCTCATTCGGCCACGCCGCGTTTTTCGGAATCGGAGCGTATTCCACAGGCATCATCCTGATCAGGCTCCTCCCATCAATTCCACTGGCCCTCGCCGGAGCGGTAATCGTAAGCGCTCTGACAGCGCTTTTCGTTGGGTACGCGAGTATCCGCAGACACGGCATCTACTTCACCATGGTGACGCTTGCCTTTGCCCAGATGTTCTACTTCATAGCCTTCAAGTGGACGGGTCTAACAGGAGGGGATGATGGCTTGCAAGGAGTGCCCAGACCCAACCTCGGCCCAATAGATATGCACCCGGAGATCAACCTCTATTATTTTATCCTGATATTGGTGGTGATCTCTATGGTCGCGATGGTGAGGGTCGTGCATTCTCCGTTTGGGGCTGCGTTGCAGGCGTTGCGTGAAAACCGGGACCGAGCCATGAGCGTGGGATACAACGTTGACCGATTCCGACTGATAGCGTTCATCATATCGGGCTTCTTTTCGGGCCTCGCGGGAGGTCTGTACGCGCTGCTCCTGAACTTCGTACCTCTGGGATCGTTGCACTGGACCACTTCCGGCGAAGTAGTTGTCATGGCGATCACAGGAGGCATGGGAACCCTGTTCGGGCCGGTTCTCGGAGCCGTGGGCATTATTTTGCTGCGCGACGTTATCAGTAACTATACCGAGAGCTGGAGCTTCTTCATGGGCTTGATTTTCATGGCCGCGGTGCTGGGTTTCCGAGGCGGCATAATTGGTATAGTACGCAAAGCTCTGAGGCTGCGTGCATAATGCGAATTCGCATTCAAAGAAATAATGTAATCCTGGTAGGGGCGCACCCGCGTGAGCGCCCTGGGCAGGCTTCGGCAAATAGGAATGCGAATCAATAAGAAATGAGTTCGATGAGTTCTTCTCGTGAGAAATGCTTTACAAGGGCTTGATCGTCCTGTTTGACCACGGAATCCATGAGTCGTCTCTTCCGTGAGATTATGGTATCAATCTTCTCTTCCAGAGTATTCTCGGTTATCAGCTTGAAGACTTGGACACCACGCCGCTGTCCGATCCTGTGCACCCGATCCGTGGCCTGCTCTTCCCGTGCGGAATTCCACCAACGGTCATAATGGATCACGACAGAGCCGCCGGTGAGGTCGATGCCGAGGCCTGCGGCTCGCAAGGATGCGGTAAAGACCATGCATTCGGGGTCGGTATTGAAGCGGCGGAATGCTTCAGCTCGCTTTCGGGTGTGTCCCTTTATGGTAGCGAACTCCAGACCCTCATCCTGCAAATAGGCTTCGATCAGATCCAGCATCTTGACGTACTGGCTGAAGATTACCACCTTCTGGCCCGATCCGAGGCTCTCCGCCAGCAGCTCCACAAAAAGCTCCCACTTGCCGGATGAATACTTGCGATAGTCCCGGTTCTCCTTTTCCAGAAGCACAGGATGGTTGCAGATCTGTTTGAGGTAATTCAAGACCGCAAATACATGCATGTACGGCACGGTCTGGTCAGGATCCTTGAGCTTCTGCACCAAGCCCTTGCCTTGGTGCTCTACCAGGTCACGATAAAAGCGGACCTGATCGTCACTGAGCGCGCATCGCCGCACATCCTCGATCTTGGCCGGGAGCTCTTTGAGCACCTGCTCCTTTTTGCGGCGGAGAACAAAAGGATGGATCATGCGGGTGAGCTTTTTTTCCGCTTCCTGGTCGGATCCTTCTTCTATCGGTGCACGGAAATGGTTTTCAAATAGAGAGTCGGTCATCAAGTACCCCGGCAACACAACATCAAAGAGTGCTTTGAGATCCGTCAGAGTGTTCTCGATCGGCGTTCCGGTGAGGCCAAGGGTACACGAGGACTGGAGTCGCTTGATTGCAGTATGGGTTTTGGTGACCTTGTTCTTGATGGCCTGGATCTCATCAAGCACGACCACCTCGAAATGGTATGTTTCCAGCATGTCCATGTCACGGAGCGCGATGCCGTATGAGGTGATAATAGTGAGGTGCTCTTCAAACGCTTCATGGAAGGAGCGATCCGTGCCGTGATAAATATACGGATCCAAGTGAGGAGCATATTCCAGGATCTTGTCTTTCCAATGACTAAGCACCGTGGTGGGGCAAACCACGAGGAATCGCAGCCGTCCTGCACCCTTTTCCGTGCGTTGCAGAATCCCGGTAAGAAGAGCCATTACCTGGTGGGTCTTGCCCAGGCCCATGTCGTCGCACAACAGGCCTGACAGGCGATTTTCGTAGAGGAACCAGAGCCAGCCGTATCCGTTTTTCTGATAACCGCGGAGGTGACCTCGCATCGAGCGAGTTGAAGGGAGCCGCGAAGGGGCCTTGAGTCTCTGAAGCCCTTCGAACCACAGGCGATCCTGTTCGGACCTGAAGTGAGTCTCCACTCGATCGTGGAACGCGAGGAAACGGAGGTACTCCGCGCGCTCCAGTCTCACCTGCGCGCCTTCCCTCACGGCCTGCTCATCCAGGCCGTCCATCCAGGCGAATTCCGCGGAGAGGGTGTCAACCCACTGATCACCCTTTACCAGAAAGCGTTTCCGATTCTTTCTCGCCTCATAGATTTCTTGAAATGAAAGCCGGAAGTCACCGAAATCATAGCTGACGTTGACAGAAACGCCGCCCTCGCAACACTCGTTGTGTTCAACGGTCGCCTTCTGATATTTATCTATGGTTCTACGTTTGAAGAGGCTTTCATCGACAAACACGTCGTTTTCCTGACGTAGCCTGTCTCCGTACTCTTCCAGGAAAGTTGTAATCTGTTCCGGCGGGATGATGTTCGCCTTGCGGGTGGAAAAATGCTCCGGCGGGAGGCCGGCAGGGTTGACCGCGATGCGGAAAAATCCCCATTCAGGAAAGAAGTAATAGGTGCCGTACAACTGGTGATCAAGGGTGGTGCGATCCAAGAAGGCGTCCGCTGGCTCCGCGTCCGGGTCTGGGTTCTCCACCACCGGCGTAATGCTAAGCGCTGAAGAGTCGGTTACCTCGATTCGATGGCCTGTTCTCAACGCGTGAGGGTGTATGAACAGGTCGTTGCCGATGACCCCGGTCTTCTCGCCGGCTTCGATAATGGTTCCAATGTGAGCCTGCGGGGGAACCAGCCGGCAGATGACCTCATCGTCCTCGTCATAGGCCTCCACCGTCAACTCTTGCTTGTGCTCCAAAAAGGTAAATCGGAACGCCCCTCCACTCCTGCCCGCGATCAGGAATCCCACCTTTGCGATCCGGTACCAGATGCTCTCCTCATAGTGCTGAACCGTGGATTTGAGCCCTCGTCTGTTCAGGTCATCTTCAGCCGGAGAGTTTGACCACGGCCGCCGCCGAAGGGAAGGGACTCTCGGATCCTTCAATTTGCGGCCGAACATGCTCTTGAAGAGCACCGGGTCTATGTCGCGACGGATGATCTCGAAGAACTCATACAGGAATTCTTCGACCAGCCGAGGCCCCGGCATGAGTACCAGGATCTCTTTGTTGCCTCGATCCGCGAACCCGATGCGTATGCCGCCTCCGCCGTGGTCCGCGTGGGCCTTGAATCCCAGGAGCGAGTCGCCGAAATGCTTGTACCCGTACCAACTAATCTCATTCCAGAAGCTGTCGTGAAAATCATCGGAGAGGGTACGGAGCTTTCCCGTTTCCGGATCGTTCCGGAGGATGTAGCGGGCAAAAGAGGCCACATGCTGGCAATAGGATCTGGTATTGGCACGGAAGCACCCGCACGTGGCACGGGCCAGGGTTTTACGCTGGGGGTCGAGAGTAATGTGAACGTTGGTAGTCTTTCCCGATGCGTCAGAGATGAGTCCGAAGTAGGATTCTCTTCCGAAGTTAATATGCGAAATTCGCGAGGTTTGCGCGGACGCTTGGCTCTGTTCTCGGACCTCTGCGCTAAATTGACCGCTGATCTCATCCGGGAGATCTGTTCCCCGACTCGTTGGTTCAGGATTTCGCTTCAGTTCTATGACTTTTCCAAACACACGGAAACTCCTGAATCCATGCCCGATAGCGGTAATTCAGCTGGCGGGATATCACAGCGGTTCGGGCTTGTCAATATTAAAACAAAAAAATGAGATATTATTTACAACGGCTATTTACCTATAGAATTATTATGTATCCATTAACCAATTAGTAAATTAAGAAAGGCTCATTGTTGTTATTCGCGAAAAACACTAAGGAAATCGCGCGCGATCAAATATTGAGTGCCCGCGGGACAGCGGCCCGGAAGGCAAATCCCATCGGCACGGATATCCTGTAAGCCGTACGTAGGAAATAAGTCAGGCGTCGGTAGGGGCAGACCAGCGCGTCTGCCCAGGTCGCTCCAGGGCGCACACGCGGGAGCCTGTCTCAAAAGTCATAATCTGCAACCCATTCGGTAGGGGCGGTTCGTGAACCGCCCGAAATCAGGGCGCTTCTCGAAGCGCCCCTACTTGAAATTCCGTGCATCACAGGGTTTTGCGACAGCCTGGCAGGTGCGCCCTACAGGAAACGGCGCATCGAATAGAGGTCAATACCATGGCCTCGGTTACCGGTGGCAAAAACAAAGAAGGCGGAGAGCTCGAACTCTCCGCCTCGTCGCCTAGCTGTTTATGTTTGAGCAAGTGAATCGATTAGAACTCGCCCACGAAGGCCATGTATCCGCCGATCACCGGGTCGATCACACGGTCGGGACGCGTCCCCCAGTTGTTATCCCCGTCAAGATTTGCCGGCGTGTCCCAGCCCGTGACGCCGATGTCCTTGCACGCGTAGCTGAACCATTTGCCCGGCTGCCAGTAGCCGATCAGCGCCTCAAACCGGAAGCCCTCCAGGAGCCTCCAGTCAAGCCCGAGGTCAACTTCCCAACCAAGGTTGCTGTCGGGAATGCTCGGAACAGCGCCCAGCCCTAGCGCAGCAGCCCCCGCGGGGAAATAGTTGTACACCACGTTCCCGACAACAGTAGGGGAAATAAAGCCCCAGGGATAGGACTTGCTCACCCGGTCGGCCCACAGGAAGCTCGCCCAGGTGTTCAGATTCGCGGCAACTGCGTAATCAACGCGCGACGCGTAAGCTATAGCATCGTGCAAGCTCCCCTCACGGCTAAATGCGGCGCTGAAGCCGTCATTGCCGCCACCATACTGGTTGGCGAGGAGCCAGCTGTACGGTCGGATCAGAACGCTATTGCACAGAACCGGCCTGATGATCGCGGTGCCGGCTACACCATGGGGCGGGATAGCGGCCGGGAGCCATCCCTGCGTGTCATTCAGCGCTCCTGCGCGGCGATCCAATCCTCCGCTCCAGTACAACATACCGCTCACTTTAAGAGGTCCTGCCACAGCGCCGACGATGCCTACGGCCTTCCAATCTTCAATATACGTCGGCCTCGTCGCCACACCCACGAGCCCTCCGCCAATTGCTGCGGGGCCGCCTGGGCTGGTGTTCATGGCCTGTTGGAATTTGTCTATCCTCAGATAATGAGTAGCCTCGGCATTGAGGAAGAATACGCCGTTATTGAACTTCACGTAGTACGAGGCATGATGGTCGGCCCTATCAAAGGTGAGCGTCGCCTGTCGAACTGCAAGAGTAGCTGCTCTTTCAACACCCCCATGAATAAAGGTGTAGTCCTGAAAGGTCCCCAGATCGATGTTGCCCGCGGTGTAGGTTATGAATCCCGCCACTTCCGGCGCGCGCACCCCAGACCTGTCACGGATGTCACCCAAGTACGTCTGCCCTGACCTGAACGGGTACCCTGCCAGGCCGATACGAATAGGTCCGTAAGGCACGACCAAAAGCAACGAGTCGCTCGACAGGTTGTCGGTTCCGTCATATTGGAGCCCGAGTCCGAATGCGAAGGGGCGCTTGCCCATCGCGACGATACCCCAGGGCGTCTGCGCAGTGAGCCAAAACAGATACCACTGACCGTCCGTGAACGCGACCTTCATGCCGGGATTAACGCTATTGGGGTTCTCGGATTCGAGCTGAATCCCATATCGGCCGAGATGGTAGCGTCCCCTCAGACGCACGGCCTGATTGATCCGAACCTCGGGATCGATGTCCGCCCACATGGTCTGGGACGATGCGTCATGGCCTGTCTTTATCTCAGTTGTGCCCAGATCGGCGCGAGTGCCCAAGTCGTTATTTCCCGCCCAAAAATTGATGTTGGTCGCGTTGCCGACGACCGCGCCTTGGTCAACTCTGTCATAGATGCCGAAAAACCCCTGGTTGCCCAGCTGGCCGGCCCAGTACCATTTCCACCAATACGCGCCTTCCATATGGAACTCCCACGCGAATGCGGGAGTCACCATGAGACACACGGCCAGTGCTATTCCCAGCACCGGAACTTTTCGCAATATTTTCGGGCGGATCATTGTTTCCTCCTCACGATCCGAGGCCAACTATGCAACAGAAGTCCACGGGTAATCCGGGCCTGCAGATCGGCAAGAGATTTCTCTTCACAGCCGCCTCGCTGCCGCGGGATTATCCCGGAGACGATTTGTTTGTATCAGAATTCTTCAAATAAGTCAATTAGAAATCTCCATAAACTAAAGTTATGGTTGATATATTACGCGGCCACCACTGTGAGTGCTATCACTAATCTAATAATTTTGCTAGATTATTCTTTGGCTTTTTGCTGAAATTCTCGCGGGCCGGACCACGCACTTCGGACACATTACCGGCAAGACGCCGGTCCTACTGTTTGGGCGGGGCAACCGTCGGCGCTTTACCCCGCGTAACCAAACGCTTGCAGCCTCAAGGCGTTTGCGCTTGCTTGTGTACGGTTTTCTTTGGTACATTCTCACTTCATTTCAACGCCGTATTACGAGCTGGGCTGGTCTGAATGAACATGAACAAGGGGAAGCGGATAGCTCTTGTCTGCGTAATTGCTGCCGCGGGCGTGGGCATCGCGATCTGGTGGCTTTGGTCAAGCCCGCAAGGCTCCACCGACACCAGGATCTTTGTCAGCGGCAATATAGAGGCCACCGAAGTGGATCTTTCCTTTCGATTGGGTGGCCAGATTGACTACTTGCCAATTGAAGAAGGCGACAGCGTCACCGCAGGCCAAGTGGTGGCGCGGCTGGACACACGCACCCTCGAAGCACAGAAAAAGGCAGCGGAAGCGGAACGGGCCGCAGCTCAGGCGACTTTGGACGAGCTGGTAACCGGCTCTCGAGTGGAAGATATAGAGGCGGCAAGAGCAGTATTGAAGGCTTCCGAAAGAAGGCTGGAAAACGCGCGAGCAGATTACGAGAGATATGTTCCTTTGTACAAACAGGGAGCCATATCCGCGTCCGCTTTCGATGCTCGTGAAACCGCGTACAGAGTAGCCCTTGAGGAACATAAGAAGGCGCGGGAAGACCTTACCCAATTAGAGGTCGGTCCTCGGGAAGAGCGAATCCGGGCGGCTCGACACCGCTTGGACCGGGCAAAGTGGGAACTGGAGAAGATTGAGCTGGATCTCACGTACTCTGTGCTGCAGAGCCCCATCAACGGCGTGGTTCTGGTCAAATCCAACGAAAATGGAGAGGTGGTGCTGCCTGGCGCCACAGTTGCTACCGTCGCGGGCATCAACGAGGTGTGGCTCAAGGGATACGTGGGAGAAAAATACCTGGGCAAGATCAAGCTCGGTCAGACCGCGGAGATCACCACGGACACCTTTCCCAACAAGAAGTACCAGGGGCGGTTGACGCTGATTTCATCTCGTGCGGAATTCACGCCCAAGAATGTGCAAACGCCTGAAGAGCGCATCAAACAGGTGTATCGAGTGAAAGTTACCATCCCAAACGTCCACCAGGAACTGAAAATCGGTATGCCCGCAGAGGGTTACATTCTGGTGGATTCCGAGCCTCCCAAACCGACCGCCGACAACTCTCGGGTCGGCAGCGGTCCGGGTGCGCGACCGTAAGCCCGGACCCACGGCCGTCGAGTGTTTCCCATGCCACAAGATCCCATCATAAGGACGGAAAAGCTCTGTCGCGATTTCGGACGTCACCGAGCTCTACGCGATTTGGAAATGACGGTGGAACGGGGTGAGATATTCGGTGTGGTGGGGCCCGATGGAGCAGGCAAAACTACCGCGATACGCATCCTCGCAGGCATCCTCGCGCCCACGTCCGGTAATGCATGGGTGGATGGCATTTCGGTAGTTGAGGATCCCGAGCAGATCAAAGAGCACATCGCGTATATGCCGCAAAGGTTCGGCTTGTACGAGGATCTGTCGGTAATTGAGAATCTCCTTTTCTATGCGGACTTGTTTCAGGTCCCCAGGAAGTTGAGACCCGAGCGGATTGAACGCCTGTTTGCCTTCAGTAGGTTGGGCCCGTTCAAGGACCGGCTCGCGGGTGCCTTGTCGGGCGGAATGAAGCAAAAGCTGGGCCTCGCGTGCGCCCTGATTCATTCGCCCAGGCTCCTGCTCCTCGACGAACCGACCAACGGCGTTGATCCTGTATCGAGGCGAGACTTCTGGAAGATCCTGTACGATCTTCTGCGCGAGGGGATCACCATATTGGTATCCACGGCCTATTTGGACGAAGCGGACAGGACGAACCGCGTCGGGTTAATGCACAACGGCACGCTGATCCATTGCGACCAACCACATCTAATTCGGGCTCTGGTTAAAGGCCTGTTTTACGAGCTGGTGACCGAAGACCTGCCCAAGACCAAGGAACTTCTCACGGATGTGCCGGGCATTCTGGATCTGAACCTCTTTGGTGAAGGCCTTCACGTCCGAGTCAGCAACGAGCAGGAGATAGCGGACGCGCGGCGCCTCCTGGAAGAAAAGGGCATGGCGATCTATTCTTTGAGGCGTATTACTCCGGCCATGGAAGATGCTTTTCTCTCAATCATGCAGAGTCAGGAATCAAGACAGGACACGCAGGGAGTGTATAGTGATTGCCAAGAATGATGTCCGATTCACGGCGGCTGCACCCCGTCATTCCTGCGGAAGCAGGAATCCAGTTCTGACGGTTTGGTACAAAGTTTTCCACTATTCACTCGTTGAGTTCCTGGATTCCCGCGTACGCGGGAATGACGAATAATGGCTCACTAGCTACGTCCTCTGGAGATTTCCAATGCATGGCCAAACGGACAGAATCTCGGACAACCGGTGTAATTCGTGAATCCATTGAACAATGATATCGCTGTCTTCGCCAAGGATCTGACCAAAACCTTCGGGAGTTTCGTTGCTGTGGACCGGGTGAGCTTCGAGGTTGAGCGCGGGGAGATCTTCGGGTTTCTCGGTCCGAACGGCGCAGGCAAGACTACGACCATAAAGATCCTGTGTGGGCTTCTGACACCGACTTCAGGCGAAGCATCGGTTGCCGGCCGGGATGTTTCCACCGAGTACGAAGAAGTGAGAAAGCAGATTGGGTATATGTCTCAGAAGTTCTCAATTTACGAAGACTTAACCGTGGCGGAAAACCTTGAATTTTTCGGCGGGGTGTACGGGCTGAGCGGAAAGGACCATGAGCAGCGGGCACAATGGGTCCTTGAAATGACCGGGCTCACGGACGAGCAAAAGACCCTCACCAGCGAGCTGCCTCTCGGGTGGAAACAGCGACTGGCGTTGGGGTGTGCAGTGCTGCACACTCCACCGATCGTCTTCCTGGATGAGCCTACCTCGGGCGTCGATCCGATATCACGCCGCAACTTCTGGGGCCTTATTCACGAAATGGCCGCGCAGGGTGTAACCAGTTTCGTGACCACGCACTACATGGACGAAGCAGGGTACTGTAACCGACTCGCGCTCATGTCTCAGGGAAGAATCATAGCCATGGACAATCCACGCGAGCTCAAGACCCGGTGGATGACCGATTCGGTAATCGAAATGGAGTGCTCTGACGTTCTCACCGCGTTGGATGTGCTGAAGGACGACCGCTTCTTTTCTGAAGTCGCGGTATTCGGCAACCAGTTGCACATTGTTGCGGATGATCCTGAGCCGGCCAAGGAGCGAGCACGACAACTCCTCAAGGCAAAGGGCGTCACCATAGTTCGGGCAGAGGTAGTGTCTCCGTCGCTGGAAGACGTGTTCGTCACGCTCACATCGCAAGACCGCAATAGTCATTCAGCTCCCGCGGCGTCCGAGAGTCATGATTAATATCCATCGCACACTGGCTGTCGCACGAAAAGAAACCTGGCATGTGGTGCGAGACACCCATTCGCTGTACCTCGCGCTGGGAATCCCTGTGATGCTTCTGTTCCTATTCGGCTATGCCCTTTCACTGGATGTGGACAATATCCCGCTTGCAGTCTGGGATCAGGAACGTTCACCGCAATCGCGGGAGCTTATAGACCGCCTGACAAGCTCAGGCTATTTCCAGCTCGTTCTTTATGCTGATTCTTTTCAGGAGATGGTGCGTGCCGTCGATGAACGGGTTGTGACCGTTGGTATCACCATTCCTCATGATTTCAGCCGCAATGTGCTCAGGTCCGGCGGCGCGGACGTTCAGGCCTTCCTCGATGCGTCCGATTCGACCCGCGCAGGTATCGCGATCACGTATTTCGAAAGCATCTTGGCCATCTTTCTGGACGACCACTTCAAGAAGGAACTGACTCGCCAGGCTGTCACAAAAGTGCAAATCCCCTTGGAGTCCCGCGTGAGGCTCCTGTACAATCCCGAGCTCCAGAGCCGCATCAACATCATACCCGGGCTCATCGCGATCATTCTGATGGTAATAGCCGCGCTGATTACCTCCCAGACCATCGTGCGGGAACGAGAATCCGGCACCATGGAACAACTGATTTCCACCCCGGTGAAGGCTTCGGAACTGGTGATCGGTAAGCTCGTGCCGTACTTCGTGCTCGGGTATGTGGATCTGTTGATAATTTATCTCATGAGCCAGTTCGTGTTCGCGGTGCCCTTTCGGGGGAGCGTACTGCTGATGTTTCTCCTCTCCGCGCTCTTCCTGGTGGGATCCCTTTCGCTGGGGCTGCTCATATCCGCGTTTGCCGACAGTCAGCTCTTCGCGACGCAGTTTGCGCTTCTGGGGACTTTTCTGCCCTCGTTTATCCTATCCGGCTTTGTCTTTCCCATAGCCAACATGCCGTGGGTGATTCAGGCTTTCTCGTACATCGTTCCTGCCAGGTACTACATCACCATTCTCCGGGGCATTTACCTCAAGGGCGTAGGAGTGGAGGTCCTTATCTTTCCGGTGATATTGCTGGCCCTTTTCGGGCTGATCACCGCGTTCCTGGCATCCACGAGGTTGGGAAAACAGTTGCAATGAGCGATTCGCACGGGACCGACCGAACAATCGTGGATCCCGCGTTCTTCAAGAAGGCGCTGGACAACGGCCGGCCGCGTGCCGATTCACGCAGTCCTTTCAAGCAAGGATTGTCGAGAATCCGGCACGTCATACGCAAGGAATTCATTCAGATAGTCCGCAATAAGCAGAATTTCCGAATCCTCCTGATCGCTCCGATCTTCCAGTTAATCCTGTTTGGGTACGCGGTCCGGCTGGATGTGAAGGAAGTAGCCACTGTAGTGGTCGATATGGACCGGAGCGTTGTTAGTCGCAACCTGGTGGAGTCGTTCACGCGGTCGGGATATTTTGTCATCAAGGAATATCTCACATCTTACGATCAGGCCGATTATTACCTGGAAAGAGGTGAAGCCACGGTAGCGCTTCTCATTCCGCCCGATCTGGAGCGTCGCGTCAAAGCAGACCAGACCACCCAAATCGGTGTACTCGTGGATGGGGTGGACACTACCACCGCAGGAACGGTCTCAGGATGGGCCCAGGCGATCATCCAAGGATACGCTTTTGAACTGATGCAAAAGGACATCCAGTGGGCTCGAGGCCTCCGATTCAGCCTGAATTCTCCGACGCTTCTCATTCCATCCATTAACGCCAAGCCACGGGCATGGTTCAATCCCAATCTGGATTCTAAGGATTATTTCGTCCCAGGCACTCTCGTCCTGATCCTCATGTTCCTCGCGGTCACATCAACAGCAATGGTGATCGTGCGGGAAAAGGAGAAGGGAACCATAGAGCAGATTATGGTGACGCCAATCAGCAAGTTAGAGCTGATCCTGGGCAAGACCATCCCGTGCTTCATCATCGCCGTGGCCAACCTCGTGTTTATGACCATCCTTGCGTTCCTTGTCTTTCAGCCCATC
The DNA here is from genome assembly GCA_049323095.1 of Thermodesulfobacteriota bacterium. Taxonomy (GTDB): domain Bacteria; phylum Desulfobacterota; class Desulfomonilia; order Desulfomonilales; family Desulfomonilaceae; genus VGSG01. Next base: position 64,954 of record JBMOME010000054.1, read on the forward strand.
TTCAAAGGTTCTCTCTTCATCTTCATGATGGGAGGGATCGCCTTCACCATTACGTGCCTCGGCATGGGCATGACCCTATCGGTCTTCTGCCGAACGCAGCAGCAGGCTGTGCTCTCTACGTTCTTCGTCATGCAGCCGGCTTCGATCCTGTCTGGCTTTGTTTTCCCCATCGACAACATGCCCACAGTGATTCAGTACGTGACGTACTTGAATCCGCTGCGATACTACATAGTCGTCGTGCGGGAAGTATTCCTCAAGGGAGTAGGCTGGGACCTGCTCTGGCCGCAATTCGTGCCCTTGGTCGCCATGAGCGTGGGGTACATCCTCCTCTCCTCATTCCTGTTCAAAAAGAAGATCGACTGATTTAGGCGTGAACCGTGCGGAGCCTGGGGAGCTGTGGCGCCAATGCGGTGCCACGTTTTGTGCTCGTGCTTCTTTTGTCAATTGGTAGCGGCCGGCGTCCCTGCCGGCCGATCCACGACCACGACGCCGACCCTTGATTTCGGACCGGCAGGGACGCCGGTCCCTACCGCAGGATGTGGTCTCCGATGTGACACCGTATTTGGCTGCGGGGCAGCTCGTTGAGGGAGATTTTTCCTTGACATGGGCCGTACCGGTTCGTTATAAACCAATTATGACGAACTGGTCAGTCATTACGATAACCCTGACTGACCATTACGTTTTTTGGAGGCAACCGTGAGACTCACCACCAAAAAAGAAATCCACGACGTGGTTTCTCGAACCAAAGCGCACAAAGACACCTTCGCAATCAAAGAACTTGTTTCCATCCTCCGTACCGAAGTGGAAACGGCTGCGCAGCGTGATGAAACTCCCGAAGAAGTGGTTCTTCAATTCATGGAAGCCTCGACCGCCGCGCTGATCGATTCACCCATCTACTCAGATGCGCTGGTCCGCACGCTGTACGTCAATGTTCTGGAAGTGGCTGCAGCCGCTGGCATTCAACGAGAAGGCCTGCTGGAGGATCTGCTCTTCCAGAGCCTCCGACGACCGGTCGAGATCGAAGGAGCCAAACGCAAAAGACACAAAGATGTCCGGGATCGGATCGTGGCCGCGGCGCTCGACGAGTTTTCAGACCGCGGATTTCATCACGCGACCATCGACTCGATCGCCGAGCGCGCGGGAATCGCCAAAGGCACGGTGTACCGTTATTTCAAGACAAAGGAAGAGCTATTCAATGCGCTCAAAGAGGTCACCGTACGCGAATTTGTGGCTTTCGTGAAACAGGAGATCGAGAAGCAGGAGGACATTCTCAAAGTGATCGAGACGGTGATCAAGAACTATCTCGGGTTCTTTGAGACCAACTCGGCGTTCTTCAAGGTGCTCTTGCAGGAGCAGAAGGACTTCGGGCGGGAGTTCTCCGAGACCTTTATCAACGAACTTATTCTGGCGCTGCCGGGGCTCAAGAGGCGGTGTTGGAGGGCCTCCCGCAACGGTTATCTCAAGCAAATGAATTATTTCACGGTTTTTTACGGGATCATCGGGTTCCTGAATGGGGTGATCCACAAATGGCTCCACCACGGCGGCGAAGCGTCTCTCACGGCTGAAATTGACACGATCAAGGAGGTGCTTTTCTACGGGTTTGCCGTGTCGCCGGAAAAGGTGGGCCAAGCACCAAATCTCAAGGTGATTTCATGACAATCAGGCTGCCGTTTGAATTGCGTATACCGCTGTTGTACGTCAATCCGCCCGCTAATGCCGACCCACGGCTCATCGAGGTCGTCTCAAAGGCCGGGGGCTTGGGCTTTGTCGATCACGCGACCGCGGGACCAGCCGCGTTCTCGGTTCAAGAAGGGACGCCACACGGCGTGCGGATCAGACTGGACGCCCTGAAGAACTCCCTGTTTGGCCCTAATGTGAAAGCTTGTCTCATTCCTCTGGAGGATGCGGATGACGTGGCCCGGCTGGACCCGGGTGAACTGAAGGCGTTCCCGGTTCCTGTGCTCGTCGAGGTCGGTTCCGCGGCTCAGGCCGCTGGAGCGGAAAAGGCCGGCGCAGCCGCTCTCGTTGCCCGCGGGAACGAAGGACCCGGTTGGGTGAGCGAGCGGAGCGGCCTTGTGCTGCTCCAGGAAATATTAGGCGTGTGCCCGCTGCCGGTCTTTCTCCAGGGTGGAATCGGACTGCATACCGCGGCAGGAGCCGTTGGGGCAGGAGCGACCGGTGTGGTGCTGGATGTGCATCTCCTTCTTACTGAGGAATCAGTCATTAACGCCTCGCTCAAGAGTTTCTTCTCAGCGCTTGGCATCCCAGCGACCGTTACCCTTGGTGAGGCTTGGGGAAAACCGTGTCGCGTGTACTCCAGAGTCGGCACTCGGATGGTACGGGAGCTGCGCAAGGTTGAAGATTCGCTTGGGCAAGACGAGTTCCACAGTCTCAAGGAGTGCATCAATGCGGCTCTGGGAAAGAACACAGCTTCGCTGGACACTGACGATGCTCTCCTTGCCCTGTCAGAAGACATCGTGACCGCAAAGACGCTGGCAGGCGAGTTTGCCAGAGCGCGAGCCATCCTGGAGGAATTTGCTCGACGCATGGAATCGCGCTGCGGCACATGGCCGTTTGCCGAAGAATCGGGCCTGTGCAAAGCGCATGGCACCCTTTTGCCCATTGTTCAAGGTCCTATGGCTCATGTGAGCGACAATCCTGATTTCCTTGCGGCAGTTGCTCAGGGTGGAGCGCTCCCATTCCTAGCCATGGGAAACATGCCTGCTCCCATCGCACGCGAAGGAATCGAACTGGCGCGCAGCAAAACAAACGGCAAGTTCGGCGTGGGCTTGATCGGCCTGGAGGTGAACCGTCATTGCTACGAAGCTCACCTGGAGATCATGAAAGAGAACCCGCCGCCCTTTGCCATCCTCGCGGCGGGCAGTGTGGAGTTGGCCCAACGCATCGAAGAGATGGGCACAGTCTGCTACCTCCATTGTCCTGCGCCTACGCTGGTCTCTGAAGGGGTCAAAGCCGGACTCAGACATTTTGTCTTCGAAGGATGCGAATCAGGCGGCCACATTGGAGCCTTGGGCAGCCTTGACCTTTGGGAAGCTAATCTGCGGGAATTGGAACAAGCAGCCCGAGACGGGATCTCCTTGGCAGAAGTGAGCGTGCTGTTTGCCGGAGGCATTGCCACAGCCAGGGCGTCTGCTTTTGTGGCCGGCATGGTCGCGGACCTGGCCGCACGAGGACTCCGGGTAGGCCTCCAGATGGGCACCGCGTACTTGGCTACGTCGGAAGCAGTCTCCACGTGTGCCATTACCCAGACGTATCATGGGCTCACGCTTGAGAGCGACCGCACCGTTGTTATCGGACGGACGGTTAATACCCGCGCGCGGGCTGCGGCTTCTCCTATGGCATCCCAATTGATCTACCGCGAACAGGAACGTGTCCGTAGCGGCGTGCCCTTGCGTGAACGCAAGGAGCTGTATGAGAAGGACAATCTGGGCTCACTGAGGCTTGCTGCTAAAGGATGCGCCATAGATCCATCCACCGCGACCTGGGATTGCCCGGTCTTTTGCGACTTGCCGCCCAAAGAGCAGTACGATAGCGGCTTGTACCTTATGGGTCAGGTGGTCTCGCTGCTCAATTCGCCGACCACGATTGAACAGCTGCATCGAGAAATCATCGTTCAAGGCCGCGAGGTCTTCAAACAGGGATCTGTGCACCCTGAACCGCAGCTCCAAGAGATCCCCGAACTGCCTGAGACTCAAATAACGGTCGAAGTGGAGCATCCGCACGAGCCCATCGCAATTGTCGGCATCGGGCTAAGATTTCCCGGTTCGGATTCGCCGGAAGGCTTTTGGGATCAGATCAGGAGCGGGAGAAGCGGCATCATCGACGTTCCGCCGGGACGCTGGGATGATCCTGATTTCTACTATGATCCCGATCCTTCGGTCCCTGATAGGACTTATTCCCGCATTGGCGGGTTTATCGAAGGTTTCGTGTTCGACCCGCTCAAGTACCGGATACCGCCTGCAGTGGCCCAGAAGATGGACCGCACGCAGCAGATGGCTGTCGCCTGCGTAGGGGATGCGCTCGCGGACGCGAAGCTCTCGCCTGACGATCTGAAGGGCAAACGCGTAGGCATCATCCTGGGAAACAGCATGGGGGGCGAGACCACGGATTTGTATGCAACCCGTGTGGGACTTCCGCGGACCCTGGCCTGCCTTGAGCGGTCATTCGAAGGTCTCAATGTGCCGGCTGAGGCTCGTGAAGAGCTTCTGGAACGCTTCAAAGCTGCATACCTGGCGAACCTGCCTGTAATTACCGAGGACTCGCTGCCGGGCGAGCTTGCCAACGTTATTTCGGGCCGGGTCGCGAACGTTTTCAATTTGGAAGGACCCAACTTCACCGTGGACGCGGCCTGTGCCTCCTCGATGGCTGCGATCATGAACGCTGTAGCGGGTCTGCGAGACGGCACCATCGATTATGCAGTCACCGGCGGTGTGGATGCGGCTATGCATCCCAGCTCGTTCGTGAAGTTTTGCAAGATCGGCGCACTATCCCCTGACGGGAGCAGGCCCTTTGATGCAGGCGCAAACGGATTCGTCATGGGAGAAGGTTGCGGGATCTTGGTCCTGAAGCGGCTCTCCGACGCAATACGAGACAATGACCGCATCTATTCAACCATTCTGGAAGTGGGTTCGTCTTCAGACGGCAAAGGCAAAGGGATCACCGCGCCCAACGCAGCCGGACAGGAGAGGGCCGTACGCGCTGCCCTGGCAACAGGCAACATCTCGGCGATGTCTTTGGGTCTCATCGAAGCTCATGGAACCTCAACCGCAGTGGGCGACAAGACCGAGCTGATGGTTCTGGACAAGCTCCTGAGAGATGCCGGCCTCCCAGCGCAATCGGTGGGCATCGGATCGATCAAATCTCAGATTGGGCACTTAAAGGCTGCGGCCGGAGCAGCAGGAGTGCTGAAAGCCGCGCTCAGTTTGTACCATCAGACTATGCCGCCCACCATTAATGTGAAGAACCCCAACCCCTGCATCGACTGGGAAACTTCGCCGCTCTTTCTCGTTACCGAGCCGCGGAAATGGGAACCATCGGGCAGTGTTCCGCGGCGGGCCGGCGCGAGCGCATTCGGTTTCGGGGGAACCAACTTCCATATTTGCCTCCAGGAGCATGTTCCGGGCCTGCGAGTTATCAAAGGCGGCAGACAAGAGCCCCAATCTATATCCGTCTTGCCCCCCGATTGGCCAAAACCCGCTGAATTGCCCCTCTCGGGTGAAGCGTGGGTGCTCGGGGCCCACGACATGCAGGACCTGGCCGCGAAGATTGCAGCAATCAAGACTGAATTAGTCGAAGGGAATTCCCAGGCGCTTGCCAGTCGTTGCAGAGAGGCTGCTCCGGCATCTCCACTTCGATGCGGGTTTGCAGCAGTATCTTCTGAAGAAGCGACCAAGAAACTCACCTTGATTGGGGAAGCCATCGCGGATCCCAAGAAGGCCCCAGCGCTCCGCGCAAGAGGTATCCATTTCAGCGAACGCGCTGTGGAACGATCCGGTGCTGGAATCGCGTTCCTCTTTCCAGGGCAGGGATCGCAGTATCCATACATGTTCAGGGATTTGGCCGAGCAGTACCCAGTGGTGGCCGAAACTTTCCAAGAGGCTGATGAGATTGTCGCTTCTCTAGGCCTTCCTCCGCTCACGAGCGTTGTTTTCCCCGACCCTGGCGCTGCTCAGGATACGAGCGCGGCTGCCGATGCCATGAAGGATACCCAGCTCCTACAGCCCATGATCCTGACTGCAAACACTGCGATGTTCCGGCTCCTGGAACAGATGGGCGTGCGTCCGGTCTCGTGTGCAGGCCATTCCCTGGGCGAGTACGCTGCGTGCGTCGCTGCCGGAGTCTTTTCGTTCCGAGACGCCTTGGAAGCGGTCGCGGTGCGTGGCAGGGAAATGGCCAGAGTGAGCATCGACGATCCGGGCCTCATGATGAGCATATCTGCGGATGCGCGCTTGGTTGAGGAGGTGCTGAGCCAGGTCGACGGATACGTGGTTGCCGCGAACAAGAATTCGCCCAAGCAGACAGTTATATCGGGCCTCACTCATGCGGTGAAGCAGGCCGCGGAGCTCTTCAAAGCCCGCGGGCTCGAAGGAGCGATCCTGCCGGTTTCTGCCGCGTTCCATTCCGGTGTGGTCGCCCCCGCAAGAGAGCCCTTTATGGAGACGCTCCGGCGTCTCACCGTCAAACAACCGACCGTGCCGGTTCTATCAAACGTGACCGGCGACTTCTATCCGGTCGGTCCCGCGGCCCCGGGCAAGATCCGGGATTTGCTCGGCAAGCAGTTTGCCGCGCCTGTGGAGTGGGTAAAGACCTTGCGCAAGATGTATGCAGAGGGGATACGCATTTTCTTGGAATGCGGCCCCAAGCGGGTTTTGACCAACCTTACTCTGGATACACTTCCTGGCGACGTGCTGGCCCTGGCCACCAATCACCCGAAGAAGGGCGGCATTATGCAGCTCATGGAGGCTCTGGCTGCTCTTTCCGTGGAAGGCGTGAATTTCGACCTGGCTGGGCCTCAGGCTGCCGCAAGTCAACGTAAAGAGCGGCCTGTGTTGATGCTGGTGAAAGAGACGACCCAGACGGCATCAAAAGAGGCCGTGCCTGCTCTCGCGACTGCGTCCAATCCGCTCGATCCGCTGCTCGATCCGCAGCTCCGCGAAGTCGCGTCAAAGGCCGAATTCCCGCGATATCTCGAATTGCAGGCAGAGCCTATCCGCGCGCTGATCAAGACCGGGTTCGATACGTATCTCAAGAGCATCCTGCCGATGGAAAAGACCGTTATCCAGGTCAAGTCCGAAGGTATGGACTTCCAGCCCGTAGTCATCAGCGGGATATCGGCAGGGCTGCCCAGCGACGTGCGTTTCCCCTTTGATCGAGAGACCATGGACGACCTGATCCTGGGCCGCAATTTCATCAAGCGCGTCCCTGAGCAGGGCCTGCACGACATGGTCGAAAAGAACATCGAGCGCCTGTACAAAGGCCCCGACGGCGAAGCAGAACTGCATCTGGTGCAGGATACCGACGGTGTGATCAAACTGGCCGGGTACTTCAGCGAATATCATCTCGCGCAAGAATACGGCATCGATCAGCGCTTGGTCGGCTCTATGGATGTCACGACACAGCTTGCTCTGATGGCAGGCATCGAAGCGCTTAAAGACGCGGGTATTCCATTAGTGCGGCAAACCCGCACCACGAGCACTGGTCTTGAGCTGCCCGATGCGTGGGCGCTCCCTGAACCGTTGCGGGCTGAAACCGCGGTGATCTTCGCTTCAGCCTTTCCTGGATTAGTCTCCCTGGTGGATGAGCTTACCCGCGAGGCCGCGAGTCGATACGGCTCAGGGGCTCGCAAGAGACTGATTGAATTCTACACAGGGCTGATCGGTCGGGTGCAAGATGACAAGGAGCGTGATGCCATAACCGCATGGTTCTCTGAGGAATTCGGCAGGATCAACCATGTGGAATCGGAAGAAGTTTACTCATTCAACCGGAGTTTTCTCTTGCGGGTCCTGAGCATGGGTTCGGGGCAATTGGCTCAGTTCATCAGGGCTCAAGGTCCCAATAGCCATGTAGATGCGGCCTGCGCAAGCACCACCCAGGCGATTCTGTTGGCTCGTGACTGGATCCGTACGGGCCAAGCAAAAAGGGTCTTGGTAGTGGCGGCCGACGATGTGGCCGGCAAGACGCTCTTCCCGTGGATAGGGTCCGGTTTCCTCGCGATGGGCGCGGCCACGACAAAAGAAAGTGTTACCGAAGCTGCGCTTCCCTTTGATGACCGAAGGAATGGATTGATACTAGGTTCCGCGGCTGTGGGCCTAGTCCTGGAAAAGGAGAGTCTCACAAAGAAACGGGGCATGGAAGCCCTGGCCGCGATCGAAGCCGGTATCAGCGCGAACAGCGCGTACCACGGGACCCGCCTTGACCAAGACCATATCAGTGCTGTCATGCGCCGCATGATCGAGAAGTGGGAAGAACAGACCGGGCGCTCGCGACAAGAACTGGCCAAGGACGTGGTCTTCATGTCCCACGAAACCTATTCGCCCAAACGCGGTGGCAGCTCCGCGGCGGAAATACAAGCGCTGCGTGAGACCTTCGGCGATAGCGCCAGAGAGATCCCTATCGCCAATACCAAAGGATTTACCGGCCATACCATGGGCGCGGGAGTCGAGGATGTGGTCGCGATCCGGTCGCTCCAGAAGTGCCTGATACCGCCCATTCCCAACCTGAAGCAGCCCGATCCGGAGTTCGCAGACATGAATCTCAGCCGTGGCGGTTCATGTCGAGCAAACCACGTCTTGAGACTGGCCGCAGGTTTTGGTTCGCAGATCGTGATGGCTGTTTACAAGATCCTCAGCCGTCAAGAAAACCGAATCACCGACCTTGCCGCACACCGGCAGTGGCTCAAGGAGATCACCGGCTATGCCGATCCGGTGATCGCGGTGGAAGAGCGCACCCTTCGCGTGGTCCAACGCGGAGCCGCAGGTGCTGCGATGCAGAAGGCAGCTGTTGCGGAGGCGGAGGTTGCAGCTAAGCCGACCGCGGGACTTACTGCAGATGCTGCAGAAGTCAGGGAAAAGATCCTGACGCTCCTTTCGGACAAGACCGGGTACCCGCCGGACATGCTCGATACTGGCCTTGACCTGGAAGCAGACCTTGGCATCGATACGGTGAAGCAGGCAGAGTTCATCTCCGACGTTCGAGAGACATTCGGCATTCCGCGCATTGAAGGGCTCAAGATCGCGGATTTCCCGACCATCGAGCACATCATTCGTTTCGTGCTTGAACACACCGGCCGACAATCGGATTCCACCCAGGGAACCGCGGCCGGCGGTCAGGATATTGAAGCCATCCAAACTACAATCCTGCAATTGCTTTCGGACAAGACCGGGTACCCGCCCGATATGCTCGATCCTGACCTTGATCTGGAAGCCGATCTCGGCATTGATACGGTGAAACAGGCTGAATTCATAAGTGAGGTGCGGCAACGGTTCGGTATTCCTCGCATCGAAGGCCTGAAGATTGCTGATTTTCCGACCATTCGGCACATTGTGGGCTTTGTGAAAGAGCGGAGCAGGCACGAATCACCCGTGCAGGAAGACGCCAGTAAAACCAGCGACGAGGAAAAGACTTCGCTAGCCGAACCAGAGGTCCGTCTGTACGAAGCCAGACTTGTCCGAGTGCCTAAACCGGTCGAGATGCCCTCGCCGGAAGCTGACCAAGTGGTTATAGCCGGAAGCTCAGCGGAACTGGCCGATGCTCTGGAAGAGGAGCTTCACCAGCTCGGGTACGACAACGTGCAGCGAATCTCCAACCCGGCCCAAATTGAGCAGCACGCGGCGACTCGCATCGGCGTTGTGAACCTGTTCCCATTGAGCAAGAACGCGCAGGGGCTCAAAAACACTTTCGACCTGTACGTGAGGCTCGCGAAGTCGTATGAAAAGGGCCCATCATTCCTGGTGACCCTGGTCTCCCAAGACGGCGCTTACGGTTTTGATTGCCCCACTACCGATGGATACCTGTCAGGAGCCGCGGCCGGAGCCACGAAATCCTTTGCGCGGGAATTTCCGGAGAGCACGGTGCGATTGCTCGATGCCCATCCGGATCTCGATCCGACTCAAACGGCGCAATTTCTGGCTCGTAGTCTCAAAGAGAGCTTCCCGTTGGAGACGGGAGTTGCTGGAGACGGGTGGCTTCGGGCAATCAGACTGGTTCCAACTATGGGACCCCAGGAAGAGGCCCCGCTCAGCGCAGGAGATGTGATTCTGTGCAGCGGAGGCGCGCGGGGCATCACCGCGTCATGCCTGACGCATCTTGCGAGGCAAGGCTCCTTTACGTTTGTGATCCTTGGCCGAACTGCCTTGTCAGACAGGGCAGAACAAAGGGCCCAGTATGGCCCTGAGCAATGGCAGCAAGAGAAGACCCGCATCATAGACCGCATGAAGCGAGAAAGTGCCACGCCGACTCCGGTCGCGGTTGAACGGGAGCTGTCCCGGCTTCAGGCAGAAGCCGAGGTTTTCCGCACCCTGACTGATCTGCGTAGATTGGGTTCCGAAGTGATCTACCGGCCGGTGGACATCCGCGACGCCGGCGCGGTGGATAAGGCTGTGAACGAGATTGCTGAACTTTGCGGCCGGATCGATGTGGTGGTTCACGCGGCAGGCATTGATGTGAGCCGTGCCCTGAAAAGCAAGACGCTGGAACAGATCGAATCCGTGGTGTCGGTCAAAGTGGATGGGATGCGCAACCTGCTGGATGCGCTCGTTCGCCATGAGACCCTGCCCCGTCGCATCATCGGTTTCGGGAGCGTCGCTGGCCGTTTCGGCAACTTGGCCCAGGTGGACTATTCCGCGGCCAACGACGCTTTGGCCCATCTGTTGCGAAAGGCTGATCGAGAGCTCGACGCGAAAGTCAGCATTATCGATTGGGCTCCCTGGTCCGAGATCGGCATGGCCGCGAAAGGGAGCGTTCAGCAGACTCTTGAATCTGCGGGCATTGGTTTCATTCCGCCGCAGAGCGGAGCTGCGCTGTTTGCCAGAGAGTTAGTTAGGTCGTCCGGTCCATGCGAAGTAGTCGCGGCCGGGCCCCTAGGACCTTTTGCTCCAGACGCGTTCGAGATTTCGGGTGGCCCGCAGCTTGGCGAGATTCAGCTCGTTGGTCACGCGGCCCAGGTCATGGCTCTTCTGCGAGGCGAGTATCTGAAGGTCAAAGTTTCGTTGGATCCCTCACAGCCGCTTCTGGATCATCATCGCATTGACAGGGCCGCGGTATTGCCTGGAGTGGGCGGCATGGAACTCATGCGCTCCGCTGCTCTGCTCCTGGACACGAGTGCGCCGACGGCTCGGTTCAGGAATGTGCGATTTCGCAGCCCATTGAAGATTTTCAAGAATGAACCGTTTGAAGCCGAGATCGAGGTCCACCGCGTTGTTGCGGATGACGCCACGGCCCCGGTTTACCGAGCAACCATCGCTTCATGGTTCGTGGACAAGAACGGTCACCGCATGGGCCAGCCAAGGCTGCACCACGAATGCGAGCTCGTGACCGGCCCAAAGAGCCCGCCCGATCCGATCGCTCTCGAACAATGGGCCACTTCGGTTTGCATTTCGGATCAAGACCTGTACCGACTCTTCTTCCACGGGCCTGGATTCCGGTTCTTGGACCATGTCCGCGTGGAAGGAAACGGCAAGGGAGTGCAGTTCACCTTCCGGGATACCCCGCAACGAGCGGCTATGTTCCGTGACGCGTTGCCTGGAGCTGTGGAAGCCGCGTTTCAGGCTGCTGCCGCGTTTGCGGTGGAAAGCCGCGGCATTATGGCACTGCCTGTGGGGACCGGTGAGGTGATCGTGCACCAGGATGGCCTCCCTTCAAGAGGCGAGCTTTTCCTGAAAGGCGAGAGTGCGGACGACGCGACGCAAGGCCGGAAAGTCCTGGCATTCGACGGTGTGATCGTTGATGAAAACGGTAGTAAGCTCCTGACCTTGAAGCACGTTGAGATGATCGAGTTCGAGCAGACTGCCGGATTTTCAGGAAGGACCTTTGAAGAGCTGGTGAGAGTCTCGGATATAGCCGCGGAGGCGACTTCGGACTCCGAGCGCCTGGTGGAAACGGTTCTCACGGATGACGAAGCCCGCGTGTACAAAGAAAAGACCATCCCCAAACGAGCTCAGGAATGGCTCATGGGGCGGATTGCCATGAAGCGCTCTATTCAGAGGCTGCTCGCGCAGGCAGGGAAGGGCTCGATTCCTGAGAAAGACATCCGCATCGCGCCTGACGAAAACGGCAAGCCCATCGTGGAAATGGCCAATCGGCCCGGCTCGCGGGTCTGCCACGTTTCGCTCTCTCATTCAAACGGGTTCGCGGTAGCGATGGCCGGCGACCTGGGCGATTTCGACAGCCTGGGCATTGACCTGGAAAAGGTGGAAGAGCGCAGCGAAGCCTGGGCTGGAGACTATTTTACTGACGAAGAAGTTCAAGCCGCGGAACAGACGAGTGACAAGTGGTCCACACTGACCGCGATGTGGGCAGTCAAAGAGGCTACTCTCAAAGCCCTGGGAACCGGCCTTTCTTTTGACCTGAAGGACCTTTCCGTGCGCGTGCCTGATGGCAACGGTCCCGCGGAGCTGCAACTCCGCAACGAAGCCGCGCAGTACCTGGAAAATTCCTTTTCCGGCACGCCCCAAGCTCGTGTGGAAACCCACAACGGCACAGTCACTGCTACCGTGCTGATCCGGGGGTGAGTCGCACCTTCAAAAGCCGCATTTGGTGACTTGTTCGGCTCGGACCTGAGAGTATAATTGCCGGCCCCGAGCGACTGCGGATCAGACATATAGCGGTTCTCAATAATAATCGGCAAATGAAATCTTGCTCTTGTCGTCCTCCCGAAGGGGAGCACCATGAGTAGTCCCGCGTCCCGCGGGATGAAACCCGTGGTATGCAGCACCAATAATAAGTTCCCTTCGGCCCTGCAGGAGCCGCCCCTTCGGGGCTCATCCCGAGAGAGGTTGGTGGGGGGGCCTTCTCCCCTGGGTTTCACCCAGGGCTATTCACAGTATTCCCCTTCGGGGAATTCCGGAGCGCACAGGAAGTTTCCTAAAAATGACGCTCGGTAAACTGGTGAGGCCACGGCCAGCTCGTCTGAGAGTGCGATCCAATTTCGACAGGACTTTCGAGAATGGATATGGGAGCGTGCGCCGCGTTGTCTCTTTTCTGCTGCACTGATCTGGATCCACGACTTGCGGGTCCAGGTCAGTGGCACCCTCACGGTCGTTCAGTCGCACCACCAACAGCTCCATTCATTCAACACAAGGTGAACCGGGCCGCGCCTCAGTGAGAACACTTGCGGAAACAATAAATATTAGGCGGTACGCTCAACGGACAGCGGTTTCTGCGTTTCTTCGATGAGCTTGCCGCCGCGGAGGCGGAAGCGTCGTTGGCCGATCCATAGGGCTTCGTAGCTGTGAGTGGCCATGATCAGGGTGGCCCGGAAATCTACGCAGATCCTGTCGATGAGCTCCAGAATCCCGTTGCTCGTCTCCAGATCGAGGTTGCCGGTGGGTTCGTCGGCAAGGATGAGCTTTGGGTCTTTGACGAGCGCTCGAGCAATGGCGACCCGCTGCTGCTCGCCGCCGGAGAGCTGTTCAGGGAACTTGTCCCAGGCCTGTCCTAGACCCACGGCATCGAGCATGGTTTGAGCCTTTGCTCGGTCCGCTTTTCCAAGCAGCTCTAACGGCAGCATCACGTTTTCGCCCACGGTGAGCGTTGAGAAGAGATTGAAAGACTGGAACACAAACCCCACGTCGCGTCTGCGGTACTGAGCGAGCTCTTCCGGTGAGAGCGCGGAGATATCGCGGCCATTGACGAATATGCGGCCGCTGGTGGGGAGGTCAACGCCGCCAACCATATTGAGAAATGTGGATTTCCCCGAGCCGCTCTTACCCAGCAGGATGATCCTTTCGCCCTCCGCTATTTCGACATTCACGTCACGAAGCGGGTAGACCTCGGAAGATCCCCCGGTCAGATAACATTTCGTGACTTGCTCCAGTCGTATGAGGGGAGGCATACAGTGTCTCCGGAGTGTGGAAGCGGTCACAGAATCTGTGAGCCTTGGAAGAGGCTACCAGAGAGGTGTTCCTGCAGGGGCGCACGGCCGTGCGCGCCGTACCCGGCTTGTCAAACGTTTTCCAAAGCTTAGCGCGTACGTGCGGGCACGTTTGCAGAGGCCGAAGCGTCGCTTTTTCCGTATATTCTGGCCAGGCGTTTCTGCCAGTACTCGCTACGTTTCTTGCGATATACCGTGTAGTCGTCAGGCCGAGGGAGCTTGTTGTCGTTGAATACCAGCCAGAGCCTGGTGATCGTGACCTGTTCCAAGGTCCATCCCAGCCTCATGCAAATCTGCTCGCCCACCGAGAGCTCGCCCATTTCGCGGTCTAAGCCGGCCGCAGTGCTTTCGCACTGCCTATAGACCGCGTCCCTAAATGCAGGGTCGGCAATCAGCTCCATAGGGTGTTTGCCTTTCTTGTCTGCCAGAGCTTTACAAGCCTCGATTACCCGATAGAAATCTCTTTTCATCAGGGGCAGACCGTAGGAGACGATCCTTTTGGCCACGTCCTTGAGGCCCAGGACCTTTTCCTTTTCCGACGCGGAAAAGGCCAGAGAATAAGGCAACGAGCCGATGTTTTCCTGAGCGTCTCTCAGCTTGTGCACCTGGTCCTCCAGAAAGAAAAGGCTCTCCAGAGGATTCCTCTCCACTTGCTTGATAAAGAAAATGAGAGATGGGTGCTGTTTCAGGAGCGGCTTCGTGGCGTACTGGTTCACTTCACCCAGTTCGTGCTTCAAGAAAGCCCCGATAATGGCTTTGTTCGTGTCTTTCTTAAGTTCTGCGGCAATTTGAGCATCGGATAGAGGCTTTGCCAAGCTCACGCCGGATAATCCAAAGGCCGTGAACAAGGAGACCAAGACGATCACCTCGTGTCCCACTACGGAACGTTCTAGCAATTTCATATGCTCTACCTTTGCAGCCCTCGCTCGGCCGAACGGATCTACCAATGCGTTCAGCAGGATCTTTTTGCGTCAATGCGGCTTCAACGCGATGACATAGTTACTGCACTAGGGCTGGCGATCTCCTGAACGGAGGTCCGACGGCCTTGCGTCGTCCGAAGTGAAGGAGATTCCCAGCCCGCAGCAGCGCCTAAGCTAGTCAACTGAAAGCGCATTTGTGTTACCGACTTTGAATGTTCTGCTCCAGCCATCCAACGAATCGATCCATGCCTTCGCCGGTCTTTGCCGAAACCGGGAAGATCTGAATCTTAGGATTCATGGCAAGTACAGTCTTGCGCAATTCATCCATATCGAAGTCGGTATAGGGGAGCAGATCGACCTTGTTGACGAGCAGCGCGTTGGATTCGGTGAACATAAGCGGGTACTTAAGCGGCTTGTCATGCCCTTCGGCAACCGAGAGTATCATGACCTTGACGTGCTCTCCCAGCTGGAATTCCGCGGGGCAGACCAGGTTGCCTACGTTCTCGATGATCAGAAGGCCCTTGCCGTCCAATCCCAAGGCATTGGTCGCTCCCAGGATCATGTTTGCGTCGAGGTGACAAGCGCCGGCGGTGTTGATCTGGACCACATCAACCTTAGCGGCCTCGATCTTGCGCGCGTCCACGTCCGAAGCGATATCGCCTTCGATAACGCCGATTCTGACCCGATCGGCCAAGGACTGAATGATTCTGAGTATGATGGAGGTCTTGCCCGCGCCGGGCGATGACATGAGGTTCATGACAAAGACCTTGGCTTGTTCAAATTTGGATCGAAGGCCCTCCGCGAGCATGTCGTTCGCGCTGAGGATATCGCCCTTCACATCAATCATCTTGACGGCCATTAACGTCTCCTCCTGGATCGGCCACGGGTATGCGGGTTCGGCTCAAAAGCCCTGACCGCGGCCAAGGTGTCTTTATATCTAACGTATCTCACGTACGCGCAGTCCGGCGGTAACCAGTGCAACGACCGAACGAGCTTCTCAGTTAGGCTGATGCAGTCCGGTGCCAGTTCATGTCTCCGATCGTAAACCTTGCACAGGTTGGTCGTGGTGTCCAGATGGTTGCAGGGTTCGTCGGTGTACACAACATGACCCGCGCCCAGATCCACTTTCTCGTAGCAGCACTTACCGCACCTGTCGCAGATCTCTTCCCAATCCTGGTCCTTCGTCATAGACGGTTCTTTTCCGGCTAACCCACTTTTATTAGAATTCGCGGCCCGTTCGCCCACCTCAGCATAAATCCGCGTTCGTGTTCTGGCAAGTGGTTGAAGTCTCCGCGGGCATGATCATGCAGATTACGCAGGACTGGACCGGGTCGAAGGGCGTCGCGATCATCTCAGGGAATGGTGCCAAGAAATGGGGTACCCGGCTCCCAATCGCGGTCACAGGGCCTGCTCCAGGAGCCGACGAGGGTTGTTCGTCTTGACTTTTCCATGCAAATCAGGTATGTTAGCGGCGATCCAAAGCGACAATTCAGTTTATTCGTGTTCATGTCTTTTTCGGGTAGGGTGTGACTGCACGATGAAATCATTTAAGTTTGTGGGGGCAATCCCCACTGTGGTGCCGATCTTTCCTTTGAGGGATATGGTTGTCTTCCCGAACGTCCTGATACCGCTGTTTCTGCGGGGTTCCCGGGTCGTCAGGCTGGCTGAGTCCGTCGTGGATGGCGACAACCTGGTCGGACTGTTCTACCAGCAGTCCCGGCCTCGTCTCTCTCTCGTGGGCGACGAGATCTCCACGGTGGGCACGCTCGCCCGCATTCAGCAGGTCTCCCGTTTGGACAACGGCGGCCTCAAGGCGGTCGCGGACGGTATCTGCCGTGTCCGGCTGGTCAAGCAGGTGCAGACTGACCCGTACCTGCTTGGTGAGGTCCAGGTCATCGAGGAAAAATGCGAGCCGGTGGAGCTGATGCACACCCTTGTGCAGAGCATGGCCACGCTGTTCAGGATCTCCCTGACTATGGGTCGCCATCCGAGCGAATACTCGTTGACCATGATCGAAAAGGCCGATGATCCCGGAAAGCTGGCCGACCTTATCGCGGTTTATCTCCCTCTGAAGGCATCGGTAAAACAGAGCCTACTGGAGACCGAAGACCCGCTGGAGCGGCTCAGGAAAGTCTCATACTACCTCAACACCGATGTGCGGAATTCGCAGCCCAAGCTCGCGACACAGAACGATGCAGCCCAGGGCTCGCCAAGTCTCAGACGGCAAAAAGAATTGGGCCTAAGGCAGCAAATGCGAGCGGTCCAGAAAGATCTGGCCGCGGAAGATGACCCTCAAGCCGCAGAAATAAAGGAATTCCAACAGAAGATCACAGAAGCGGGAATGCCCGACGACGCAGTGGAGATCGCGACCCGCGAATTGCAGCGACTGGAACGCATTCCGCCGCATTCGCCCGAGTATACGGTGTCCCGGACCTATCTCGAGGTTTTGGTGAGCCTTCCGTGGGCTACGAGCACGGAGGACAATCTGGATATCAACCGGGCATATGCGATCCTGAATGAAGACCACTACGATTTGGAGAAGGTCAAGGATCGTATCCTCGAATTTCTCGCGGTGCACAAGCTCAAACAGGACAATAAAGGCCCAATTCTCTGTCTGGTGGGACCTCCTGGAGTCGGAAAGACTTCTCTAGGCAGATCGATTGCTCGCACGCTGGGAAGAAAGTTCATCCGGGTCTCTCTGGGTGGATTGCGAGACGAAGCTGAAATCAGAGGCCACCGCAGGACGTATATCGGCGCGATGCCCGGGCGCATCATCCAAGAGATTCGGCGTGCAGGAACCAAGAATCCTGTCTTTATGCTCGACGAAGTAGACAAGATCGGCCAAGACTTCCGTGGGGACCCTTCTGCGGCGCTTCTGGAGGTATTGGATCCGGAACAGAACAACGCGTTCGTGGATCACTACCTGGACACCGCGTTTGACCTGAGCAATGTCATGTTCATAGCGACCGCGAACCAGCTCGATCCAGTCCCAGCCGCGCTCCGTGATCGGATGGAAGTCATCAGAATTCCGGGGTATACGGACGAGGAAAAGGAAAAGATAGCAGAGCTCTTCCTTATCCCCAAAGCTAAAGAAAACAACGGCTTAAAAGACGCTGATATCAAGTTCACGTCCGAAGCGATCCGGTTCATTACCAGATCGTTTACGCGGGAAGCGGGTGTCAGGAATTTGGAGCGCGAGCTCAGCGCCGTTTGCCGGAAGATCGCCAGAGAAATGACACAGGACAGAGCCGCGAGAGAAGAAATCGGCTCC
Source organism: Thermodesulfobacteriota bacterium (assembly GCA_049323095.1). Classification (GTDB taxonomy): domain Bacteria; phylum Desulfobacterota; class Desulfomonilia; order Desulfomonilales; family Desulfomonilaceae; genus VGSG01. Next base: position 82,754 of record JBMOME010000054.1, read on the forward strand.
GAAACCGTCGAGGAACTGCTTGGGCCTCCCAAGTTCTTTTTCGACCTGGCCGAAGAAGAAGATCGGGTCGGCATGGCTACAGGCCTCGCGTGGACAGAGACGGGCGGAGACATAATCTTCATCGAAGTGACCGGGTTCAAAGGAAAGAAAGAGCTGACCATGACCGGGTCCCTGGGTGAGGTCATGCAGGAATCCGCTAAAGCTGCGGTCAGTTATCTGCGGACCCACTGCGGGATGCACGGAATTCCGGAGAACCTGCTCTCAGAAAGCGATCTCCACATTCATGTTCCCGCGGGGGCTATTCCCAAAGATGGACCCTCGGCGGGCATTACCATTGCTGTAGCGCTTGCGTCTTTCTTCACGGGAATTCCGGTTCGCAGAGACGTGGCAATGACTGGGGAATTGACGCTGAGAGGCCGCGTGCTCCCCATCGGCGGCGTAAAGGAAAAGCTCCTCGCAGCGCGACGCGCGGGCGTTCGAGAGGTGATCCTGCCGGAAAAGAACCGCTCCAGCCTTAGAGATCTGCCGGAGTATGTGTTCGAGGACATGAGCATCCACTTTATCAACGATGTGGATGAAGCGATCCGCATAGCTCTGGCAAACGAGATCGCCGCGGCATCACAGTGCAGGCTTAACGACCAGCACATCCTCCCGCTCTTTAACAGGCAACAGCCTGAATACAGGGCGAAAGGCCGCGACTGAGCCCAATCTCGCCCAGGCTTTGTCCAAGTACGAAAGTTGGCTCTTGTAGGGGCGGACCCGCGCGTCCGCCCTGGCTTTGCTTCCAATAACGCAGCGAAATCAAGATATTAATAGCCAAAAAAAACCCGGGAAAGTCCTTGCATTCTCAAGGCCTTCCCGGGTTTACTGTGGGATCACCGTATTACTTCTTCTGCTCTTTAAGCCCTGGAACAGAAGGAACGTTTACCTTAGGCGCAGGTGACGGGGCACGAGCCTGCGGCGCGCTGACTCTCGGCGCCTGCCGCTGCACTTGTGGCACGCTCACCCTTGGCGCTTGTCGCTGTACCTGTGGAACACTCATCTTCGGGACCTGTCGTTGCACCTGAGGAGCGGTTACCCTCGGGGCCTGCCGTTGTACCTGCGGAGTTGTTACCTTGGGTGCCTGTCGTTGCACTTGAGGCACGTTGAAGCGCCGCTCCGGAGGCGAGCCTGAAGTTGCAGGTTTATCAAAGGTCTTTGCCCTGAGCTGCTGAGGCTGCGGTCTCTGTTGAGGCACCTGGGGTGTCCGCACTTGCGGTGCCGGGGTCTTGAGTCGCTGCAGAGCCCGCTGTTGCGCGGAAGGAACCTGTTGCCTCAGGTCCGGTACAGCAGAAGGCCCCTGTCCCGGACGCTGCAAAGCCCGACGCTGTTGCAGGTCGCTTGGAGAGGGCGTGCCAAGTCGCCGTTCAAGCTGAGTTGGCGGACTCACCTGTCTCTGCATGGAAGATCCGGGCAACGGCTGAATCTGAGTGCTCACCCTTCCAGGCTTGGTCAAAGAACGAGCCAAGCTGGACTGCTGCTGTTCCGTGGCTTTTGCTGCACGCTGAATTGCCGAAAGCCTATTCGTCAACTCCCGACGCGCCGAAGGGCTTTGCAGCCGTGCTGCGTCGCTTCTGAGAGCGTCGAGGGTCTTCGCACTCAAAGTTTCCGGCCTGCCCGCGGACGGCTCCCCCTTGCCCAGCCTGTCCAGCAATCGGGCCTGCACAGCCTGCCTCCGGTTCGGGTCACGCGTGTTGGCCAGTCGCTGGGCTAGTTGCCCAATATTCCTATCCTGTGAAGTGATCCCGACCTTACCCTGGGACAGGTTCTGTTCCATGGCAGCGAGTTGGGACCTCAATGCCAGACGCTGAGAAGGATCGGCCACCCTGCTCAATTGGCTCCTAAAGCCGTCGACCTGTCTCTGACCCAGGCTGCCGACGCGGTCCTGCAGGGCTAGCTGATTTCTCCACCGATTTTCCAAGTTCCGGGCCACGCTCCTATTTCGGGGCGAAGAGAGCGATTGGGCTACCGTGTTGGAGAGATCTCCATCCTGCGGCAATTGTCCGGAAAGCCTTTGAGCCGCAGTTTGTTGGTTTCGCAGTCTGTCTTGCAGACCGGCAAGTTGCTGCTGAGCGCGTCTTTCCTGTCTGGCCAGACGATTGAGCTCGTTTTGGCCTTGAGCAAGCACCTCAGCGTTTCCGGTGCGTGCGGCCGCGTCCATCACCTGCTGCACCTGCGCCTGTTGCTCGTTGACGTTTGTAATGTAATGCTGGTTGATGATAATCGACTGTTGCGTCAAGTAGTTGTTCACGTACACCTGAACCACGGCTGGGCTCACCGGATAATAATACGGGATGAACCACGAGCCGATGCCGGCCAAGAGAGCCAAATAGCCTCCAGCGGGGTACGGCGAAACAACGATGTCGCCAAAGGGGTAGAAATCTACGTACGGCTCTTCCACATAGTATTGAGGAACATACCTACGCACTTCGGCAATGGGTGGTCCTGGTGGCGCCTCTTCCCGCGCAACGGCCGCGGGACACGTTTCCGGCGTGGGTAATGTGCCGGCAATAGTGGTCTGATCTACGGTTTTTGAGACCGCGTCTGCAAAAGTGCTCATTACTTCAGGCTTTTCTCCCTGCCTGAAGTACACTGTCTTGCACGCATCATACGCAATCTCTTGAGAAGAGCCGCTGGAGCGGTCCGTAACTCGAACTCGACCCGATAGGACCGTCAAGATCGTCGTAGAGGGATAGTATACCTCCAGAACAAAATCTGTAGGTTGATCAGCGGCTTCGGGCCGGATAGACGAAGTTGCGGTGGTGACTGTATAGGCCGAAGGCGGACTACTCACGCTCCGGTCGGTCGTGAACCTCACAATGCCCTGAACCATCTGGATCTGTGAAATACGATCACTTCCGCTCTCGCTGGAGGAAGAGATTGAAGAAGATTCACCCATCGAAGCGAAAAGCCCTTCGCGCCAACGCAGCATGAGTTTGCTTTTCGCACCGGTGTTGACCATGCCGAACGGCCCGATTTCAGATCCTTTCTCCAGCCGGACGACTTTCGCGAAGCCCGAGTCGTATGCACTGGCTTCTCCTTGAAGCTCTTGCACCACGGCCACGCTCTCCTGGGCATAAACCAAGCCTGAACCCACCAGGGAAAAGAGGGAGAAGATAGCTATCACGCCCCAGAATTTCACTTTGGATGGTGTTATTCGTTTCATGGCCTTATCCTGAAAAAAGAATGGCACGATACCGTGCCATGGGTTTCGTCAAACAATTTGTCCACTTACACGTTTAACTCGTATTATTTTCGTATCACCCTCGAATTGTATTCCTATAGGTTTAGACTATCCTTTGTATAGAGTGTTCCAATTAATAGCTTTTGCCTGATTACAAGGGGACTTTCTTGGTGTTGCCCCGGCGCGTTAGTAGGCAAATTCTTTCCGGTTAACACTCATAACGATAGATATCAGCCTATTTTAACTGTTGGTTTCCTCAGTAACGTACCAAGGTGCCAATATGCGAATGGCGCTTAATCGCACCATTGCTTGATTTTGCATCTTAAACGACGTTGTTATGTTGAAGTGAGTGTGGGCCGTACCGCTTCCACAGCATTGCCAACCCATACCCTGCGAAAATGCATATGATCGGCATAATTCCATGTCGATATCTCGAATAACCGTGTGGACCGCCTGTAACAACCAGAATGTACCCGGCAACTGTCATGAGCGTCAGCACCGGCATGGTCCAAGTGACGGTCCTTGTAATAAGAGCGAATACACAAGAGAAGTACAGCGCGCTGACTAATACCGCGAGCAGAGCGATTACAACGAACACGGCGATGGATGCCCCGCTACGGTCCTCTAGGAGGCTGCGCATCAGTCCCCTTCCCCGCACGATCGAGTCCCAGCCGTTCGCGTGTCCTGGGGAGGGGTTCAGGAGCCTAAGGTATGTGTGTGCCTCCAGACCCAATAGAGTCCTGACCATACCTCTTACGTGGATTTGCAGGTACTCCAGGGGAGCGTCGACCAGCACCCGAAGGCCTTCACGGCGCATATAACGGAGCTCATCCGGCAAATTGGCATCACGGCCCACGTGGGCTGCCAGTTGTCCGTCCAATTCATCCCATGCGCTCTGGAATTCCGGCTTGCCTTGCTGCTCGGCCAACAGTGAAGCAGCCTGCGCGTAATACATGCTGCGATCGAAGATCCCTGAGAATCCCCAATATCCGGTCGTTGTAAAATTCCTGACCTGCCACGCTCCGAGGAGAACTGCGCAAATGACGAGGAACACGGCGATATGGGCCAAGGGTGGAAACTGCAGGTGTGGCCGATGGAGGCGAGAGTGAGCCGCCGGCCTAGCTCCACCTTTTCCCACAACACGAGAGCGCTTGGAAGTCTCCTCACCTCTTGTGGGGCAGGCTTTCCAGCCTGCCGGCGGCCTGGAAAGGCCGCCCCACAGGGGAGAGGGCTTCACTAGCCTTTTCTCACAGAATCCCCACACACAGAGAGTGATCACCATCAGAACCGGAAGGAAGTAAAAATAAGCCGCGACAGAGCCCGAAAGCGCAAGAAAAACCGCGGATAACGCCAAATCGTCAGCAGCTCCTCCTTTCACGTACTTGCAGAAATACAGGAGGAACGCGGTGAGCAGGCACGTCATCAGAGTCTCAGGCATGAGGAGCGAGCAAAAGACAATGGAGAGCGGCTCTAAAGCATAGCAGAGCGCCGCGAGAAGCGCTGCCGCTACGTTCTCAAAGATAAGCAGAGAAAGGCGGAAAACCAGCCAAACCGTGACCAGGCTGAGAGTTATTTGCAGGACTATGGTGACGATCGCTTCGTGCTTCAACAGGAGTCCTGGCAAGAGAAGGAGCGGATACCCTGGAGGCCGGTATATCTCAGGCTTGCCGCTTGCAGTGTATGAACCCGAAGAGAGCAGACTGCGCGCGGGTTCTCGGTACTCGTGAGTGTACACCTCGAAAAAAGCTTGGGTATCTCCGGTGACCAGGCCCACATAGACGGGAAGAACCACCCTGACCAGCAGCGCGACCAGGAGCACGAACCCCAGAAGCCGAAAAGTGGGGCCTGAGCCATTTGCTTGAGCCATTGCCTGGCCTCGCCGAGGAGCCGGCCGACTATCGGCAGGAACTGCTTTCGGTTTCCGATTCGTCAGCGCGCGGAAGGCGTCGCAATGCTCCTCTGAGGAGTCGCGCCACATTGTCGTGCCTTCGCGCGCGGGCTTCGTCCAGAGCCGTGCGACCCGCATTATCCTTGGGACGAGGATCCGCGCGCCGTTCCAGTAGCAGCTTTACCATCTCGTCCCGTCCCAGCCGCGCCGCGACGATGAGCGGGGTTTGGCCGTCCATGTCTCTCACGTCTACCTGTGCGCCAGCGTCCAGCAGGAGTCGGGCCGATTCTACCGCTCCGGTAAAACATGTCCACAGGAGCGGCGTCCTCTTGTATTTGTCCCGACGGTCGGAATCAGCTTTTCTTTCGAGGAGAAGCTTCAATATCTCCGTATGGCCTCGGTACGCGGCCCAGTGCAAAGGAGTGCTTTGCGCATCTGTCACCGCGTTCGCGTCCGCGCCGCGGTCCAGGAGGAATCGGGCAGTTTCCGTTCGACCGTAGTGGCAGGCCCCGAGCAGCGCAGTTATTCCATGGTTGTCCCGGACGTCGAGTTCAGCCCCGTGCTCCAGGAGGAGTTTCAATAAGTCGATTCGATCCCGCACGGCAGCCTGTAAGACCGCGCTTGTCCCCGATTGCGTTTGAGCCTTGGGGTCCGCCCCTCGCGACAGAAGGAATTCTGCCATTGCCAGATGGCCGCCCATGACCGCAGCCATAAGCGGCGTTTGACCGAACGCGACGGTGCCGTTCACATCAGCGCCGAAATTCAGGAGCAGCTCAGCCATTTCCTGGTGACCGCCTGCTGCCGCCCAGATCAGCGCGGTGCGCTGCTCCGGATCGCGGGCATTCACGTCATGTCCTTGCTCCAAGAGCCTTCTTACATCCTGGAGCGAGCCCTCCTTCACGGCATCAAAGAACCTATCCCCCTTCGCGAGACCATAGGCCGCCGGCAACAGAAGCACCACCAGAAGTAACGGAAGAGCAGCTTTTGCGCCAACTAGTCTCCACATGGGCGGCACGTCTTGGGCGAGGATTGATGGACCATTAAGGCAGGTTGAATATAAACGATTTGTGTCGTGAGAGGAAAGAAAGCGAGTGTGCGGGGAGTTTCTTACCAGAACCGGCGCTCTTCCTGCTCCGGAGGATTAGTGTTGGAGCCTTTGTTTCGATCTGCCTGAGTTACCCGATCTCTTGCTGCTTCACGCGAGAGCTTCTCCGTTTCCGCGAGCAGCCCGCGCACTGTGTTTACCCGGGACTTTTCTTGCAACAAGGTGAGTGCGCGACGGAAATCCTCGGCTGCCGCGTCATATTGTCGGATGGCTTTGTAGCTGACGCCTCGGTTGGCATAGGCCAGGCCATCGTTCGGCCTGAGCTTGATGACGCGCGAAAGGTCTTGGATAGCACCGCTGAAATCGCCCCTCACAATGGCCGCGAGCCCCGCAGCGTAATACATGTCCGGTGTAGCAACCGAGGGATCGAGCCTTACGGCGCGAGCAAAGTCATCCGCGGCCTTATGATAAGTCTTCTTTGCCGCATATGCGGTTCCTCTCTGAATCAAAGCCTCCACATTGTCAGGCTCCGCGGCCAGCACGCGGGAGAAGTCTTTGATGGCCTCATCGTACTGCTTAGCCTTGATTCGAGCATCTCCCCTGAGGCTCAGGAGCTCCAGCGAACCAGGCTCGGCTTTCAGGGCCTGGTCGAATGCCTGCACCGCGCCTTCAGCGTTGCCCAGTTTCAACAGGACCGCGCCTCGTCCCGCGTCCAATTTGGCATCGGACACTTGCAGATCTGAAAGGCGTTTGTAGTCAGCCAGAGCCGGTTCGTACCTCTCCAGCTTTTCATAGACCCAGACCCGATTCTTCAGCGCCTGCACAAATTTCGGGTCCAGTTCCAGCGTCCGGTCGAGATCGGCCAGAGCTCCGTCCAGGTCTCCCGCGAGGGCTTTTGCCCAGCCTCTGTTGTTGAAGGCCCTGGTGAAGCCGGGATTCAGGTTAATGGTCCTGTCGTACAGGCTGATCGCGTCCCTGCCGCTTCCTTCCGTCAAAGCGAGGTTCCCCAGTTGAAAGAGCGCGTGAGCGTGTTTCGGGTTCAACTGGAGCGTCTTCTCATAGTCAGCCTTGGCTTTGCCTTTTTCATCCAGTTTGTCGTACGCCAGTCCGCGAAGGTAATACACTTCGCTGTCTTGAGGAAACAAATCCAGGGCTTGATTGAAATCCTGCAGCGCGTTCTGGAATTGCCCCAGCGCAGCAAAAGCTTCGCCTCGAGCCCGGAGAGCTCCCTCATGCTTCGGTTGAAGCTCAAGGACCTGATTCATGTCGTCGAGAGCTTTCTGGGGGCTCTTCTTGGAAAGGTATATGAGGCCGCGACCGTAGAGCGCATCCACGATGCGAGGATCAATGGCGAGAGCTTTTTCGAAATCGGCTAGGGCGCGGTCAAAGTCTTGTTTAGAGCGGTACGCGACGCCTCGATTGAAGTATGCCCGCGCGTGATTGGGTTCCAAAGCCACCACACGGGTGTATAACCGTATCGCTTTATCCAGATTCCACTTCCAATGGGCTTCAACCGCCTCGGCATAGAGCGAGGAGGCTGTTTCAGCCCCCCAGAGCCCTTCGTGGAACCCACCGATCAACACGAGCACAAGGGGAATGCCCAAAACGATGACGAATATTCTGCAAGGCTGCGAATTTGATGACTGCATACAGGAATCCGTTGGATCGAACTCGTGACGGAAACCGGCTCAAAAACTTCGGCTTGTTTCCGTCGACAGCTCACCACGCAGGCGTTACCGCGAAGACAGAATCTCCCGGACATGTGCGGTGCTTACAGGCTCCCTCAGCAAACGAGTCTCGGGCTTGGTTTCGGGTTCGGGCAAATTCAGGGCCGCACTGAGATCGCCCCGTGCCCTTTGGGTGTCACCGAGGAACTCGTACACGATTGCCCGCTCGAAATAAGCCTCCCTGTGGCGAGGGTCGATCTCTATGGCTTTGCTCAGCTCCCGAGCCGACTCCAGGAGACGGCCCGCTTTGCCCAGCGCTACCCCAAGCTCAAAATGGCCGCGAGCGTCGTTCGGCTCCTGTTTCACATAGCCTGTGAAAAGGCTGATCGCCCTGTCGTAATCTCCTGACTTCTCTTTCAAGGCACCCAGGAGCAAGATCACCTCGGGGTCGTCGTAATTCAGGCTGACAGCTCGGTCCAGATCTGGAAGGGCATTGCTCTCGTCGTTAGTGTTCAGGTAGCAGAGGCCACGGTATGCGTAGAGCGCGGGCTGCTTTTCATCCAACGCGAGCGCGGCAGAGTAGTCTTGGATCGCCTTCACCCAATTATCCTGGCTTTGATATATCCAGCCGCGATTGATGTACGCGCGAACGAGCCGGGGGTCGAGGGATAGCGCCTTGCTCACGTCTCGGAGCGCCTGCGCGAAATTGCCCTTCTTAAAGAACACCCACCCCCGATTGTTATACACGTCGGCATAACTGGGATTCATACGAACCGCGTGGTTGTAATCCTCAATAGCCTCTTCCAGACTTTCCAGTTGGGCGCGGGCGTTGCCGCGTTTGAAGTATGCCAGAGCATACTCCGGGTTCAGGTCGATAGCCTTGGAGAAATCCCTTACGGAATTCTGAGGATCTCCTTTCTGAAGCAGCGCATTCCCGCGATTGTAGTAGGCCAGCGAGTATCGAGGATTGATTTCTATCGCACGCGAGAAGTCGCTGATGGACTTATCAGGTTGGTTCTTCTGGAGTAAGGCCCAGCCCCTATTGTTGTACGCGTCCGCATCGGACGGGTCGAGTTCCACAGATCGGGAGTAATCGGAAACGGCTTTATCCAACTCACCCTTTCGATAATAAGCATTCGCGCGGTTGTAATAGGCCAGGGCATTAGAAGGATTCAGTTCGATAGCCTTGTCGAAATCCTTTATAGCTCGGTCGTTCTCGCCCTGCTTGTAGTACACGCTCCCCCGGTTGTTGTATGCGGTATCGAGCGACGCATCCAGTCCTATGGCGCGACTATAATCGCTGATTGCGTCGGCAAATTTGCCTTGAGCTTCGTACGCGAGCCCTCGCCGAAAGAAAATGTCTGCGCCGGCAGGCCCCGACTGGATAGCCCGAGTATATTCCTTTACCGCATTGGCGTAGTCGCCGGTCCTGTACGCCTGTTTTGCCTTCTCAACCGGGTTCGGAACCGCCTGCGACCTCGCAGGGCCCGTGGCCACGAAAGCGAGAATCAGGCTAACAGCAACTGCGACAACTATTGTCGGCCGCATTTCAAAAACCTTCTTTTTGACAGGCATCTGCGCGATTTCATGTTACCACAACATGAGGGAAATTGTCTACTTCAATGTGAATCATACGATTTTTTGTTATCGAAAAACTCGACACAGCCCGCCGCCCAACTCACGTGTGCGCGCACTCCCTGACACTCAAAGACAGCTCCATCCACGCGTTTGTTCCCTTTGCAGATCTTGCGAATCGCGCGAACGATGCTTAGATAAATGGGCAAATGCTAACCGGGGACCTGGCGAAACACCCAACCGATGGGTCGGCTGACGGCCCCCGGGGATGCGGGAAGGGAGCTGGAAGAGCATGAGCAAACTTCTCTATATTAAAGCTTCTCCCAGAGGCGAGCGCTCTTACTCAGTGAGCGCGGCCGATTCTTTTGTGCGTGCGTACCAGGAATCTCATCCCGAAGATGAGATCGTCACCCTGGATCTGTTCAAGACGCAATTCCCCGAGTTCGATGGGCTGGTCATCGAATCTAAGTATGTGATCCTGCATGGGTTGAAGCATACGGAAGAACAACTCCAGGCATGGCGCGAAGTCGAACGGATTATCGAGGAATTCAAGTCCGCGGACAAATATGTGATCGCCACACCCATGTGGAATTTCGGCATTCCCTATAAGTTGAAACACTACATCGACATCCTTGTGCAGCCCTCGTACACGTTCAATTACTCGCCGGAGGAGGGATACACAGGGTTGGTAACCGGCAAGCCGATCATGATAGTGTACGCAAGGGGAGGCGAGTATCCTTCGGGGACACCGTGGGAAATGTACGATCTCCAGACCAAATATCTGGAGGTCATTCTGGGTTTCATAGGATTCACGGACATACGGAAGCTTGTTGTGGAACCCACGTTGCTCAAAGGCCCGGACTTTGCCAAGGAGCAAGCAGAGAAGGTCAAGGAGAAAGCCGAGCAACTCGCAAAAGACTTCTGATCTGGTTGCTTCTTTCCGCAGGTGATAGGGGGTCCAGCCGTCGTCACCTTTGAACCGCCGGCTGCAAACCAATGATGCGAAGGGAATTTCTCCCAATGGCGCCCTCTTTCGAACGAATCGATGTTGCGTCTGTGGACGGGAAAGAGCTGGACGGCTATCCGGACCGGAACATTCATCAGACGCTGCCCTGGGTGAATTTTATCGCCGAGACGCAGCATGGGGAGCCGGTTTTTGCGGTGCTCAAGGAGGCAGGGGAGATCCTGGGGCATTTTGCCGGGGTGCTCGTGAAAAAGTTCGGATTTTGTATCCTGGGCAGCCCCTTTCCAGGATGGAGCACCACGTACATGGGTTTCAATCTGAAACCCGGAATCCCCCGAGCGACGGCAGTAGCGGCGCTGGGTGTTTTTGCGTTCGATGCCCTGGGATGCCATCACCTGGAACTCATGGACCGGTACATGACGCAGAAGGATTACGAACAACTTGGATTCCAAACCTGGATGTTCGACGGATATGAAATCGACCTGACTCAAAGCGAAGACCAACTCTTCGGCGCGATGAAGCACGCGTGCCGGCAAGCAATACGTAAAGCGGAAAGATCCGGGGTCGTAATCGAAGAGGCACACGATCCGGCATTCGCAGATGATTACCACAACCAGCTGAAACATGTGTTTGCTATGCACGGCTCTGTGCCACCTTTTGGAGTTGACCGAGTCAGAACTCTCATCCGGATGGTTCATCCGACTGGAAACCTACTGCTTCTCCGAGCGCGAAACTCGGACGGACAGTGCATCGCTACCGGTATTTCCGCGGGGATCAACCGGCACGCAGTTTCCTGGGGCGCGGCCAGTTGGAGACATTTATCCGACGTCAGGCCGAATGAGGCGCTCAAGTGGTATGCTATCAAATACTGGAAACGCCGTGGTGTGACGAACTATGACATGGGAGGACTCGGAGACTATAAGGAGAAGTATGGTCCGAAGAAGATTTCGGTCCCCTGGATTCACAAATCCCGCAATGCGCAGATCAGATTTTTGCGAACCACTGCGGAATCGACCGTTAGGATGCTCCAACGCATGACAGGTAAGTTGGCACGAATGACAGAGCGCCGCAGACAACGGAAAGTGTCTCAAGACAAACACGTGGAGTGAATCCTGCACAGAACCGGCGGTCTTTGAGGAATTGATTGGGGAGGTTCTTTCATGGTTAGGGTCTCCCCTAGGTTTTCGCAGCGAAAGTGTCTCATCACCCTCGTGTATGGCGTGTCCGCCCCGTTTCTGTGATTCTCTTGGTTCATCCCTTCCGGGCATATTCGGCAGAAGATCAAGAGTAATGGTTCAGTTACGCCGGGCAAATTATCCCCGGTTGCCCCACTGAAACAGTAGGACCGGCATCTTGCCGGTCCCCGACCACCGGGATGTGATCGCTAGGTTTCACGGTCGGAGTGACATCGCACCTGCCGGTCCCCGGACCACGAGGATGTGACACCTAATTGAGAGAATACTCGTCCTGAATGACGGGCAAGATGCCGGTCGTACTGAGGCCTTTCATTCGACCCAAAAGAGCACCTTTGCCTACATAATTGAATGTCTACGGTAGAATGGACATTTTGATTGACCGTGGGGTATGTGGTGAAGTACGCTCAAAATGGGAAAAAATAGGCTTTCTAGCGAACGTGAGACGGTTTTGGCGCCATCGGGCCTTGTGAGGGTTGCCGGGGGGCCTGCTCGAGTTCTATGGAACTGTCCCGCGATCGGTCTGCGGCTCGAGAACGGCAGGCATGGCCGGACCGTTGCATAGTTCAAGGCCATATCCCAATCCGAAAAAGCAACCGTCGTCATGACGATATATGTCGTTGAACGCTGGGTCGCTCCGAAGCTTGAAATCTGATCTACTACGGTAAAGACGAACCGGATGTCTTGATTTTCAGGGGCTCTGAAGGTCGTCATGCACCAGGAATTACTGAGGGAGGGAAGCATGAGGGGGAAAGGTCGCGATTTTCTAAAAGAAGTGGCTGTGCTCCTGTCACTGGCTGTGGCGGTCGCGGCTGCCGGCCCCGTGGCTGCTCAGCAGAAGGCAGAGGCCAAGAAACCCAACATCGTAGTGATCATGACCGATGATGTTGGCTGGGGAGATCTGGGTGCGTACGGCGGTGGAACCAACCGAGGCGCGCCGACTCCTCACCTGGACCGTCTGGCCAAGGAGGGAATGCACTTCACGAATTTCTACGGCCAGGCGAGTTGTACCGCGGGCAGGGCGGCTTTTCTATTGGGACGATACCCCATTCGCTCCGGGTTGAGCGAGGTGCTGACGATCGCAAGCCCAGGGGGAGTTCACAAAGACGAGATCACCCTGGCGGATTACCTTGGGCGCGCGGGTTACAGGACTGTCCAGATAGGGAAATGGCACCTCGGAGACCGACCGGAGTTCTACCCGACAGCCGTGGGCTTCGATGAGATGTACCACATGCTGCCATATTACGCGAACGCCTACACGTGGACCGATCCGAAGATATATCCCGACTTTCCGCGAAATGACCCGGAGTACATGAAGTGGTTCAAACAGACCTACAACGACGGGGAATGGGAGGGCGTAAAAGGTCAAGCGCCTAAGAAGACGAAGGTTTTTACGACCGAAGATCTGGCAACGTGCGACAACCGAATGGCCGAGACAGCGATCAAGTGGATAAACGCTCACGCCAAAGACACCAACCCCTTCTTCATGTACCTGTGCTTTATGAAATTGCACAATCCGACCATCCCTTCCCCGGATTGGAAGGGCAAGTCGCCCGGAGGGCACCCGTACCTCGACTCGTTGATGGAGCTGGACCATAATTCCGGCCGGGTGGTGCAGGCCATCCGAGATGCGGGGATCGCAGAGAACACCTTGGTAGTCTGGTTCCCGGATAACGGCGCTTGGGTGGATGTCTGGCCTGACGCCGGGTACACGCCGTTTAGGGGCGCGAAAGGCACCAATTTCGAAGCCGGGTTCCGGATTCCTGCCATCGTTTGGTGGCCGGGGCATGTCCCTGCCGGTGTCCGCTGCGACGAAATTGTGGCCAATATGGACATTTTCCCCACCGTTGCCAAACTCGCGGGCCTTCCGGTACCTTCACACGTGTGGCAGGACAAGGCAGGCAAGCCCATGATCTTCGACGGCGTTGATCAAACCGACTTGTTCTTAGGCAAGGGGCCGTCCAAGCGGGATTCGTTCATTTACTTCGAGGATCAGGACTTCGGCGGAATCCGCATGGGCAACTATAAGGCGATCTATACCCAACGAGACACCTGGCTCGACTACAAGAAAGACAAGAACATCCCTGCGCTCTACAATCTCCAGTGGGATCCGCAGGAGCAGCATGACCTCTTCTTCAGCGCTCAGTCGGGCGACAGGATGTGGAGAGTCGTATACAACAGTGACAAAGTCTTGATCACATTCCTGAAAGAAACCGGCGAGATCCCGAACCGGCCGCCCGCGGGGATCGGGGGTTATATCACGAAGAGCTCTATCGAGCTGCTCATGAAGAAGAGCATCATCGAAGAAGCCTTCAAGAATATGATGAAGCAGAAGCCAGGGGACGCTGCAAAGAAGGAAGCAAAATAGGAACTTCCGGACAAAACGATGAAGCCGCTCCCGCCAACATGCTCCCGCGGGGGCGACTTATAGCAGTTGTCAAGATAAAGGCCTACTGGTTACCTGTCACCCCGGCGAACCCCGGATCGCGATCCGGGGCAGGCGCCGGGGTCCAGAACATATTGAAAAAACTGGATTCCGGCTTCCGCCGGAATGACGGGGTCGGGTTGCCTAGAATCGGACAAAACTTTTGGCAACAGATACAGTTGCCGCATCATGTGAGAGGAATTCTATGAGGAGAATCGCCCTCCTTGTGCTCGTCAGCTTTGCTCTGGGCGGAGGCTTTGTCAATCCCGTCTTCGGTCAGGTCGACGCACTCCCTTCGTGGAATGAAGGCCCTTCAAAGAAAGCCATTGTAGATTTCGTCTCCCAAGTAACAAAGGAAGGCAGCCCCCATTTTGTGCGTCCTGCAGAGCGCATCGCGGTCTTCGACAATGACGGCACGCTTTGGAGCGAACAGCCGGCATACTTTCAGCTACTTTTTGCCATAGACAGGGTAAAGGCACTCGCTCCGAGCCATCCGGAGTGGAAGGAGAAGATGCCGTTCAAAGCAGTGCTGGACGGCGACTTCAAAGCATTGGCTGCCGCTGGAGAGCCTGCGTTGATGGAACTCCTTATGGCCACGCACGCAGGCATGACAACGGACGAGTTCGTTCAAATCGTCAAGGACTGGGTGACAACCGCGAAGCACCCGCGGTTCGGGCGCCCATACATCGAGCTGGTTTATCAGCCCATGCTTGAGTTGCTCGCCTACCTGCGAGACAACGGCTTCAAAACATATATTGTCTCCGGCGGTGGTGTAGATTTCATGCGGGCATGGGCGGAAAAGGTCTACGGAGTGCCGCCCGAGCAGACGATCGGCTCGCGGTTGAAACTGAAGTGGGAACTTCGTGACGGAAAGCCGGCGCTTCGGCGGCTCCCTGAGTTGGATTTCATCGACGACAAGGCCGGGAAGCCTGTTGGCATCTGGCAAAACATCGGTAGGCGCCCGATTCTCGCATTCGGTAACTCTGACGGCGATCTCGAGATGCTGCAATGGACAGCGGCAGGGCCGGGCCTTCGCTTCATGGGCATCGTGCACCACACGGACGCGGAGCGTGAATGGGCGTACGATCGCAAATCGACGATGGGCCGGCTCGATAAGGCACTGGACGAGGCCCGCGAAAAGGGATGGCTCGTCGTGGACATGAAACGGGACTGGAAGCGCGTCTTCTCGTTCGATAAATAGAAAATGCTTTTGATATTTTTGTTATTCTTTCACTGATTAGGGGTGTTCTCCCGAGTTTGCATGGAGGATATGGTTATGATGAAACGAGTATGGATTGTCGCTGTTCTCTTTAGTTTGCTGCTCCCGACATGGGCTCTGGCGCAAAACCCGATGGAAGACTTCATAGCGTCGGGATTGCCGAGTCTTCCAGGCATCAGCCTTGGTCAAGTCAAGCTGAAGCCCTTCGTGCAGGCTGGGTTCCAGCGTGTGGGGTCAAATTTGACCCTCCCGGTCGAAGCTGAAAGACTCCTCCCCTTCATCGGGGCTATTCAGATAGACACTATGGACATCACTCTCAAGGACGCCAATTTCTGGAGCGGGACCGCGGGTGTGAATGTGACAGCCGGCGAGCTCTTCAGCGTCTTTGCAGCCGGGGGTGGCATATTGCCCCGGACGTTCGCCATATCGGGCGAGATGCCCGTGAGTGTAGGGCCCTTAGCGGCAGTGCCGGTGCTCGACTTCACCAGCACCAAGGCTGAAAGCTGGTTCGTGCAGGTGGGTGCAGGGTTGGGCCCCATCATCGGAGGCATGTACTGGGATCACTTCATCTTTGAAATAAGCGACCCGCGGATTGGTTCGGTTCCGCTTGCCAATCAGACTTTGCGCGGGGACACCATCACCAAGTCGGCTTGTCCGTTTTTTGGAATCGTCATACCGGCCTCCGGCGCAACGGCTACGATCATCTACAGCCCCTGGGCGTGGTCCAACACCGTCATCGCGCTCAGAAGTTCTCAGAACAGACAGACCGAACTGAAATACTCGTGGAATAGGCCCGGTGACTTCGTTTCGGCCACGTTTCAGTATAACACTGCGCTCCTCTCTTCCTCTTCGTTCGGGCTTTGGGCAAACTACACCTGGATGAGGGTGGTAGGGGACGCGGAACTGGAATTCGAAAATTCGGCTCCTGCCATAAGCACGAGCAAAGACGTCACCGCAACCATGACCAAGTATGTTTTGGGAGGCGGTATTACCTTGGGGATTCAGTTCTAAAGCGCATCGTGGAACTCGGTGACATTGCTGCGGCGACGGAATTCCTCAACAAGTTTCAGTGAGAGCACGCGACGAATGGCGACCTCGCCTTTGCCCATACAGATCTCCTGAATGTGAGCCTTCCATATTATTCATCAACGGTCTGATCCTTCGGGGATGCGAATGATGGACCGTTAAGCATTTCCTTTTCTCCGTACACGACAGATCTTTTCTCTCGTGCAAGTCATGCTATTGTTGCAATGGAGTATTCATACCGATGCGCGTTCAAGAAAGTAAGACGGGGAGAACCTTTTTGAAAAAAGGTTCCTCCCCGAACCCCTTTCCAAAAACTTCTATGTGTCTCTGGCATTTCGCCTTCCTGTCCAGGAAGGCGAAATGCCAGAGGAATATAGAGTTTCTTGAAGGGGGCTTTGGGGGAAACTTCTTTACACAAAGAAGTTTCCCCCATGCTTTACTTCTTTGAAAGCGCACTGGTATCAATCTTCGCGAGGGCGCGTGAAACAGGCAAACATGGCATCGGAGCTTGAGGCCAAGGCATATCTTTACAGGTGGCTGGTTTTCGCGACCATGGCACTGGCATATCTGCTCGCGTGTTTTCACCGGGTTTGTCCGTCAGTCGTCGGCCTAGACATCCAGCAAGCGCTGGGGCTTTCCGGCGGTCTGACGGGCCTCATGGCATCCGCATATTTCTATAGCTACGCGTTCATCCAATTTCCCGCAGGCCTTCTTTCCGATTCTCTGGGTCCGCGCGCGTCGGTAAGTATCTTCCTGGTGGTCGGCGGGCTCGGGAGCATTTTGCTCGGCCTGGCAGTCAATTTGGAAATGGCAATATTGGGGAGGGTGCTCGTCGGTTTGGGCGCGGGCATGATCTTCACCGCCACAATGAAGATCCTCTCCCACTGGTTTCGGCTGCATGAATTCAGTCGGATGAATGCCATATTCCTCATCGTGGGCGGTCTGGGCACTCTCACCGGCGCCGAACCTATGGCCTGGCTCAATGCATGGCTTGGCTGGCGAGTATCTTTTGGCATCATCGGCTTAATCACTGCGCTCCTCGGAGCACTGGTATGGGCGCTTGTTCGCAACAAGCCTTCGGAGATGGGATGGCCGCCTGTAGCGGAAATTGACCGTTTCGGTGTGAATTCTGGGCCCGGAGGAGAAGCAATCCCTCTGTGGGCAGGAGTGCGTCAGGTGGTCTTTAGCGCTCGCACGTGGCCCATGGCCGGATGGGCTTTTCTTACCATGGGAAGCTTCTTCGGATTTGGAGGTCTCTGGGCGGGTCCGTACCTCATGCAGGTCTATGGGTTAAGTCAAGCGGAAGCAGGCGGAATCTTGAATATGCTCGCTGTGGGAATCATTGTGGGAGCGCCTATCCACAGCTTTATCTCCGAAAAGATCCTGCATAGCCGCAAATGGGTGCTTTTCCTCTGTTCCTGCGCTCTTGCGGGAGTATTGACGATATTCAACTTGTATCCGTCAGACCTTTCCGTCGCCACCTTGTATGTCCTCACGTTTGCGTTTGCGTTGTTCGCTCTCGCGCCGGGAGTGATCGGTGTCACCACAACCAAGGAGCTCTTCCCTATCGAAATCACCGGCACTTCAGTGGGGATCGTGAACCTGTTCCCGTTCATGGGCGCAGGCATGATTCAATTGCTGCTGGGCTGGGTGCTGGAATCGTATCCGCGGGCTGAGGGAGCCGCTTATTCCCTGGAAGCGTACAAATCGATGCTTCTGGTGATGCTGTTGGTGGGATCGCTGAGCATCCCCTGCGCACTGCTCATGAAAGAAACCTTCAAGCGAAAACCTTAGACAACGTCAGGGTTTTCGCAAACTGATGTATGTGATCAATCGCCGCCCCAAATCGAGACTCCGTGCTTTCCGTTGGCTTCGCTTTGGGCCAAAAAGTGTTCTCTTCTCTTGGGTACTTTTGGAATTCGCAGGGGGTTTGTTGTGAACGCTGAGAATCAGGCTTATGACATCCCGTTTGCACGAGTCGGCCAAGACGTGACCATCTGGCCGCTGGCGAAGATCGTGTCCCCGGAAGTCATTTCCATAGGTGACAGCGTAATTATTGATGATTTTGTCTTCCTCATGGGAGGCAAAATCACCACTATCGGCAGCTTTGTTCACATCGCCGCTTTCGCGTCACTTGTGGGTGGCGGCAATTTGGTCATTGAGGATTTTTGTGGAATCTCGGGTGGATGCCGTGTCTATACTGGCGATGACAATTACTTGGGCGGTTCGCTCGTCGGTCCCGCTGTGCCTCCCGAGTATCGGAAGGCCATTCGTTCATTTGTCACGATCAAGAAGCACGTGATTATAGGTGCCAATTCGGTCGTGCTACCAGGAGTGACAGTTGGTGAAGGCGTGGCCATAGGCGCAAACTCTCTCGTGAAGACCGACTGCGAACCGTGGTCCATATACGTCGGTTCGCCTGCACGCCGGATCCGAGCCCGACCCCGCGATGAAATGCTCCACTTGGAACAGCAACTGCGACGCACCTGTTACGACTCTGAGGGCAGGTATATCCCGGCAAGCAGACGTACTTAGGACATTGTTCTGAACAGACTGTTACTAGGAGTCACTCGAAGCTGTGCGGGCAATCAACCTGGAAAGATTGGGACTGAGACCCTCGCGGGGCAGTGTGCGGCTACTGCTACGTCTTGCATATCCGGGGATTTCGCTGGTAAACTCTTAACTTCGCGAAACAGCGGTCAGTTGTGCCCGAATCGCCCCACCGAGGACTTAGAGAATGGTCATTATCGCGCACTTGTCTCGAAATGGGCGTCCCTTGGCTGACATAACCTATCGGTCGGGAATGCACGTGGAAGTGCGCGTGGCCCAGGAGTGTCAAACCGAACAGGTCGATGTGCCGCTCTGTCACTCACCGAATGGGTCCCTCAGAGGTACCTGGGAAGAATCTTTGGATCAGTACTTCAACGAGGGGCAGTTTGACTCAAAAGAGTTTGTCTTCCCCGGTGAAATGCGACGAGTCGGTGCGGCCAGGGAACACAAATCACTCTTCCGGCACGCGACGATGTGCCTATGGAAGGACCTGGAATCCCTCGGATGCCGAATTGACGTGGAATTCATATAGGGGCGGGCTTTGAAACCCGCCCCCGACGGTTCACGGTTGGAACGGTCTATTTGAGGTTACTTGCGAAGAAGAGTGTGTTGTTACCTCTCTGAACCTTCAGACGCACCACATTGCCTTTCTTGGATTCTTGCAGGGCCGTCTTAAAGGATGCAACGTCGCCCACTGCCTTGTCGTCCACCTCAAGAATGATGTCCCCGGATTTCAGACCCATGGTTTGACCCACACCGCCTCCTTGGACATCGGCCACGCGTACTCCCTTACCCTTGGGGAGGTTTAACTTCTCTGCAACCGCAGCCGGAACCGGCTCAATGGCTATCCCGAGTTCGGTGCTTGACTTCCCTGACTCCGGCTCCTCCTGTGCGGCAGCGATCTTCTTAGAGTCGCGTTCGCCTACCGTCACTTTCTTTTCAAGGGTTGAGCCCTTTCTGAATATGGTGAGGGTTGCCGTGGCCCCGGGCTTTGCAACGCCAACCATGTTCTTCAGTTGCGCAGCGCCTTCCACCGGCTGGCCGTTGTATTTGAGAACGATGTCACCGGATTCGATCCCTGCCTTTTCCGCGGGGCTGCCGCTGATGACTTGGGAAACGAGAGCGCCCTTGATTTCATCGCGGTTGTAGGACTTGGCGAGCGCCGGGGTGAGGTCCTGAATGTGCACGCCCAACAAACCTCGGCGCACCTTCCCCTCTTTGAGCAAAGAATCCATGATGTGCTGCGCGGTGTTCGAAGGAATCGCAAAACCTACCCCCTGATACCCGCCGCTGCCTGTTGCGATTGCTGTGTTGATTCCGATGACTTCTCCATTCACGTTGACCAACGGGCCACCCGAATTGCCCGGATTGATGGCCGCATCGGTTTGGATGAAGTCTTCATAGTCGATAATGCCCACATTGGATCGCCCGGTAGCGCTAACGATGCCGGAAGTGACCGTGCTGCTCAGCTTGAACGGGTTGCCTATGGCGAGCACAATCTCGCCAACCCGAATCTTGCTGGAATCACCTAACTTTGCGATCGGGAGGCTGGTTGCGTTCACCTTGATCACGGCGATGTCGCTCTCCGGGTCCGCACCGATAACCTTCGCGTCGAAAGTGCGCTTGTCCGGCAAGGTGACCTTAATCTCGTCGGCATCCTTCACCACGTGGGCATTCGTGAGAATAGTACCGTCAGATCCGACGATCACGCCCGACCCAACGCCCTGACGGCGGAACTCCTTTCCGCCGCCATAGGGCCCCTTGAAGAACTTCTTGAAGAGGTCGTCACCGAAGAATTCCTTGAATGGATGATCCTCCGGGATCTTGTCGAACTGACTTGCGCCGGGGCCGGCCCCCGCCATAGTTTTGGAAGACATGATGTTTACAACTGCTGGGGTGACCTTTTGGGCTACCTCCACAAAGGCTTCGCCCATCTGCTTTAGGAAGGCGGGAGAGTTGTTGGCCGCGGGTACCGGCAAGTACGCGCCCGAGACGAAAACCATCAAAACGGCGCATACGATCGCCACCGCCACCATCTGAAAACCGTCCTTGTTCATGTATGTCTCTCCTTCAATAATCATTATTTACACTTGTTTGACCCGCACACGGGAATTTGGTTCTCCTAAGCTTTTGACACCTTCCGGCGCTTCTGTTACGTTTGGGCGTATAACACGCCGAGATTACAAGATGAAGGCCCCTAGCGGGCGCTAGGGCGGCCGCGGGGAGTGTCAAAACAACTGCTATAGCTAGAGAGCTCCCCATACGTAGACCCGACCAGGGGAGCCTCATGTGGGCAACTTTCATAGGAATGCGTTGATCGGCCGGTTTTCTTCATGGAGTCTCAATGTCGGCAACTGTCGAATTCTTCGATCTGCAAGCCCCGCTATATGACGCGTACCAGCGATCATGCGTGCCTCGCTATGACGACATGATCTCATGCTCTGTGAGCTTCCTGAGTCATGTGCTGCGTGATAAGGAACGCGTGACCATCCTTGACCTGGGATGCGGGACCGGCAATACGTCCCTGCGGCTGGCCGAAAGTCTACCGCTCCATCGCCTTTCGTGCCTTGACGGTTCCCACGAAATGCTCTCACTTGCAAGGAAAAAGCTGACATCGGGGGCTGTTGATTTCCATCAGGCCGATCTGGACCAAGAAGGGTGGGATCTCAATTGGGAAGATCACACCTTCGATGCCGCGGTTTCGGTCCTTGTGCTGGAGCATCTGGACCGCCCCGCGTATCTCCGGTGCCTCAAGGGTCTCAAGCGGATTCTCAAACCCGGCGGGTGGTTGGCTACTGTGGAGGCGTACCAGGGCGACCTGAACCTTGCGCTGTATTTCCGCGAGATGGAGCGCGCGACAGAAGCTGCAATCCAGGGCGGCATAGTCCCGAGGGATACGCTCGAAGAACTGACGAGGCTCAGCAAAGAAAAGGAACGACATTACTACGTGAGCAAGGACGAAAAGAAAAGCTGGTGGCTTGATTGCGGCTTTGAAGAAGTGGATTTCGTGTGGCAATACTACTGCGTGGCCCTGCTTGTGGGCAGAAACGGTTAGAAGCGGTTGGAAATCGTGTGAGTTTTTGAAGAAGTGGCCGGGGAGGCCCTTTTTGCAAAAAGGGCCTCCCCAGACCCCTCCCCAAAAACTCCCATCTTTCCCATCGCTTCTAGCATGTGCGGAGTAATGGACACAGGAGAAGCAATACGCCTTGTTCGGACAATGCGCGTGAAAAGATCTAGCTTGAATACTGCCCTCAATTATGGAAGACGTGACGTGACTTACTAAACCAAGTACCAAGCTTTCGTGCGAGGATCGACATGATCATTGGCGTGCCGAAAGAGATCAAGGAAGACGAATACAGGGTGGGTATCGTGCCCGCAGGAGTGCGGATTCTTGCCGCGCACGGCCACGAAGTGCTTGTGGAAAGCGGCGCGGGTGAGGGCTCGCGCATTTCCGACGCGGAATACCTGAACGCGGGCGCCACAATCGTGGGCAAAGCGTCGGAGGTGTACGGCCAGGCAGAAATGATTATGAAGGTCAAGGAACCTCAGCGGCAGGAATATGAGCTCCTGCGTGAGGGCCAGATGCTGTATGCCTATCTCCACCTTGCTCCGGCCCCGGAACTCACCCGAGCGCTTCTGGACAGGAAGATCATTGCGGTCGCGTACGAAACGATTCAATTAACGGACGGGACGCTCCCTCTCCTGGTTCCTATGAGCGAAGTAGCAGGGCGCATGTCGGTGCAGATCGGGGCCCATTTCCTGGAAAAGACTCAAGGTGGTCGCGGAGTGCTCCTGGGAGGTGTTCCGGGTGTGAGTCGCGGCCGGGTAACGATTGTGGGCGCGGGTTCCGTGGGCCGCGCGGCCACGAAAATAGCAGTGGGTCTTGGCGCTGAAGTGCATCTGATCGACATGGACGTGAAGCGGCTCATGTACATGGACGACATCTTCGGCAGCCGCGTGACCACCATCATGTCCAATTATGACAACATCTATGATTCGGTGGTGAATTCTCATCTGGTGATCGGTGCGGTGCTCATCCCTGGGGCTCGCGCGCCGCATTTGATAAGCCGAGACATGGTGAGAGACATGAAAGGAGGCGCGGTCATCGTTGATGTTGCCGTGGACCAGGGAGGCTGCGCAGAAACCACGAGACCCACGACCCATAGCAAACCTACGTTCACGGTGGACGAGGTTATCCATTACTGCGTTCCCAACATGCCCGGCGCAGTTGCACGAACCTCCACGTTCGCGCTCACCAATGTCACCCTCCCGTACGCGCTCAAACTCGCGGAACAAGGATTCGCACTTGCGATCAAAGGCGACCCTGCATTGGCAAAAGGGGTCAACCTCTACAAAGGACATGTCACATACGAAAACGTCGCTTTGGCGCTTGGACTAACGTACGTAAGTCTCGCTCAGTGCGGCATTGGCTCCTAATGAAAGACTACGCGGCTCATCTCGGTTGGATCAAAGGTCAGCAGGATCACATGGTGAGCCTCGTGGAGCGGTGGGCTGCGGTTAACTCCGGCAGCCGCAACATCACTGGCCTCAATGGCTTACTGGACCTTTTGAGCGATGACTTCAGTACTCTCGACGGCGAGATGCGCTCGCTCTCACTTCCGCCTCAAACTATGGTGGACGCCCGCGGAGAACCGACCGAGATTCCCGTCGGTAAAGCTCTTTTCATCGTGAAGCGCGCATCAGCGCCGCTCAAAGTCTTCCTCGGCATCCACTACGATACGGTATTTCAGGTGGATCACCCGTTTCAAGAATGCTCGCGCATCGACGGAGATCGTCTCAAGGGCCCTGGAGTCGCGGATGCCAAGGGCGGGCTCGCGGTAATGCTCACCGCTCTTCTGGCGCTCGAACGCAGCCCTTGGGCGGAAAACATAGGGTGGGAAATCCTCATCAATCCTGACGAAGAGATCGGCTCACCGGGCTCTGCTGAGCTTTTGCGCGCGGCGGCAAAGCGAAACCGGTTGGGCCTGCTTTTCGAGCCCGCGCTCCCCGGAGGGAAGCTGGTAAGCGCTCGCCGCGGATCGGGAAACTTCACGGTGGTTGTGCGAGGCAGGGCCGCTCATGCAGGCCGAAATCCCGGCGAAGGGCGGAATGCAATTCATCTCCTTGCAGAGTTTATCGTCCGGCTGAATGCGATGCACGCGGATCGGACGGGGGTCACCATAAATGTGGGATGGCTTGGCGGAGGAGGTCCCGCGAATGTGGTGCCGGATCTGTGCCAATGCAGGTTCAACGCTCGGGTCACTTCGGACGCGGATCGGGAGATCTTTGACGCCAATCTTGGCGCTCTGGTTGATGAATTAAACGGCCGTGACGGTTTCTCGGTTCGTCTCTGGGGTGATTTTGCGAGGCCGCCCAAGCCTCTTGATGACGCCACACTAAGGGCGCTCAAACACATTGCCCGATGTGGAGAAGAAATCGGCCTTTCGCTCCAATGGCAACCAAGCGGTGGGGCCAGCGACGGGAACATCCTGGCGGCCGCGGGCCTGACCACGGTTGACAGCCTGGGAGTCAGGGGACAAGGTATTCATACCTCTGAAGAATACCTCTTCCTGGACAGCTTGACCGAAAGGGCACAGCTGACTGCCTTGTTCCTTCTGAAATTGGCGTCCGGGGAGATCCGATGGCTCGAATAGGTGACAGACTAAGATAGAAGCAAATGGCGGACCTCCGAGCTTTAGGAGGGGGTCGTCGCGGGCCCCGTTTAGTAGGGGCGCACGGCCGTGCGCCCCTACAGAAGCTTCCAGCGCAGTATGTGGCGAGTCGGACCACCCGGAGCACGCAGCTGCCACCAACGTGATTGAAAACGAATTCTTGCCTCAAGTTGTGCGATGAATCGTCAAAGACAGCGATATCCCGAGGACCATTGGATCAGATCTCAAGATCCCGAGCAGGCTCTGGACGCGTACCTCGATCAACAGAGTAAGGCGTACAGCCGCGCTAAGAATGAGCATATTCGCGATCTGCTCGGGGACCTCCAGGGAAAACGCTTCCTCGATTACGGGTGCGGCGCGGGATATTTTTCCGTGCACGCGGCTCTATCCGGTGCAGCGCAAGTAGTGGGAGTGGATGCGGAAGAAACGGTGCTTTCAACGGCCCGGTATTTCGCTCGGCAAGAAAACGTGGACAAACTTTGCCACTTCTCGCCAAGCGATCGATTTCCGTCGTTTCCGCCGCACGCACGCTTCGACGTTATCCTCATGAAAGACGTGATCGAGCACGTGGAAGATGACCAAGGGCTCCTTGAGGATGCAGCCTCGGTGATCGAGCCTGGTGGCACGATCGTCATAAGCACGCAGAATGCCATGTCAATAAACTATCTTCTTGAAGGGACGTACCAGCGCGCGATACGCAAGAATCACCGTTGGTTTGGGTGGGATGATACACATCTGCGTTTTTATACTCCGCCCGCGCTGGCTTCAAAATTGAGACGCGCAGGGTTCAGACCGGTTCGGTGGCGATCCGCGTACCTCATCCCGTATAGGCTTCCGCGGCTGCCGGGCTCCGGAAAGAAATTCACCCGCATTGATGCGTTGAGTTGGATAGACAAGACCCTTGGCAGGGTCTTTCCGTACAATCATCTGGGGTGGAGCATCATAGTCAAGGCAGTGGCGAGACCAGAGGTTCCGGCAAGAATCAGGGTGATGACTCCCGCTAATAGAGAATTCGCGCCCGAAGCGGCTTGGGCGCCGCCCGCTGTTATCCTTCCACGAACGTAAGACCCGGCTTCGTAGTCCCCGTGTAATCCAGCATGACTACTCGTCCATAGGGCTCAAGCAAATAGACCGAGTCGTGGGGGACGTTCACACGAAGCGCGACGTCGGGTTCCAGCTCCAGCCACAGCTTCAGAAAGACACGATTCACCGACGCGTGACCTACCACAAGCACGATTTCGGAGCTCTTATCAACTTCGATCTCTGTTACGAGCGTGAACACTCGGGATTCCGCGTCTTCGTAGCTTTCACCTTCAGGGGGCCGATCTGTCCAGCTCGTTCTGATATGGCGTCTACCGCCGACCACTTCGTCTCTAGTCTTGTCGGTCCACGCGCCGCTGGAAAGCTCGACCATGGATTGCCGCATGACAACAGGAATCCCCAATTTTTCAGAATATATCTTTGCGCTGGAAACCGCCCTGCCCAGCGAGCTTGCGTAGATTACCTGGGGCCTATGCACGGTCAGCTTGTCAGCCAGCGCTTCCACAGTAGCAAGTCCACGAGACGTGAGCTGGGAATCGGACTGTCCCATGATCAGACCATCTCGATTCGATACTGTCTCTCCGTGTCGTGCCAAAATGATAAGCTTCTCTGAACGAACCGGCTCCTGATCCATGCTTGCGCCTCTTCCGAATCGTCAAGGCCGTTTTCTTGGTGGATGTCTTCCATATATATGCTAATACCGGTTTGTGTTGAAAAGGGATTTCCCCTCTTCACCTGGTACAGGGCCACCTTGAGTGCGAACGCATCGGTCCGAATGCTGCATCATGTGGATGGGCATTCAAAGAGGCACGATCGGGGGAATTTTCGTTGCAAGAAGGTCCTCCCCGATTCTTGCCTCTCTGAACGCGAAACAATATGAGAGCACTGAGAAACTTCATTTGCGCCGCGCTGAGCACCGCGCTTGGTTTCGGATACTCTCCCTTGATACCCGGGACCGTCGGCTCCTTGCCTGCTGTGGCACTGTTTCTGGCAATCGCCATGACTGTTCCACTCAGGCTTCAGACATGGGCGGTCGCCGCGTGCCTTCTGGCCGCTTGCCTCTTGTCGATACTTCTGGGTCCGTGGGCTCAACGTTATTGGGGAAGGAAGGATCCCCGGCAATTCGTTCTGGATGAAGTGGCAGGCTTTTTCGTCACCGTGCTCCTTTTCAGAACACCCGATCCGCTTCAGACCGCGCTTTGGGCTTTCATTGCTACGAGGTTCTTCGATATCGTTAAACCTTTCCCTGCACGCCGATTGGAGCGCCTTCCTGAAGGCTGGGGAATCCTGCTGGATGACCTGGCTGCGTCGTTGTACGCAGCAGGAGCGTTGCATGTGGTTCACATAATTCTCAGATGGATGTGATTTCAGGGGAATGGCATGGCTCAAAAAAGGACCGCGATTGATGCGGTTCCCCCGTAATTGAACTGCACCCCCGGACGGCCAGATGGTAGCCCTATCAGTTAACCGAGCGTCACGTTCAGAAGATTTCCTATGGGTCCCGGAATTCACCTTCCAGGGGAAAGAACAGAACACGAAGTCAATTCGCGATTCTTATAGAGAACCGCTTTACTTTGTCTTCTCCGCTGTGCTGGGCGGGCTGAAGATATGGATTGCCCGGTGTTCTGCCTGTTCTGCGGCTTCTTCTATGCTCTCGGGCAAGGTGGGATGCGGATGAATGGTGAGAGTCAGGTCTTCAATGTTCGCGGCAGAAGCGACCGCGAGCGCGCCTTCCGAAATCAGGTCCGAGGCTGACGGGCCCACGATGTGGACCCCAAGGACCGTGCCGGTTTCTGCATCCGAGACCACCTTGCTGAAGCCCAAGCCCTCGTCGCCAAGTGTTAAGGTTCGTCCCAGAGCCTTGAAAGGAAACACGCCCGTCTTGACCTGGTAACCTTGCTCTTTGGCCTGCTCTTCAGTGAGGCCCACCCAGGCGATTTCAGGATCTGCAAAGATCACTCCAGGGACTTCCACTGCTTCAAATGAGGCCGGCTCACCCGCGATCACTTCAGCAGCGACTTTGCCCTGATACGATGCCTTGTGGGCAAGCATAGGTCCTGCAACCAAGTCACCGACCGCGTAGATACCCGCAGTCGAGGTCATCATACGGTCGTTCACCACCACAAAGCCTCTGTTGTCCAGCTTCACACCGGCCTTTTCCAGCCCGATGCCGGTGGTGTTCGGTCTGCGGCCGATCGCGACCAACACCTTGTCCGCTTCGACCGATTTGTCGCCGTCGGGAGTCGAATACTGCACTTCAGCAGCTCCGTTGCGCTTCTCCACGCCTTTGACGCGCGCGTCGAAGATCACCTCTATGTTCAGGTTCCTGAGGGCACGTTCCATCACCTTGCCGATCTGAGGATCCAGCATGGTTAAGAGCGCTTTTCCGTTCTCCAGAAGGGTGACTTTCGTGCCCAGTTTGGCGAAGACCGTTCCCAGTTCAAGCCCGATTGCGCCTGCACCAACCACCACCAGCCGCTTCGGCAGTTCTTTTAGCTCCAGCGCATCCTTGGAATCAATCACCAGCACGCCGTCACGGGGCATACCCGGCATCTCAGCAGCAATGGAGCCGGTGGCCAGAATCGCGTGCTCAAACTCGAACCGATGCACTCCTTTCGGACCCTCTACCGTGAACGAGCGTTCGCCCGTGAGAATAGCGGTTCCCTGGACGACCTCGACTTTATTCTGGGAAAGCAGACTGCTCACGCCCTTGCGGAGCTTCTCGACAATGCCCTGCTTCCATTCCATGAGCTTGGGGAGGTCCACGGAGAGTTCTCCCGCGATAATTCCCATCTTATCCGCGCGTTCAATTTCTCTTTTCAAGCCTGCTGCGTGAATGAGCGCCTTGGAAGGAATACATCCCCAATTGAGGCAGAGACCGCCGAGCTCTTCCTTTTCCACCAAAGTAACTTCCAGGCCGAGTTGGGCTGCTCTGATTGCAGCTACATACCCACCCGTGCCTCCGCCGATAACTGCCAATTGCGTTCCCTGTGCAAAATCACCCATGACCATGGGAATCCTCCTAGGCTACGTCCACCAGCATACGCATGGGATCTTCCAGCAGGGTCACGATGTGTGACATGAAGCGGGCCGCGTCCGCGCCGTCCAACACCCGATGATCGAACGAAATCGTTAGCGGCATGATTGTGCGAACCACCACTTCACCGTTGCGCACGACCGGTTTCTCCGTGGCGCGAAGCGAACAGAGGATCGCCACCTCCGGGTGCACAATGATCGGCGTGGCCCAACTGCCGCCGAGAGCTCCCACGTTGGTGATAGTAAAGGTGCCCCCGCGCATGTCCTCCAACTCGATGGTGCGATCCCGGGCCTTGCGAGACAGCTCGTTCAGCTCTCCAGCAATCTGGAGGATCGATTTCTTATCCACATCTCGCACCACCGGCACCATGAGACCAGCTTCCGTATCTGTTGCGAAGCCGACGTTGTAGTATTCCTTGTTCACGATTTCGCCTGTGGCTTCGTCCAGAGACGCGTTGAACATAGGATATTTCTTGAGCGCGTCCGCAACAGCCTTGGTGAGAAACGCGAGAATGGTGAGCTTGACCCCACGCTGGTCTGCCAGCGCTTTCTCTCGATCACGCACCTTGAGCAGCTCGGTCACGTCCGCCTCGTCAAAATGGGTGACATGCGGAATGGTAGATACCGACCGCACCATGACTTCCGCGGTCCGCTTGCGCACGCCCTTAAGAGGCACGCGTTTTGTCGGCCCGTACTTCTCGAAGTCGAATCCCGCGGTTGCCGGAGCCTGGACAGCCGCGGCGGTGGGACCTTTGGGAGGCGGCACTTCTTTCTTTTTGGCTGCTTCGCGGAGGTCCTCATCAGTGATGCGACCGCGGGCGCCGCTCCCCTTTACCGCGGTGATGTCCACACCCAGCTCGCGAGCCAGCCGGCGTGTATGTGGCGTGGCCAAGATCTTCTTGGCCGGTTCCGCAGGCGCTTCCTCCTCTTTAGCAGCAACTTTGGGGGGCCGGAGCGGCTCTTTCTCAGGGGGTGGGGCCTTGGGAGCCTCTTTGGGTTTTTCCTTCTTTTCAGGTGGGGCCTTTACCGCCTTTTCTTCCGTCTCTATGACGAGCAGCGCGTCCCCGACTTTGACCGTGTCGCCAGGGCTGTGTGGGAGTTCCGCGACGGTCCCTGTCACCGGCGCGGGCAATTCCACCACCGCCTTATCGGTTTCCACTCTGATCACAGGTTGATCCGCTTTAACCTGGTCGCCGACCTTGACCAGATATTCGACCACTTCCGCTTCCGTGATGCCCCCTCCCACGTCGGGGAGCCTGAAGACGTGTCTCATGTGCGCTGATACTCCACAGT